>QYQA01000106.1 GCA_007280285.1 Methylococcus sp. | reverse complement strand
TCCTGAGTCTCGATCAAGACGGAGAGATACCCACCAACGATAGGCCGTTTGATTTTCTTGCCATAGGTAGGCACGGCGTTTGCGCCTTTCTTGCCTTTCTTCAGGCGGTCGAAGAAATGCTTGTAGGCCTTGCCTGCGTTCTTGATGGCTTGCTGAGGGGCGCACTTCGTGACCTCTAGGGCGCACGGGAACTCGACGGGCTTGATGGCGTTGTAGATCTTTCTGAGATTCGCCTCGTTGGGCTTCTCTAAGGCGTCGTACTGATGCTTCCATGTCGCTAAGGCCCCGTGATAGGCGTGACGAGCCACACCGCACGCCTTAAGGAAATAGACGTCCTATTCCTGATGAGGATTCAGCTTGATCTTGTGGACTCTCAGCATCGTGAGTTCGACTTCAGTGGCGGACATCAGTACAATAGGACCTTTATTTGCACCTATTCTACATAACAATGACCGAAAGCAAACGCACCAACATTTACTTGCCTGTCGAACTCATCGAGCGGATGAAGGCAGTGGCCCAAGGGCGAAAAATCTCCGAGATGGTCCGCGAGGCCATCATTCAATGGCTGAAGGTTCAAGAGAAAAGCTGATATTTTCATAGATAAGTGCAGATTTTTGCGAACAGTGACGAGCCCCCCAATACGCAAGGCCACCATTAGAGGTACCTCAGGAGCGGATGTTTTCGTTGTCGCTTCAATTGAGCATACTGGCGGCATAGAGGGGTGAGCAACAAGATCACAAAACCCGTCATCAGGTAGACCCCTAAAAGAGGAATCCCTCGGTCTATGGGGGGCTTGATGTGTTCCGGATTGAAGGGCCAGTTAAATTCAGAGATCGCCGTTCCATAGATCAAAAGATCCCAAAGGACAGCGAGACCGTGGATCAAAGGAAGATGGAGAAGATAGAAAAAAAGAGGGACCTCCCCGAAGATGGCGAGCAGCGGCTTTCGCTGGGGCCATACCCGGTCGATCAGTGAAAGCACAATGAGACCTAACCCCAGCGTCATCAATAGGTACTGCAACGAGGGGGGATATTTCGTACAGTCAAGAAACGCAAGAGCCTGCCGGATCCAAGGCCCTTGATTGACCCAGCCATGACTTTCGCCGTAGCCATGAGTGGCTCGAAGCGTTATAAAGGCGACCGTCAAGATTAAGCCTAATCCCATGAGCATGCGTTGTCGATCCTTGGCGCGGCGATGAAATAGGGGGCCTATGACATATCCGAAGGTCATCAGGCCCAGCCAGGGAATCAGTGGATAGTAGGGATGAAAGTGTTGACCTCCCCTAAGAGGGATCTTTCCCCCCGTGTGAAGGATCTTCCAAAGCCAGTCCAGAGGACCAAAACGATCAGGGTTGATGCCATCGAGCGCATTGTGGCCCAACATCAGAGTGAGGCTGAAAATGAGGATCCAAAGCCTTGGGAGATAGATGAAGCCGCCGAGGGTGATCATGCTCCATCCAATGGCCCAGATGACGCCCACACTCATATGGTCTCGATCAAGGCCAAAGTCCCACCCAAAGACCCTGATCCAGGTGAGTTCAAGGAGAATCAGCATAGCTCCTCTCATCAGGAGAAGACGGGATTGGGAGGCTTTGTCCCGCGTTCGTGAGAGGGACAGTTCCGTACTAATACCCGAAAGGAGAATAAACAGTGGCGCGCAGAAATGGGTGATCCAGCGCGTCAGAAAAAGGCCAGGGTTGGTTTGCCCAAGATCGAGAGGATTAAAATGGGCATTGCTGAAAAAATCCCGGGTGTGATCGAGAGCCATCAGGATCATGATGATCCCTCGGAGATGGTCGATGCTGATGAGACGAGCCTCATGGCCTTCTTGTCTTTTGCTCAAGATCTTCATGGGATCCCATCGCTCATAGGAAGGCGTGTCGCCTGCGTCTGGAGGCAACCGCACCTAAGGTGCGTTGTCTTTTTTTGGCTCTCTGCCGAATCGTGTGGAAAATCAGTCATACCGGGGTCTGATTCAGGAAGGGGGGGTGGCCGGCAGATCAGTCAGCGTTTCATGTCCGCGCTGATCGCCGGGCGTCCTTGAGCAACATCATCAGTTGCCGCTCTGGTAGGGGCGTTGGATCGAAACCAAAGCGCCGATAAAACGCATCGGCCTCGGCATCGATGGGATGGGCCAACGGCAAGTCTGGTCAATATGACCAGAGGGATGGGGTACTGCCCCAGGCCACGACGAATCCGCTCAGGCGCTTCCCCTGTGTCGATTTGCCCCACGGTCAAACTGTAGTAGCCGGCAACCCGATCCTGGTCACAGGCTACAAAGGTTCGCGCAGAACCGCTGCCTTGCGCTTGGCGTGCCTGGTTCAGCAGCCAGTCCGTTAGGGCAGGCTTGCCGCAATCACATTCTTCCAGCCGATGCGATGTGCCCGGTGGTTGGGGTGCCACCCAGTTCATTTGTTAGCCCAAACCGGTCGCCGAGAGAACAAATCAGTCAGCCCAGGATTGTCGGACTTCGGGTGATTGAGTATCTCCAGGAGCGCTGGATATTGACGGCCAGAAACCATGAACACGCGTTGATCGAGCAAGGTCTGTTCGGCGTGGTAGGCCGCGTCAAGAATGAAATCAGTCAGCGACTTGTGGGCCACTTCCGCAGCCCGGCGCAACACCGTCTCCTGTTCGGGTGTGGCGCGCAAGCCGAGACGGGCGGATCGAGTGCTTGCGATAGCGTTAGTCATGGCGGAACTCCGTTGGTTTTACGAAAGCCACAATGTTCGTAAAGAGGACGCAGATCTGTCCAAAACTCTTCGGCGGCGTTTGACATCGCGCTTGCGATCCCATCAATCGCCAAGCCCTTCACGGATTGAATGTCTGAGATCATCGCGGGATGGATTGAACGTCTGCGACGTAGTGAACACCTTCATGTCTTTCTAAAGGTCGAAAGCGGATGTTCCAAGGCTCTTTGAGGCCCAGGGCAGCAGTGAAGAGGGTGGTCGATTCCATCGGATGGCACACTCATTGAGGGCTCAAAAGGCCCATCAAATTATCCTGTTTCCCAATCCAAGCGGAAGAGCGCCCTTTTTTCTTCATGTGAATCCCCCCTATTGACGCTGACCGGCGCGCTGATTCCAAGCATCCAACAAGATGGCCACCAGCATGTCACTGAGCACATTGACGGCGGAACGGCACCGAGCAAGAATCCAGTCAATCGGGGCGATGAGCGGGATGGCGGCGGCGACCACAGCGTCTGGAAGCCCTGCGGATCCGAGGACCAAGGGGAGAATGATGAGACCTGCCTCAGGGACGCCCGCAATGCCAATACTCGCCATGAGGCTCGAGAGAACCACGATCAGTTGCTCAAAAGGGGTGAGATCAAAGCCGATCGCCTGGGCAAGAAATAGCGCCGTAATGGCTTCATAAAGCGTTACCCCATCATTGTTGAAATTAGTGCCGGCACACGCGGCCAATCGTGCCGACGTGTCGCTAACGCCCATCCGCTGCAGGCATCGAAGCGTAATCGGGACGGTCGCAAGGCTGCTGTTGGTGGCCATTCCGGTCAAGAGGGCATCGGCGCCTTGGCCGAGGTAATGGCGGGGGGTTATGCCGCCGGCAAAAAAGGCCATGAAGGGATAGTAAATTAGGCCATGGAGCGACAGACCCAAAAGGACGATGCCGCCATAGCTGATGAGATCTTGAAAGAGGCTCAGCCCTAATTTTGCAACCGCATGGGCCACCAAACCCAGTACGGCCAGGGGAACAATCCTTACTGACCAGGTCAGAACCCGGGCGAAGATCTGGTAAAGGCCACGAATAGCCTGTTCGATGGCGTCAAGATGAACCGGCACCCCATCAATCGTTCGCCCCCGAATCGAGCGAATGGCCGCTCCAAAGAGGATTGCGAGCAACACGACGGCGATGACGTTGTTATGGAGGAAAGGCTCAAGAAGATCATTTGGAATGAGCCCACTCAGGCTTTGGAGTGGGTCTAGCGTGGGTTTGAGGCCCTGGCCCAGCGGCGTTTGAGGCCCCCCCAGTTTTTCAATCAGTTCCTCGGTGTGTCCCCGCCAAGCATCTCCGGGTCTTAAGGTGTTCATCAAGGTAAGGCCGATACCAAAGGCCACCGTGACATTAATAAGGCAGATGATGGCCAGCCTTCCCGCTATTTTTGCCGTCACCGGGCTACTAATGATGGCATCCAGAACGCCAAAAAGAATGAGAGGGACGGCCAGGGCTTTCAGGAAGCGGATGATCATCATCCCGATTTGGCCAAGAGTGTTGTTCACCAGTCCGCCGAGGTAGGGCTGCGTGCGGCCGAATTCCCCGAGGGCGATGCCTAAGATCATAGCGACAAAGACTTGAACCGATAAAGGCCAATGAAAGGGGGATAGCCGCATGGAAAACCTTGGGGTGGGAGTGTCTTTGGGCGTTAGCGTCCTGACTGAAGGAGTCGTCCTCAGGATGGATGTTGCGACCTGACGCCGAAAACATCAGGCCTGTTTTTCTTGATGTTGCGGTTTCTAGCGGTTTTCCAATTCCTCGTAGAGAGCAACAAACTCCTTACTGAGCTTATGTTCTGGTACAAAGTGAATCAATGGGCGAGACAGGCTATGCGATTCACGGACCTTGACGGAGGTAGAGAGCTTGGTGGCGAGAACCGGCTGTCCCTGTGCGCAGAGTTCATCTACGAGTTGCTGTGGAAGTTTGGCGCGCGATTGAAACTGATTGACGACAACCCCTTCGATGGTCAGCTCTGGATTATGGTCTTCACGGATTTCCGCGAGCGCCTGGATGAGTGAGTAAAGCGCCTCTCGTGAAAACGCGTCGCAATCGAAGGGAATCAGGCAGCGTTTAGCGGCAATCAGCGCCGAGCGGCTATAGAAGTTAAGCACCGGGGGGGTGTCGATATAGACCGCATCAAACCCCTCAAGACTATCGAGAGCTTCGCGGAGCTTGTAGATCTTGTAACGGGACTCAAGGCGGCTCTGCAAGGGTTCAAGTTCTGGATGCGATGGCAGAACATGAAGGTTCGGGTAGGGGCTTGCATGAATCTGGTCGTTAAAAGCTTGTGCTTGGCCCTTACTGAAGACTTTTACGCTCAGGGACTCCTTGAAGAAATGGGCGATGGTCGCCTCGGCATCCGGCACTTTGTCGCCAAGGATATATTGTGACGAATTGCCCTGAACATCTAAGTCGATGACCAGCGTCTTCTTGCCGGCAGCCGCACTGATCGCGGCTAAATTACAGGTGATCGTGGACTTCCCGACACCGCCTTTCTGATTGAATATAACCCTACGCATAGGATGGTCCCCCTGATTAAAAAAACCCCAACGGTCAGGGTTCCAGTATAAGCAAAAAAAGGCAGCAGCGCGCTTGACTTCGTGAGGCTTAGACGGCGTCGGTGAGTCTCTGCCAAAGGCATTGCCCGCCACTGGCCTTGTCGATCTCGAGAAGTCGCTGATCGTGGGCAGCCCGTTCGGTCTCACTCGGCCGAATCACCCTCAAGGCAGGCCGATCAGAAACCTTAAGTCGCGCCCATTCCCGGCTCATCAGCATGGCTTGCGGTGGTTCTTGCTCTAATTCCTCAAGGAGGAGCGTGGTCTGGCCCCCGGTCATCGCGAGGTAGACTTCGGCAAGAATCTCGGCATCGAGCAGCGCGCCGTGAAGGCTGCGATGGGCGTTGTCGATCCCGTAACGTCGGCACAGGGCGTCAAGGCTATTCCGCTGCCCTGGGTGTTTGCGTCTTGCGAGCTGGAGAGTGTCAAGAATCTCGCAGAGATCGGTGATCAGGGGCGTTTCGGTGGCCAGCAGACGGAGCTCGTGATTTAGAAAGCCGACATCAAAGGGGGCGTTATGAATAATCAGTTCAGCATTTTCGACAAACATCAGGAAATCGCTGGCAATGTCCTGAAAATGAGGTTTGTCAGCCAGAAACTCCTCGCTGAGGCCATGCACTTCGACCGCGCCAGCGTCTATCTCTCGTTCTGGGTTGAGATAAACATGAAAATGATTGCCGCTGAGCTTCCGATCGAGCAGTTCGACGCAGCCGATTTCGATGATCCGGTGACCTTGGGCCGGGTCAAGTCCGGTCGTTTCGGTATCGAGAATGACCTGACGAATCATCGGTGCGCCCTCTGTTGCTGAAGAATGTGATCGATCCCAAGGTTTGCAAGTCGGTCAGCTCGTTCATTTTGAATGTGACCACTATGGCCTTTTACCCAATGCCATTCGATCTCATGGGGGGCTGTGGCGGCCATCAGCTGCTGCCAGAGATCGGCGTTTTTGACCGGCTGGTTACCCGCCGTCCGCCAGCCTTTTTTGATCCAGCTGGGTAACCACTCGGTCATCCCTTTCATGACATAGGTAGAATCGGTCGTGATGACCGTGCGGCAGGGCTTTTGGAGAGCTTCAAGGGCCTTAATGGCTCCCATCAGCTCCATTCGATTATTGGTCGTCGCCCATTCACCGCCAAAAAGCTCGAGTTCTTTGTGCTGATAGACCAAAAGGGCGCCCCAGCCTCCGGGGCCTGGATTGCCGCGGCAGGCGCCGTCAGTAAAAATGTGGACAGCATCAGTCATGAGGGGCTTCAGATTGTCGATTAAGCTGGGGGCTCTCGATAAGAGGGCCACTGACGAGTTGCTTTAAGGGGGACCATTGGGGCTCAATGGGAATCAGCCGATAATCCCGTTTAATCGCCTTGATCGCATATCCCAGCGATAAGCTGGCCTTGATCTCTTCGAGGGCGGTCTCAGGATTTCTGATCTCCTTGCCGCCGAGGCTGCTGAAGGCCACTTCAAGATCGGCGTCGAAATTGAGGATGCTGAGCCAGTCAAGAAGATGGTGTGCCAGGATCAATGGGGACCTCCAAAACGAAGGCTGGCGTGAAAAACGCATGAGCCGCCTTGGACTCCAGGGGTTGAGCCCTAGGATTAAAAGTCGCCCCTGCGGTTTCAGCACACGGGCCACTTCTCGAAGAACCTGATGGCGGTCGGAGACAAACTCGAGGACGTGGGGAAGGATGACGGTATCGATGCTTTCCGTAGCCACCGGAAGGGCTCCCGCGGTCGCTTGAACAAAGGTTGGGAAGCTCCTCGGTCCCTTGTTATCGGCCAGCACAAAGTCCCCGATGAAGTCAGGGTCAATATAGTGGCTTTCGGATCCTAAGCGTCCGATCTGCAAGGTTTTTTGCTGATAGGTGAGGTTTAGCGTGGATCTTAGATAGACCGACTCTCGGTTCTGTAGCGTTTGTCCGAGACTGGCCACGTGATACCATCTCAGGAATTGGTGGCGCGAAAGCGCATGGGTTGGTCGTCTTGTTTTCATGTGCCTTACGCCAATACCCTGAAATCAAACGGCCAATACCCGAGTTGAGGATCCATTTAGCGATGCTACTAAAAAAGTCTCGAATCAGATTGATGTGCTGCTTTTTAGTCGGGGCCTCGATTCTCTCTGGATGTTCCCGAAACGAAGTCAAGAAAGCGCCAACTATACCTGATTCGTCCCAGCTCGAGTTAAACGGGAAGGGAAAGACTGGGCGCCTCCGAAGAGACTCCAGAGGATCTCAGTACGACACCTTGTGGGATCGTCTTTTTGCGCTTTATGCCTTGCCCCCTATCAATCACCCCGACATTGATCGGGAGTTGAATTGGTTCGCTAACCACCCCGCCTATCTCGAAAGAGCTCAAAACCGCGCAGAACCCTTTCTTTACTCCATCGTTAAGCTGGTCGAGAAAAAGAATGTTCCTGGTGAAATTGCCTTGTTACCGATTGTTGAGAGCGCTTTTCAGCCTCATGTCGTCTCCTCGGCGCGGGCTGCCGGTATCTGGCAGTTTATTCCATCGACCGGCACCAACTATGGATTGAAGCGGAATCATTCCTATGATGGTCGCCGGGATGTCTATGCGTCCACCAAGGCCGCCATCAAGTATCTCAAAAAGCTTCATGGTGATTTTGGTGATTGGCTCCTCGCCATCGCGGCTTACAACTGTGGTGAGGGCGCCGTCGGACGAGCGATTCGTCGCAACCAGGCCGCTGGCCTTCCGACCGATTTCTGGTCGTTGAATCTGCCGCAGGAAACACGGGCCTATGTCCCGAAGCTTTTGGCCGTCTCCAGGTTGTTTGCCGATGCCGAGAAATATGGGATCAGTCTCAAAGATCTCCCCAACGTGGCCCAGTACAAGCCCGTCAAGGTGACGAATCAACTAGACCTTGCGCTAGCAGCGGATGCGGCCGGGATTTCGCTCGATAAACTCTATGAACTTAATCCGGGCTTTAAGGGCCAGTATGCGGATATCGATGGGAGCTATCACCTCTATATTCCAGCTGACAAGAAGGCCGCTGATTTCCGTGAGGAAGTCGAGCGACTGCACTCCCAGCGGCGCCCTCTGCCGCGGCCATCGACTTTTGATGAAGGGCTTCCGACAGAGCCTGGCGCCTTCCAGACCTTCCGACGTGAATTTCAGAAAAAGACGAATGACGACACCAGTCATGGTGAAGAGCAAATCTCAAAAAGCCCTTATGCCTCCTCGAGCCGCTCCGATGACAGCGCCTCTAAGGGTGGCAAAAGAGCCTTTGGGAGTGAGGGACGCGCGGCGCCTCGGGATGATGCGGTTGAAAACCGTCGTTCTTCACCAGCGAGCCAGGAGAGTCGATATGGCCGCGTGTTGGCCGCTGAAACCTCTCCCCGCCGTTCTGATGGCGGAAACCATAAGGGGCCCTACGAGGTCCGTCGGGGTGAGACGCTCTATGACGTGGCCAGAAAACATTCAGTCAGCGTCGATGATCTTGCAAAATGGAACCACATTTCGCCAAGAACTCAGGTTAAGGCGGGACAAAAGCTGGTGTTCACCGATGCCCAAGAGGAGCCCTCTGTCAGTCAGAGCAAGTCACATCAGGTAGACGTGGACCGGCAGGCGAAAAAAACAGGGCATGAGTCCACTCCTGCGAAGGCGGGCCAGACCAGCTCTCATGATAAGGCGCATACACGGCATGTGGAGACGCCCCCCAAAGTTAACAGCAAGGGGGGAAAGGCTACGAGCCCTGCTCTACCCCGCACTCATGAGACCTCCTCTCAAAAGAAGGCTGAGAAGAAATCACGTCGATGATCTTCATTCGCCTTGTATTTAGAATGATTTGGCGCAATAGTGTCCCCATTAGTTTTTTTCAAAGGATGACCCATTGCCTCCGATGTTTGAATCCCCCCCGAGCACTCCTCCCATGAATCCTGATGAACTTTTGAAGCTGGTGTTGGCCACGTTGGATGATGGCAAGGGGCGCGATGTTTTGGTGGTGGATGTCCGTGGCAAGACCAGCATGACGGATTTTATGGTGGTTGCCTGCGGAACCTCCGAGCGGCACGTCAAGTCGCTGGCCAGTCATGTTGCCGAAGAGGCGAAGAAACACGATACGATGCCACTCGGCGTCGAAGGTGAAGATGTCGGTGAATGGGTCCTCGTCGATCTGGGTGATGTCATCGTCCATGTCATGAAGCCTCAGATCAGGGATTTCTATCAACTCGAAAAGCTCTGGCAGGGCGAGTCGGTGCCACCTCATATGGGTTTGCCATCCTCCCCAGCCATCGAACGTTGGATGCGATGATCGGGCGGTCATCCTGAGGCCTCCTACGGGGAGAGCTTCATGTCCAGTCAAGCGGTACCGACTTTTGGGTCTCCATGATTTCTGAACATCAGCGCTGGACGCCTGCTCGTCTTAGGGATCGCTTGGTCTTGCCGGTCTCCTTGGTTGTCCTCGTGACGCTGATCGGTACCGCCGGTTACTATTGGCTAGGGCAGCGTCAGGATGCGACGGTTTTGGATGCGCTCTTTATGACCATCATCACCATCACGACCATTGGTTATGGTGAGGTGATCCATCTTGATGAAGCCGGTCGGGTTTTTACTATCTTTATCGCGATCACCGGGATTGGCAGTCTTTATTATTCTTTGACCGTCACCATGGATTACCTGGTGATGGCTCGTATTGCTGATCCCCTTGGAATCAAAAAGATGCAACGAGAAGTCAGTACGCTAAAAGATCACATCATTGTTGCTGGATTAGGCCGGGTTGGTCGTCAGGCGGCCAAGGAGCTCTGGGATGCGGGCGCACCTTTTGTGCTGGTTGATCCAAAGCCCGAAGCCTTGGCCTTTGCAGTTCAGCAGGGTTATCTGATGGTCCAGGGCGATGCGAGTGATGACGCCGTCTTGGACAGTGTGGGCATCCAAAAAGCCAAAGGGCTGATCGTGACCAGTGGTGATGATGCGATCAATATCTACATTGTGTTGTCAGCCCGAGTCCTTAATCCCGATCTTTTTATCATCTCTCGGGCGGTCGTCGAATCGAGCATTCCCAAGCTGACTCGAGCGGGGGCTAATCGTGCCCTTAGCCCCCATGCCATCGGCGGCCGCCGCTTGGCCCATTTGATTTTGAGCCCGACCGTCGTCGATTTCTTTGAGACAGTGATTTCAAAGGGCGATGAGCGGATTAATCTCGAAGGGATTGAGGTTCGGGAAAATTCACCCATCGTGGGGAAAACGCTCGCCGAGCTCAAACTCCGGGAGCGCTCTGGCGCTAATATTCTGGTGATTCTTCGAGCAAGCGAGGTCCTTCCGAATCCCGATGACCAGGTGACATTGGCCGCGGGCGATCAGCTCCTGGCGCTTGGCACCTCAAGCCAGCTGAGCGGGCTTGAAGAGCAAGTGGGTCCTGTCGGTTGAAGCGCGACTAGACTGTGGTGCTCCTTTCATCCAGGTGAATGGCATAGTCCTCGACCACCCGGCCTTCAAGAAGATGTTCTTTGATGATGCGTTCGAGAACATCTGGCCTACAGGAGTGATACCAGACCCCTTCAGGATAGACGACCGCAATGGGTCCATTGAGGCAGAGCCTCAAGCAATTGGCTTTAGTTCGTGCGACCCGGCCTGATGTCGAGAGCCCTAGTTCATTCAAGCGGCGCTTAAGGTAGTCAAAGGCCTCAAGGCCTTGTTGAAGGTCACAGCACTTCGGCTTGGTCTGATCGGCGCAGAGAAAGATATGGCGCTCGATGTGATCGATTTGAAGCGCGTGGGCTGCCTTCTTGAGATCTTGAAGGACTTTGGTTTCTAGTGAGGGGGTCGGCATGAGACTTTTTCATCTGCTGGGTATCTTGAGACGCGCGATATAATCTCTATTTTTTAGCTTTCATTCAATGACCGAGCTTCAAACCGAACTAGAACGACGCCGGACTTTTGCGATCATCTCGCATCCCGATGCTGGTAAGACCACCCTCACCGAGAAGCTGCTTCTCTTCGGCGGTGCGATTCAGCTCGCAGGGTCTGTCAAGGGCCGCAAAGCGGCGCGTCATGCAACCTCTGACTGGATGGAGATGGAGAAGCAGCGTGGTATTTCGGTCACCACCTCGGTCATGCAGTTCGATCATCGCGGCAAGATCTTCAACCTTCTTGATACCCCGGGCCATGAGGACTTTTCAGAAGATACCTATCGGACGTTGACCGCGGTTGATTCGGCGCTGATGGTGATCGACAGCGCCAAAGGGGTCGAGGAAAGGACCATCAAGCTGATGGAAGTGTGTCGTCTTCGTGATACCCCAATTCTGACGTTCGTCAACAAGCTGGACCGGGAAGGTCGTGAACCTATCGAGCTGCTTGATGAGGTGGAACGCATTTTGAAGATCCAGTGCGCTCCGATGACCTGGCCGATTGGAATGGGAAAACGCTTTAAGGGGGTGTATCACCTTTACCGTCATGCGGTTCAGCTATTTTCTCCCTCCCATGGTGATCGCATTATCGAAGGCGAAATGATTGAAGGACTCGATAATCCGAGGCTCGATGAGATTCTTGGAGATCAGGCCGATGAGCTTCGTTTGGAAATCGAGCTGGTGCAGGGTGCTAGCCATACCTTTGATCATGCGGCTTATCTCCGGGGTGAGCAGACGCCCGTGTTTTTTGGTTCCGGCATCAACAATTTTGGTGTCATTGAACTGCTGGATGCGTTTGCCGACTATGCGCCAGGCCCCAAGCCTCGCGCTACCCGTGAACGCTCCGTGGATCCTGGCGAAGAAAAATTCAGTGGGTTTGTTTTTAAGATTCAGGCGAATATGGATCCTGCGCATCGTGACCGGATTGCCTTCCTGAGGATTTGTTCGGGAAAGTACATCAAGGGGATGAAAATGCAGCATGTGAGGACCCAAAAGACGGTCCAAATCGCTAATGCCTTGACCTTTCAAGCCGACAGTCGGGTGAATGTCGAGGACGCCTTTCCCGGCGATATCATCGGTCTTCACAATCACGGTACGATTCAGGTGGGTGATACCTTCACCCAGGGTGAAGCCCTGAAATATGAAGGGGTGCCCTATTTTGCCCCTGAACTGTTCAGACGGGTCATCCTCAAAGATCCCCTCCGCGGTAAAGCCTTACAGAAGGGTCTCCAGCAGCTCACAGAAGAAGGGGCTACTCAGTTGTTTAAGCCAATGAAAAACAATGATCTCATCCTCGGGGCAGTCGGCGTGCTGCAGTTTGATGTCACGGCTTTTAGGTTGAAGTCTGAATATAACGTCGAATGCATCTACGATGCGGTTCCTGTGACCACCGCACGATGGGTGACCTGTGAGGATCCCAAGATGCTCGACGACTTCAAGCGCAAGGTCTTTGATAATCTTGCAGAAGATGGCAGTGGCTATCTGGTCTATCTTGCAACCAGTCGCGTTAATCTCTCGCTCGCTCAGGAGCGCTGGCCTGAGGTTCGTTTTAGTTCGACCAGGGAGCTCTAGTCCCTAGCATTTTTTTAAGGGCAGTGACTCCCAGGGAGCCACTCAGCAGCAAAGCCTCCAAGGGCCGGTCGCTTTATCCGCTCCGAGCCGATTGACGAGCCCTTGATGGGGTGACGGCTAGCACCAGAAACCCCAGAAACTGGCAGAGGCCGATGGCTTCTTTGAAAAAAAAGGCCAGTCCGATGACCAGAAGCACAAAAAGTCCGAGTGTTCGCCAACCTTGAAGCCCTATGTCCCGGAGCCGTTTCGCCGAGAGATTCATGTGGATGAACGTCAGGAGAAGACCGATGGCCATCATGCCAATAAAGCCAGGTGCCATCAGATGATCATGCACGTACTGACGCGCTGTCAGGGAATCATGACTCATGAACCAAGCCGTCCCTCCCATGGTCAGCGCGATGATGACCATAGCGAGGGAGGCAATCACGCTCGAGAAGATCGAAAATCCAAGAAACGGCAGACGCTTAAGGCGTCCGGTTGTCCTTTCCCCGAAAAGAATTCCAAGCGTCGCATAAGGGCGTCGATCACTGAGGCTCACGTCTCCCCCTTGGACATTTTCTTCAGCCATTGAAGCGCCAGGGAAGGATAGAGTAGGACCGTTAGCGTGGCCGCTCCGATGAGTCCTGCCGCCGTTTCACCTCGCATGATCCCATTTTTCATGCCGATATCGGTAATGGCGATAACGAGAGGAAGGGTTGTCGCGCTGGCATAAGCAAAAGGCTTCCACTGTTGCCGATCAAGCAATTTTCGGTAGAGAATCAGAGGTGCCCCACGAACCACCAGGAAGAGGATCAAGAACAAAGGGATTTGGGCCAAGGCGGCGCCTGACTCTAAAAGCCCACCAAGATCAAATTTGAGGCCGGTGACGATGCTAAAGAAAGAAATGAATAACCCGAACCCAAGGGATTCGAGGCGTCCCCGAAGTTCATCATCGGCTTCCTTGGTCAAAAGTCCCACAATGACGCCTGCGGCGAGCGCCCCAAGGATAGATTCAAGCCCCAGTTTACTCGACAGCAAAAGCAGCAGGCCCAGTAAAAGGATCGCAAGGCGGATCGGGAGCTGGCCGCTGGTGTGCATGTGCTTTTGGAGCATGGCAATGATCTTTGGCGGGTGAATCCTCAAGGCCAGAAGGGTCGCGCCGATGAGGGCGCCAATGAAGGCGCCGATCAGGAGGACATCGAGGGGCCCCCCGAGGCCTTCGCTACTTAAGGCCAGAGAAATGATCACAATCGGGCCGATTTCGCCCATCGCTGCTGCGGCTACCGTCAGGATACCAAAGGGAGTATCAAGTTCTTCAGCATCTCTCAAGGCGGGAAGCAGAACACCTAGAGCACTGGTGCTTAAGGCTACCCCGACGAAGAGCGGGGAGGCGACCAGGCCGGCCATCTTAAGTATGGAGCCGATCAGGAGGCCCGTCATCAGGGAAATGACCCAACCCTCCGTGGCCAGCAAGAGAGGTTTCCCCCAAAGGCGCCCAAGCTGGAGTTCTAAGCCCACGAGAAAGAACAGGAAAGCAAGGCCATAGTGGGAGAGCGTGTCAAGGGTCGGAGTGACGCTCACCAAATGAAGGACATCGGGTCCTGCGAGGATGCCAAGAATCATCTCGATGACGAGGACCGGCAATCGGGCTTTGCCAAAAAGATCGGCGATTACGGGAGCGAGAACGGCGAGAAAGAGAACCCAAAGAATGGGGGCTGCTTGATCAAGATCCATCATTTTGGTTTTCCAGTCTGTGGCCTTTCTTGAAGGGATGGCCTTAAAGGGTGAAAGGCCTCCAATAAAGAGGCCGCCTGATTCACGAGGAAGTTCAGCTTGAAAGGCAGGTTTTCATGAAGCTTTTACGGGCATCTCCCTTAAGGGCTTGCTGGCTGGCTTCTTGGTTACAGGTCTTCATTTTTTCCTGCTGCGGCGTGAGATGGCTCGCTGAAAGGCATGACTTCATGAAATCCTTACGGGCCTGACCTTTGAGCGATTGAGCGCTGGCGTCCCCATTGCAGGCTGTCATTTTCTCCTGTTGAGCGGTCAGCGCTAGAGCAGTGCCGCTGCTCAAGAGGGTGACCAGTATGAACAAAATCAGTGTTTTTTTCATGGCATTTTCCTTGAAGTTGGGTTTACCGCGTTATCGCGTCAGGGTGATCCTAGCAAATTCAGTGACGGCATGGCGTGACGTGACGACGCCTCATGATGGGTTTAATGGGCCTCGTCCCAGTTGCTGCCAACGCCGATCTCGACCACAAGGGGCACGGCGAGCGTGGCGGCGCCCATCATTAAAGGGCGGAGGTATTTTTTGGCGTTGTCCTCATAGCCCTCAGCTACCTCGAAAACCAGTTCGTCATGAACCTGCATGATCATCCGGAGGGGCGCACCTGACGCTGTAATCCAAGCATCCACGGCGATCATGGCGGCCTTGATGATATCGGCCGCGGTCCCTTGCATGGGGGCATTTATCGCCGCCCGCTCGGCGGACTGGCGGCGTTGGCCATGACTCGAATTGATGTCACTCACATGGAGTCGGCGGCCCATCAGGGTCTCCACGTACCCGAGTTGCCTCGCGCTCTCGCGGCTTTGGTCCATGAAGCGGCGGACGCCGGGGTAACGCTCGAAGTAAGTATCGATATAGCGCTGGGCGAGGGTTCGGTCGATCCCGAGCTGCTTTGCAAGACCAAAGGCTGACATGCCATAAATCAGGCCAAAGTTGATCGCTTTGGCCGAACGCCGCTGATCCTGGGTTACGGCGTCCTCCTTTACCCCGAAGACTTCAGCGGCGGTGTGGCGATGGACATCAGTGTCACTGGCAAAGGCTTTAAGAAGGCTTTCATCCGCTGAAAAATGAGCCATGATCCGAAGTTCAATCTGGGAATAGTCGGCGGCCAGAATCAAGCTACCCGGCGCGGCGATAAAGGCTTTCCGGATGCGGCGCCCCTCGGGCGTTCTGACTGGAATGTTTTGAAGATTCGGATCTGAGGAGGATAGGCGGCCGGTGGCGGTGACCGCTTGGTGATAGGACGTATGCACCCGACCGGTGGTTTGATTGATCTGTTGCGGAAGTTTCTCGGTATAAGTGGATCGGAGTTTTGACAGTGTTCGGTGGTCAAGGATGAGGCGTGGAAGATCGTATTGTTCGGCGAGCTCTTGAAGGACTGATTCATCAGTGGAGGGTTGACCCTTGGGTGTTTTTTTGAGAATAGGCAGGTTTAGTTGGTCGTAGAGGATCGTCTGAATCTGTTTGGGGGATCCGAGGTTGAAGAGGGATCCTGCGAGGCGATGGGCTTGTGTTTCGACCTCCACCATTCGGTTTGATAGTTCGCCGCTTTGGATCGACAGCAGGTTGACGTCAATCAGAACACCGGTTCTTTCCATCTTCTTGAGAATGGGGACCAAAGGCATCTCAAGGGTTTCAAAAACACCCCTGAGACCTTGAGAAGCTTCGAGACGGGGCCAAAGATGATCATGAAGTCGAAGGGTGATATCGGCATCTTCCGCCGCATAGCGGCTGGCGGCGTCGATGGAAACGGCGGCAAAGGGGATCTGTTTGGCGCCTTTGCCAGCCACCTCCTCATAGGAAACGGTCTTTGTGTGAAGGTAATGAGAGGCCAAGGAATCCATGTCGTGACGACTGGCTGTGCTGTCCATCACGTAGGATTCGAGCATGGTGTCGAAACGGATCCCCTGAAGGGTGATGCCGAGGTTCTCAAGGACATGGGCATCGTATTTAAGATTTTGCCCAATCTTGCCGAGGGAGGGATCTTCAAGCAGCGGTTTAAGCTTTTTGAGGACCAGTGAAGCGTTGAGCTGCTGTGGGGCGTTGGGGTCTTCATGCGCCAACGGCACATACGCGGCGGCTCCGGCCTCGACCGCAAACGACACCCCGACCAGCTCGGCGATCATGTAATCAAGGCTGGTCGTTTCAGTATCAAAAGCAAAAAGACCATGGGCCTTGATGCGTTCGATCCAAAGGTCCAATGCTGCCTCAGTGAAAATCGTTTCATAG
>QYQA01000108.1 GCA_007280285.1 Methylococcus sp. | reverse complement strand
TGGTGCCCCGGGCCGGGGTCGAACCGGCACAACCGTTAGGTCGAGAGATTTTAAGTCTCTTGCGTCTACCAATTTCGCCACCGGGGCTGAGATCACTTTAGCCACATTAGCGGCTCAGTAGGTATCTTAACAGACCCACCCCTTCCCATGCTGCAAGGTCAGTAAGTGTTAATGATCTCTGTTTCACCCTTCAGCATGTTCTGCGAGAAGCGGTAAAAATGATGGTGACAGACGCTTTCCATGACGTAATCGAGGTAGCGCATGGGGTAAGGCTTGCTTTTAGCAAAGCCGTAGAGCCTTTTTAAATAATGCTTACGCAGCGACCAATCGTCGGCATGGATGAGGAGTTTGATGAGCATCCAGCTCGTAAAAGTAAGCGAGATGGCGAGATACTTAATTTGAAGCCAGCGGGGGATGTTGGGGACTCGGATCGCCTCGGCATGATCGTAAAAGCGACGATGAATGTAAAGGTCATCAACGCGATCAAAATAGGCCTCAGGTTGGTAAATTTCAACCAGGAGATTAACAAATCCTTGAGAGAGCTCTTCCCGGGTCATCTGGACAGGGATGACATTAGTTCCAAAATCAGGAGGATCCTTAAGATCCAAGCGGCCCTCTTTGAGAAGCCGATCGTAGAGCGGGGTCTTGGGGATGGCGGCTAGCAGTCCCACCATGGCATGAAGGATGCCTGATTGCTTCAAGAAACGTCGTTGGGCCTCAAAAATGA
The DNA here is from genome assembly GCA_007280285.1 of Methylococcus sp. Taxonomy (GTDB): domain Bacteria; phylum Pseudomonadota; class Gammaproteobacteria; order Methylococcales; family Methylococcaceae; genus UBA6136. Next base: position 8,703 of record QYQA01000108.1, on the reverse strand, counting down.
TCGGTGTATCGGCATCAAATCCGACGATCAGTCCGCAGGTCACCTTGATCCCTTTGGATTGAATGCGATGAATCCGCTCGAGGAGGTAGTGTTCAGACGCATTCGCCGACAGGCTCTCTCGCTGTTTTCTGGTATCAACGTTTTGGAGTTTTCGGGTTTCCATGAGAGCTTCTGGGTTAGGCGTTTCAACCCCAACAAACACGGTTCTGATATTTGCGGCTACAAATAAATCGAGTAGTTCCTCATCGTCAGCAAGATTGAGGGATGCCTCGGTATGGAGAGAAATAATGTAGCCATTTCTTTTCTGCCAGTCAGCCAGTCGATGAAGAATAGGAATTAAGGCCTTCCTGTTTCCGATGACATTATCATCGACCAGAAACACCGCCCCCATGCCGGCTTTTTTCCAGGCGTCTAGCTCTTCAATCACCTGGTCCGGTGATTTTGCCCTGGGTTGACGACCAAAGGTAACGATGATGTCGCAGAACTCACACAGAAAAGGACAGCCCCGGGACATCTGGATACTTCCCTGGAGATAGCGGTCGAGTTTCAGAAGATCTATTCTTTGTGCGGGCAGTTGAGTCAGGTCTGTTCTTGTTTTTTGTTCATAGATGGACTCATGGCGACCCGTTTCAAAGTCTTTTAGAAACTGAGGCCAGCTGGTATCCGCTTCACCGATAAATCGGACATCGGCGAGACCATCAAGATAGTGTTCCTCCACCGTGATCCAAGGCCCCCCCACAACTAAAAACTTCCCCAGCGACTTGATACGCTGTGCAATCGCTTTCATCCTCTCACGTTGAACAATCATCCCGGTGAGACCTACGATATCCGCACTCAGAATCACCGCCTCGTTGATGGGTTCAACCGCTTCATCGATCAAAATGACTTCGTGTTCTGGGGGGGTGAGGGCGGCAAGTAACGTCAAAGCCGATGTCGGCATCATGGCTTTTCGGTTAAACATCTTGAGGGAGTGACTCATGCTCCAGAAGGACGGCGTGAATTCGGGGTTGATGAGGACGATGCGAAGCGGTTTCGGTGTGGGGTTCATCAACACTCCCTAAGTGGTTCGTTAGCTTGTCGTGTTATCTGGGATCCAAAGTCTTAGGTCAGCGGAGGCGAAGCCTCGCTGCTTCAAGTTCCTGAATCCGCTGCCAGCGCCTAAAGGTGCTGCGGTATCGCCTTTTTTCTAAAGAGGGTAGTTGTTCGAGGTGAGACACCAGTTCTCGAAGGGTCTCTATTTTCCGCCGGTAGGTGAAGCAGATTTCATCGCTGCCTTCCATAAACCTAGCGTGAATCCAGGCTTTTTCGCCACTGATCATTGAAGGGTCATCGATCTTGTATTGTTTCATGCGGATGGGCCTCCGTGGGGACCTTGGCTTTTGCCTTGATTATTCACTTCTTGGTCATTTAATCGTTAGAGAGGTTCAACATGAGAAGGGCACCAATCGAGATTGTGACTGTCTGACGAAAACGATCATATGATCGCCCAGATCGAGGACATATGAATGAAAGCAACGGGATTAATCTTTTTTGGGTTGTGCCTCATTCCCTGCGGTATTTTGATCAGCAGCCTTTGGCTTTTTTTGGGAGGTAGCGCGAGTCTACTGGCTGGTAATCTAAAACTTATGAGAGCCATGAGACTGGAGTCCATGCCTCATCGGGGATCATCAAAATATGTTGGATAATAAAAAACCCAGTTTTGGCTGGGCCTTTTATACGCGAGAGAGGATTTATATTGATACGCAAAGTGGACCCGCTGTTCGTAGAAAAGTTCAACGTATTTTCAATTGTCAGACTTCTTGAGCGTTACTTTTGCATGAACATACCCTTCGAACCTCTAGGCACAGGCGGTTACCGTGATGTTTACAGGCTGTCAGTCACTGTCACTGCATTTTTTCTGGCCTACGGTCAATGGCCCGAGACATTGATCACGAATAAGGACTATCTGCTGGACCTGTTTAAGAAAATCCCCAAGGAATGGCATGAGCCTTTGTTGAAACGGCTCCGATTCGAGCCTGCCAAAGAGGACAATACCTTGATCTTGAAAGATGCCGAGGGGCATCTGATGGACTTCAGTACGGCCGCCGTCGCGAGTGAGGCGCAATTGGGTGTTGATTGGCTTTTTTCGAAACCCGTCAAACTCCCCTTTTAATTGGCGCCTTCGCCGAAGGACTTCGATGAAGCGAGAAACGAAACCAGAGGTCCCCCCGTTTAGGGAAGGTCATGCCGCCTGGGATCGAGGCGATCAGAGGGTGTCATGACAAGGCCGGATGTCAAAAGCCTCATTCAGGAATATCTTCCGGAAGTCGCTCGCCAAAGGCTGCCTTGACTGCGGTCAGTCGATCTTTGCACACCTTGTAGGCCGCGAGTGCCTGATCCACCATAGGAATCAAGGCATCAATGTCAGGTTCCTTTTGGGTTCTGAGGGTTTCGGCAATCTCTTTAAGAATGGCGTAATTTGCTTTGAAGGTATCAGATTCCTGGGTCATGGCGTTTTCCTTCAGGGGTGATGATGACGGGGACGGTGCCGTCGTGAAATGCGAGATGAAAGTGTTGGGCTAGCCGGGCGCTTTTGGTTGAAGTGATGGGTTGACCATCCTGATGATGCGCCAGAGCAAAGCCCCGTGACAGAGTAGCCTTAGGCCCAAGGCCCAGCACCTCTCGGGCATATGCTTCCGTCATCTGTTCTGCTTCTTTGAATCGCTCAAGGCTAAGGTCATAAAGGCGGACTCTCAGGTGCTCAAGGTCCCTCGCCATCGTGTCGATGATCACAGCCGAACGCTGCCCGATATTGTCCAAGGTTCGAATGACCTCGAAATCGGCAAATTCAAGATGTCGACTACTTTCATACTGTACTGAGCGAAATTCCCGATCAAGCCCGTGCTCGGCATGGATCAGCTGCTCCTGATGAAGACTGACGATACGTCTTAGGAAGTCCTCGACGTCTTGGCTTCCTCGGGCTAAGTGGTTTTCAGCGGTCTTAAGAATGATGAGGAGATGTTCTATCGCGGCCTGTGTGTTGCCATAGAGGGTTCCTTCGATATGGCCAATGACCTTTGACGGCGTATCAAACCGCTGGTTAGCAATTTCATCGAGGATCGTATTGTCCCGTTCATGACCAATCCCGGTGAGGACTGGGATCTCGAGTCGGGCGATCGCCTCGGCAACGGCTTCATCATTAAGCCAGTAAAGATCAGTGACGGAACCACCGCCTCGAATCAGACAGACGGCATCATAGCTTTGGCCCCCTAGAAGGTCCTCCCGAAGATGCTGTATGGCTTCAAGGAGGCTCCTTGAGGTCTCGGGCCCCTGAAAGGTGGCGGTGTAATAGATAAAGTCGCAGATCCCATGGCTTTGAAGGCGATCGGCGTCCTGCTTAAAGTCACCGAGGCCTGCAGCTTCCCGTGGACTAATGACGGCGACCCTACAAAATTCAGTCGGGCAGGGGAGGCTCCGGTTAAAATCATAAATGCCGCGTTCAATGAGGTATGCCCGGATCGCATTCAGCTTCGCGGCGATATCCCCGAGGGTAAATGTGGGGTCGATATCTTCAATCACCGCCCGCAACCCATAAGTGGCATTAAACTCCGCGGTGAGCTGAAAGAGGACCTTAATTCCCACCTCAAGCACCGCCCCGGTGGTCTCCTGAAACCGGGCTAGAACCCCGGGTGCCCGGCTATTCCACAAAAAGCCCTGAAGCCTTGCTATGAGTTTCCCCTCTGCATCATGCTCCACCAATTCAAGGGCTAGATGACCCCCGTTGATCGGACGCAGTTGGCTGATTTCGACGCGGACCCATTGCGACCGCTTCACGCCTTCCATGATGGCGCCAGAGACTTCTTGAAGGAATGCTGAAAGACAAATGCTATCTCCCGATTCCTTCAAGAGTGGATGAGTATTGGGTGTCGGTGAGAGTTGATCCAGGATAAGGCGGTCTTCAGAGAGCCACATCTTGAAGGGTACCAAGGATAAACCTTCAGGCACATACCACTTTTTTTTGAGAGGATCCCAGCGTGCCCCCAGTACTTTGGCTTGCTCCTTTTGAGCGAAGGGGACCTCGAGGAAGGTGGTGGTGGCTATCGGCATGAACGGGGCGATACGAATGGGGTAGGATGTTTCTGTAATGTCCCGCCTTCCCCGTCAAATGGGAAGAGCGCCGTCTTTTTAGGCCGCTTGGACAGCCTCATTATCGCACTTCATGGCCCAGTGGCTATCTTGGATTTATGAGCAAAAAAAAGCCCCGGAGACCGGGGCATTCTAGGAGGAGACAATAGCACAACAGAATAAAAAACTGAGGCCTCTATGAGGACGACGACGCTTCTGCCTTTGAAAGATCAACGGTAGCCACCGCGGCAACCAAAACAAAAGCAACAATCAAAAATTCCATAAAGATCCATAAACTCGTGAAGTTGGATGTACTATATCAGATTACAAACCCAATAGTTATGGCATGACAGTTTCCTAAAGAGAAACAATAGATCGTTGCGTTACCGCTCTAAGAGCGACTCCGAATGTGGCAACAAGACACGTCTGTCGTTGTTAGAATCCCTGAGCATAAAGCTTGGTTTAAACTGGGCTATCACACTTCATTTTGGAATCGATATCACGCTATGAATACTGACGAACAACGGTTATTGACGGGTTTTCTGGATCAACTGAAGGGGATCCGTGGGATTCAGAAAGATCCCGATGCTGACCTACTGATCAGCAAAGTGACGCTTGAACAGCCCGATGCACTCTATCTCCTGGTTCAAAAAGCGTTGATCCAAGATCAGGCCTTGTCAGGTGCAAGACAACAGATCTTGGCGCTTGAAAGGCAGCTGGAAGAGACCCGCACCGCATCTGGGCCCGCCTCAGGCGGCGGTTTTTTATCGCAAAATCCTTGGTCTGGTGGATCTTCACGTCAAAGTCCTGCCGCTGTGGCAGCGCCACAGGCGCCCGTCTATCCGCCTTCGATGGCGCCAGCGGCACCGATGTCATCGGGTTTTGGCGGCTTCCTCGGATCTGCCGCTGCTACGGCGGCCGGTGTTGCGGGCGGTGCGTTTCTCTTTCATGGCATCGAAAGCATGATGGGACACCATGGTGGCGGGTTGGGTTATTCGGACACCGGCTATGATGGTGAAGGGCATCATGCGGACAATGTCACCATCAATGAATACTATGGGGATGGGGCGGTGCCGCCAACCCAAGAGGCAGGCTATAGCCCCGTTGCGGATCAACCGGATGTGCAAGAAGACTGGGATTCCTATAACGATGATGTCAACAGCGTTGATGTCTGAAGTTTTGACAAGGCGTCTTTCAAAGAAAAGCGCTCAAAAGTAGTGACAAATTGCTCGGTTAAAGGCGGATCGAGACTCCCATCTATCTGGCTTCGTCGCGGTGAAGGTCCCGTTACGGATTTAAGGACCTCGGTCAAGGCAGCGGTGGTAGCGCTCATCGACGCGTTGGGCGAATTTAGCGGTGGTCAGTCTGCTGGTGATTTTGGGGCTGTGAAGCCGAATCTCGGGTAGTTGCGCTTTCTCGAGTGGTTTTCCCTGTTCGATGGCAAGTCGGCTAACGGCCGTGTAGAGCGCCGTCTCAGTGAATGAAGGTTCCTTTTCCACTCGAAGGTCATCTCGAATAGTGGCTTCGGTCAGTTCGAGTTCTTGAGCGAGCGCTAAGACTTTCTGCTGGGTTTCACTCGGTTCATCGTCAATAGCCCCGCCGTCATAGCGCAGGAGGTCGCCATCAATGGCTATAGTGCTTCCCGTCAGTCGGCTAATTGCCGCTTGGAAGGCCGCGTTACGGCTCGCATAGTGACCCGCGTTGAAGTCCCCGAAACGGTACAGCATCCGGTCATAATCTGCTGGATAATCAAGCAGATACGCCACGCCGAAATAGACCCCGCCACGGCGACTAAAGAGTTCTTCACGGATACTTCGATCACTGGGATAGGGGTAGGGGGTCTCTTTGGCCTTGGCTTCAGCGAACTTGACACTCACCTGCATGGGGCCGCCGGTCCTCACCGGATTATGCCCTTCGAGAAGCCGTCGGCCCAGTGGAATCTCCGAGGTCATATCCCGATAGAGAAGGTTGAGGTCATTCTCGGTTTGAAGACGATCAATGCGTTCGGCGTAGGTTGCCCCTGTCGGCGATTTCATCGTCAGAGCCAGTGTCAGTACCGATTCTGGAATGCCCAATTGACGCATTTTCTTTGTCATCTCATCACGGACGATACGGGGTAAGCCGCTAACGCGGGGGTCAGCGTCGAAATTCGATTCCTGTTCAATGATCGCCATCGTCGCGCAGAGATTTTCTTTGGTCTTGGGTATGCCGAGGTCATTGAAGGCGGTATCGATGGCTTCGGCCCAACCCGCGCGATCCCTCACTGACTTTGGCAGTAAGGTCAGCGTTTGCTCTTGATCATTGCGCGATATAAAGAGGTTATTGCTCTGTGTCGTCGAGATCTGGTTTCCTTGGCGGACTGCCCCGTTTTTTTCGGGTGATGATTGCGCCTCTGGCTTCAACAGCCCGGGCAGTGTGATGCCGGCCCAAGGATCGGTACTTGCTGACTTCTCGGGAGATTCAGCACAGCCAGCCAGGAGGGCCAGCAGAGCTTGCAGCAAGACGATTCGGAGTAGTTTCAGGTGCTTTTGGTCTGGTCTTTTCGGGTGCATCGTTTGTGCTCTTGACCCTGGCGTTGCTGTCGGTATCAGGAAGCTTGGACGGTCAGCAGCTGGTCCCAGCGGGTCGTGTAGGCGGGTGAGAGGTGACGACGGTTCATACGCCAGCCCTCGCTCATACGTTCGCGGAGTGCGAGTCCCTGGGACGCCGTCCAGAGCGTTTCCCGGCCCATCTCTCGGTTGATCAGGTCCATGACGCCCAGAAGTTGTTCACGGTTGCGGCTTGATGGGACCTTTTGTTCTTCGAACAGTGTTCTTTGTTGCCCTTGGGTCGAGGAGAGCTCCAGCAGCATGACCCCGGCCTTCTGATAATGGTAGCCTGGCCGGTATATGGTCTTGAGCCCGCGGAGTGCTGCCTGTGTCAGCGTCAGGGTGTCCTGTGTTGGTTCTTGAAGACGCACGGTCACACTGGGGTGATACTGCGGCAACCGCTCCTGGAACGGTGGGGTATGGAGGAACACCGTCAGTGATTGCGTGTAACTGGCTTGCCGGCGGAGTTTCTCGGCAGCGCGGGCCGTATAGGTGCTGATCGCTTGCCGGAGGGGGGTCGGTTCTGTGAGGAGTTGGCCAAAGCTTCGTGAAGAGATGATCTGTTGACGAGGCGGTGGTATCCGTTCGAGAGAGAGACAGCGAGTGCCCCTGAGTTCGAGTGCTGTTTTAGCGACCACCACATTGGTCTCTTGGCGAAGCCTTGAAGACGCTGCCTCTCGAAGATCCCATGCGTTGTGGAGTCCCAGCGCAGCCAGGCGTAGCGCCCAACGCCGACCTATGCCCCAGATGGCATGGGTCGGCGTTTCTAGAAGGTAGTCTTTGAGGGCGTCGGTCTCGAGTGCCGCCAGGTTACAGATGCCGCTAGCTTTGAAATCAGGATGTTTTTTAGCGAGGTGGTTAGCAAATTTTGCGAGTGTTTTGGTGTGGCCGATCCCGATCCCGACCGGAATCCCGGTCCAGCGGATGACTTGCTGTCGCAGGCGGGTGGCTAGAGCCCCAAGCTCGAGGGTGCTGAATCCCGTCCATTCGATAAAGGCTTCGTCGATGGAGTAGATTTCCTGATGATCACTGTAAAGGCCGATGACCGACATCATGCGCTGTGAGAGATCGGCATAGAGGGTGTAGTTGGATGATAGCGCGATACCACCGGCTCGCTCGAAGGACTCGCGAATTCGGAAGTAGGGGGTTCCCATGGCAATACCCATAGCCTTCGCTTCATTGGAGCGTGCGACGCAGCAGCCATCATTGTTGGAGAGTACCACCACGGGACGGTCGTGGAGCGCCGGGTTAAACAGGCGCTCACAGCTGACGTAGAAATTGTTGCCGTCGATGAGCGCGAAGACCGTGTTAGACATGGTGAATGACTTGGGTGACGACGCCCCAGATGACGCAGTCGAGGCCCTCACTGATCTCAAGGGGCGGATAATCGGGGTTTTCAGGCATCAACCAAGGTATGCCCTTTTTAATGGCCAGCCGTTTGACTGTCAATTCACCGTTGACGGCAGCAATCACGATACGGTCATGCTGTGGTTCGAGTGCACGGTCCACAATCAGGAGGTCGCCATCATGGATAGCGGCGCCGGTCATGGAGTGGCCGCTGACCCGAACGAAAAAAGTCGCCGCTGGGTGTGTCACCAGATACGCGTTTAGGTCCAGACGTTGGTCGATGTAATCGTCGGCAGGGGAGGGGAATCCTGCGGGGATGCGGCTGGCGAAGAGTGGAAAGTTTAAGGGTGGAGGCGCGATCGCGGGGAATACCATGTCCTTTGTAAGCGTTTGCCTCTTCCGGAGTAATTTGATGGAATCAAGGTACTGTTGAAGATCACCCCAGAGGCTCAGTGGCACTCGGATCGCTCGGGTCGATTCGTGATAGTCATTGCTGCCGGGTTTTCTGCCTGCGCCAGTCCTTAAGCCGCCACGAGGTGCCATACGCTGCCCTTTTTCGAATTAAAATGAATAGCGTACGATATTCATAAGAAAAAAGGAAGGGTGATGGGGCGGCGGCGCTATTTATTCGGTTGGAATCCGGCCGTCCAATGGGTTCAGGTCG
>QYQA01000016.1 GCA_007280285.1 Methylococcus sp. | reverse complement strand
TTAAGACCAGTGTTGTCCAACAACGCTTTGTTCCCACTGTCGGGGTAAAGCCGGCTGGAGGCACGATCACCCCCACGGGTCAAGTTTGGTTTGGTGCTGCCGCTGTGGATGAGATGATTACACTCGATAAGCCTAATACCCGGATTCAAATACCGCAGGGTACCTCGGGATCAACCTATCACCGTTCGGCTTACATGGGCCACAAGATCTTTTGGACCGAACTCTCAACAGACAGGATCGGTTATTTAAGAGGGGCTCACTGATTTAAAAGTAAGCTCATGGGTTTTCTCTCGTCTCCATCCTTTAACGGCGCTTGATCGGCTAGTTTCATGCCACTGTCTTCATAGAGATAGGCTAAACACTTGTCGATTTGTTGATGGGAGTACTGTAAAAGACCCGCAGATTTTTGCCTTCAAGTCCGCCTCTCCCTGATATATTGGATGGTGGGACGTGATGGATGGCCCGCAGCAAGACCAAGAACCCCGATGTCAACAAATTGACTGCCTGTCATGAAGGATGAAAACCACGCTTCAGCGATACGCTTACTTTCTAGGCGCCCGAGTCGTCCGTGTGTTGGCCATTGAAAGTTAGGCGTCAGTGATGACCATCGATGGATCGGCTGGTTTTTTGGGCACAAGCAATCGGCGACGGTCATCTTTCTGTCATCAACGAAAATCTTACCCGTGTTAGGCTTTGGGTTGAGGGGTAGGTCGGTTTAGGACGCCAATCCAGAGAGCAACATGAATGGGTGCCTCTTTATTGTCCGAACCAGATTTCTGGCCTGCGGTTCGTTATATGTTCTATGCGGACTCCCAGTCATGCTTGAAATGAATTTGATCCACAATTCAAGCATATAATGAACAACATCATTTTTATAGTATTTTTATATTAATAAATAGAATATCTGGAATATACTTTTCAATAGTATAGAAAATACTATATATCAGATTCAAAGTACACGTGTTAATAATAAGCTCAAATGCAGTATTAACGTGAAAAATCACTTCCAAGAGTGTCGAACATGAGTATTTTTGGTGATGCCGAACTGGTCGAAATGTTTGCAGCTGAGTTGGAGCTTCATCTTGGCGTATTAAGCACTGGGCTATTGGAGTTGGAGGTAAAACCGGACCGATCTGACCTCTTTGAGCCGATGATGCGCGCGGCACATTCCATCAAGGGAGCAGCCAACCTATTTGAACTGAACCAAACCGTTGTGGTGGCTCATGAAGTTGAGGATATTTTCACCCTGGCGTCTCGAGGGAGTTTGACCCTCAGCAACGCGATGGTCGACGTTTTATTGGAATCCGTGGATCTCTTAGGGCGCTTGTCCCTGAATGGGGCTCCAGAAGAGTCTCAAGCGAACGCCTTAGAAGTTCAAGAAACCATCACGCGGCTTAAGAATACCCATGCTGCAGGTGATTCGAAGGTCTCTTCTTCCAAAGTCGATATCAAAGAAGCCACCTCTGGCGAGATGAGTTTTCGAAGGGCTCCAGCGAATCTTGATGCTCTATGGGTAGAACGCATGCGCCGAGATGTTGGACAGTGGCTTCAGACTGGGCATGACAATTATGAAATTGACGGCCAGGCGGTTCAGAAGGTCTCACCAGAAGCGATCGCGTTCCTGAGCCTGGTTAAGGCAAACGTTCAGCCTGGCCTTAGCTTCACGATCAAAGGTGAATCGGGGCCAGTAAAACGTCTTTTCGAAGTCATGGGAATCATTTGATGCGTTTTTTAGGAGATCCTCTTTGAGCGCTCAGGACAAACCATCCTTTTTCCACAGTGAGGCTAATGACCACCTGGTGGATATCTGTATGGCGTTATTGAACCTTGATGACTTGAATCACGATCGTCTAATCACGCAGCTTGAGGGGGTTCTTGGGAAGCTTTTCCTCATCAAAAAGGGCGCTGAAAATCACTCGTTAACAAAAATTGCATCTTTGGTGTCCCCCATGGAGGCGATCTTGAAAGCCTTGACCCTGAGTCGCTCAGTCGGTCATTCCGATCACTTGGATCAGCTCCTCGCATCCGCTGATTGTTTGAGTGTTTTGGTGGTAGATCATCCAACCTATGAACGCACAGAGATTAATGATCACCTCGCAGGACTGCAGCGGGTTCTTGATCAATTAGAGAGCCAGGACAACATGGTGATTGAACCAGAGATTGAAGACGCTTACACCTTCACCCTGTCAATCAATCTTAAGGCTCTCGCCGCGGATGACTTTGAGCTCATTGATGTCGTTGCACACATCGAATCTTTAGGCTTAATCCAAGCTGGGCTGGTGTCGACGCCAACAGTCAATCTCCTCCATGAAGGCCCCATGTCCCCCATTATTTGGGAGGTCACGATAGTGAGTGGCCTCCCTCAGGATGACTTTTGTGCGCAGCTAGCGCTCACCCCTTTTCTTAAGAGTGAACCCGCTCAAGCCGTGTCCACCCTGACCCGGACGATTCCACCCAGTCATGTGATGGTGCAGCCCAGTGATCCTTCAGTGCCATCTCGGCTATCAGGCTCTCGTGCGGGTGGCCTCCGTATTTCGGTGACGCTGGTTGATCAATTGATGAGTCTTGCTGGTGAATTAGTCCTCCTGAGGAATCAGGTCAGACGATCCGTAGAGGCTCATCAAGTCCCATCCTTACAGACCCTCCTCCATTTAGATGGACTGACAAGAGGGTTTTATGACGTTGTCTTGAATACGCGCTTACAACCCATTGGCAACATATTTAATAAGTTTCCACGTTTAGTGAGAGACCTCGCTAGACAATTGGATAAAAAGATAGAGCTCGTGATAGAAGGGGCAGAAGTGAGCCTTGATAAAACGATTCTTGATGCACTATCGGATCCGCTCACTCATCTGATTAGAAATGCCTGTGATCACGGCTTAGAGACCATTGATGATCGGTCCCACAATGGAAAGGCAGAGACCGGTCTCATCAAACTCATTGCGCGTCATTTGGGAGATGAAATTCATATCATTCTCGAGGATGATGGGCGTGGCATAGACCCTGATTTCATCAAACGCAAGGTGTTACAAAAGGAACTACTGACGGCCGCTGATCTTGAGTGGATGGATGATGAAGATGTCCTTCGATTGATCCTCTTACCTGGCTTTTCAACCGCGAGCGCCGTGACCGATCTCTCAGGCCGTGGGGTCGGGATGGATGTTGTCAATTCGAATCTAGAATCAATCGGCGGATCGCTTGAGATCACATCAAAGGTTGGAAGCGGAACACGCTTCTATCTTCGGCTTCCGCTCACGCTCGCAATCATCCAAACGCTTCTGATCACGGCGCACAATCAGGTTTATGCCATCACCAAAAGGGATATCGAAGAACTGGTCCATCTTCATCCTGATCGCTTGGATGCCGTGATTGATCGGGGGCCTCATGGCGAAATCGTTCGTCTCAGAGGCCAACTCATGCCGTTAGTTCGCTTAACCCCGACGCTAGAACGCGCTATGACGGGATTCATTGAGCCTCCTCTTCCGACAATGATTGAGGCTGTCGAGCAGGGGATTCTGGCGGTGGTCAAGGTCGGTTTGCGTCGATATGGGTTAATTATTGACAGCATCGTTGCGAGTGAAGAAGTGGTGGTTAAACCCTTGCACACGGCACTAAAGAAGCTTCGAATCTATTCTGGCGCGACGGTTTTGGGCGATGGCCAGGTGGCGCTCATTTTGAGTGCCGATGGATTGGCCAGGTTCGCTCAAATCTCTATGACGACGGGGGTGAGTCCCGCTCATTCAAAAACTCATTCCTTCCTTCCCACCTTATCTGGACTATTGATCGAACGATTAACTAAACAGCGGTTTGTCATACCCTTGGATTCTATCGAGCGTATCGTTCAGACGACGGTGAGTCATGTCCAGGAACAAGATGAAAGGTACTACCTCACCATTGATGAAAAGCCCATTCTTGTGGCTAACGAACGAGAGGTTCGTGCCACCATTGACGCACTTGACCCTCAGCAACAGCTTTTTAGCATACTATTAAAGAGTGAAGCGGGGCAGCGTGCATTGTTGGTCACCTATGTCTTCGGTGTTGAGCAGATCGAAGAACAGCAATTTCATCTTCTCGATGGAATGACTGGGCCACAAGGCGCCATCCTCTTAGAAGAAAGGATCGTCCCTATCCATGATTTGTTGAACTTCCCGCATCTGAGTGGAGAGCCTTTTGAGCGGGCTGACCCAGGGACTTTGGAGCGAGTGGGGAGGGATTTGGTGTGAGCTTAAAGAAGTATTGTAGCTTTTGGATTGAGCAGCACCTCTTTGTCATCGATAGCCTCAAGGTCACCTCAGTCCGCGGTATGGGCGCTTTAACGCCAGTCCCTGGTTCGCGACAGGACATATCAGGCTTATTGAACATCCGTGGTGATATATATCTCGTATTTGATGTGGGTATGGCCCTGTTGGGACGAAGAAGTACCAAGCATATAGATAAGCAATTGATCTTATTGCGCCATGAGGCTGATGAGTTTCTCGCAATCAGTGTTGATCTCGTCGGAGAGATCATGGATATCTGGGAAGACGACTTTCACCCACCTGGTCAACCAGATCATCCTGACGACCTCAACATGGAGTTGCCAGTTTTAGCGGGTTGCGTTTCAGGTTATAGCGTTAAAAATAATATTTTAGTCACTCTACTCGACCCTCAGAAGATATCGCAGATGGTTTCTTCCGAGGCTTAATAAGATTCACCTCATTATATGATGTTACGACAATGAAGAAACTAAGACTTAAGCACCAAATAGCCCTTCTGGTTTTCGTTCTAGTCTTGGGCCTTTCTACCATTGCAGCAATAGGCGGCTTTGGTCTCGCAAAAACATATCAACAAGTCGAACATTTTTCTAATGTAATCAATCTAGCCAATACTAAAGCAATGGTGCTCCGTGGCAACTTATTGAACGCTATCAGAATGGAGAAGAATACTATTCTGGCTCAGAATGATGCTGATGCGAAGAAATATTCAGAAAAAGCTCAATATTTTTCATCAGAATTTGAAAGATCCCTCACTGATCTTAATTCCATCCTCACTAAGGTCGGTGATCCCTTATTGCTCAAGGAGCTATCTGATGTTACTGATTCCTGGCTCGTATTAAAAAATAATCAGGTTAATATTATAAGGCTCGTAGGAGACAACACGAATGTTAAGGCGATTCGGATTATCAATGGTGATCTTAGATCGCGTATAGACGACATCGAAAAAAATCTCCAGGAGATGGCTGCTTCAGACCCATCAAGCTCATCTCCAAAGAGAAAGGGTGGCATAGGTTTTGATGTGTCGAAAGAGAATAAAGTCATCTACTTAAACCAAAGATCCAGTTATTTGCTCGAGCGAACTGTTCTTACGCTATTACGTCATAACAGTGAGTATGATGTCGGTACTATGAATAACTATTCGAAGCAGATTTCAGAATATCTAGTCGAGTTAGATGGTAATGTAGAACAGCTAGAGAGCCTTATCAGGATAGATCAAGTCAACTCCATTAGGTTAGAATCAGATATAAAATCCATTAAGGCACTGGTTGATCAAGTTATTGGATACTCGTTAAAAAATAGTAACTTTGAGGCGGCTCATCTAACAACAACTATCTCGCCAGAGTATGGAATTAAAGCAGATAACGGGATCGTAAAACTAATTGATACCTTACATAAAGAAGTCGAAACTAGTTCATCTACGATAAAAGATGTTTATTATAGTGCGATCACTTCAATAGTGATCTCAGCGATTGTTGCCTTCATTGTCGGTGTCTTCGTTGCCCAGAGGATATCATCCTCGGTAAATAAAGGAGTTACTGACGTATTAAATCTTTCGTCCAACCTCGCTCACTCAGCTATAGCAGTGAATAAGATATCCATTGAGCTCTCTGATCAATCAGAAAAGACATCGATTAAATCTGCAGAGGTTTCTTCAATGACTGACCATATCTCATCTAATGTCAATACGATGGCCGCAGCCGCTGAGCAAATGAGCATGAATGTCGCATCCATATCATCGGCGAGCGAGGAAATCAGTGTCAATGTAGGTCAGATCTCAACGGCAGCAGGGCAGACCTCCAAGAATGTTGAATTGGTCGTTCAAAATATCGCCACCACGGTTAAGGCCCTCGAATCTGTCGCCGATGATGCGCGGGATGGAGCGAAAATCAGCCGGGATGCGGCTGATCTGGCCCAATCTGCGACGACCAGCATGTCGGCATTAGATCTCTCAGCGAAGGAAGTCAACAAGGTGACAGAGATCATCAAAATGATCGCTATGCAAACCAATCTCTTGGCCCTTAATGCCATGATTGAATCTACTTCCGCAGGGGAGGCGGGTAAAGGATTTGCGGTGGTTGCTAATGAGATCAAACAGCTCGCGAACCAAAGCGCTAGGGCCGCTGAAGAAATCGCCAAAATGATCGAGGGGATACAAAATGACACGCGCGTTGCGGTTGATGTTATTGGTACCGTGAATGAGACGATATCGAGGATCAACGCGTCATCAACGCGAATCTTTGAGGCCGTTGGCCTTGAAGTGACTAACGCGGTGACCAGTACCGAGAGTCTCCGAAGTGCCAGTAGTAGCGTTTCTGAAATTGCGCGTGCCATCCACGAAATTGCTATCGGAACGACGGATATGGCACGAAATTCCAGTGAGGTTGCGAAGGCTGCCACGGATGTTTCTAAAAGCTCAAGTGGCACCGCAGTGGCAACGCAGGGTATCTCTTCCAATATCCGTGTCGTTACGGATGCGGCCCAATTAACGAACCAAAGCGCAGAGGAATTGACCCAGGCCTCCGCTACCTTGCAACAGATTTCCATTGAGCTCAATGAAAGCTTGTCGGAGCTTGCGTAAGACTTTGCACCCGCAGCATACATTTCGTCGCGTATCTCTGGTTTTTTTTTACTGTCCCTATGGGCCTTCGCCGATATGAATCGACGTGTGAATCAAGACTCCGATGTGAGGATTTAGAGCAAAGTGAAAGATTCGCTCAGCGTTTTAATTATCGATGATTCACGAGCGATGAGGGCTGTGATTGAAGACGTGTTGCGATCTCAATCGGATTTCACCATTGCAGGGTCTGTTTTTAGTGCGGCGAAGGCCTATGAGATTTTGCAGCGCTCCCCCCCTGACATCGTTACGATTGATCTTGATATGCCGAGTTTGGACGGCACGATCATGCTCAAAGAAATCTTCAGGATTAATGAAAATCAGCCACGGGGGCGGAGTATTGGCGTGCTGGTGATCAGTGATCAATTGACAGTCGGCAGTGAAGGGGCTCTCAAGGCCCTTCAGCACGGTGCCTTTGATGTGCTTGAGAAGCCTAAAATTGCTCTGGATGAACCGATACCCCTGGGATTTTCTAATGCCCTGATTGATAAAATTCGAACCTACTCTCAGCGACGTGAAGGCCACTATAAGCGTCTATCCCCGACCGATGCAGACCCCGGTATTGGCGCCCCTTTCAAGGGAACTCCGGTATCAAAGGAGCGAGGCCCCATCCGTGGCATTATGATTGCGGCCTCTACGGGAGGGCCGAAGGCTCTATCCATCCTGTTACCTGAAATGGTCAAGTTAGTGAATCTCCCGATTTTCGTGGTGCAGCATATGCCCTTGGGGTTTACCACATCGCTGGCTGAATCACTATCAGGGGTCCTACCGTGGCCGGTCCATGAGGCTCGAGATTCAGAGCAAGCGTGTCGAAAGACGGTTTATATCGCCCCAAGTGGCCGTCACCTCCAGATCAGCCAACAAGGTGAACACCTTATGATGGGCTTGTCAGATGGAGCGCCTGAAAGCGGTTGTAAGCCCTCTGCTAACGTTCTTTATCGATCAGCGGCTCATCATATTGGGTCTGGAGTCTTAGCCATCATCCTAACCGGGATGGGTGATGATGGGGTCCAAGGTCTCATGGCCATTCGCGCCAAAGGCGGGTATGTGATCGCTCAGGATGAGGCAACCAGTGTGGTTTGGGGGATGCCTGGCGCTGCAGTCAATGCAGGCGCTGCAGACAAAATTTGTCCCCTGAGTGACATTCCTTCGATGGTTTTTAGCGTGATCAATGGCCGTGATCGAAGATCAACCTAAGGGTATTCTGCCCGCGCCTGCAGCCCATACATTGCGGCGTTGTATTCGTCATCTCTGTGGCTTGGTTCTTGATGAAAGTCGTGACTACCTCATTCGTGATCGATTGTTGTGGGTTATAGATAAATATCAACTGGATGACTTTGTGCAGCTTGCGGCCGAAATTGATAAAGGGCTGAATCAACGACTAACGAACGATGTCATCGAGTCTATTCTGACATGTGAAACGTCTTTTTTTCGAGACCCACATATCTTTGAGGCGATGAGATCTCATCTGTTTCCTCATCTATTTAAAACTAAAGAAGTTCATCATTCACCGATCAATATCTGGTGTGCAGGCGTCTCTACAGGGCAGGAGGCTTATTCCATTGGCATGTTGGCGACCTCTTTTTTAGAGCCGCCATTTGGAATATATCGATCTAACGTCTCCGTGTTGGGAACGGATATCTCACAGAACTCTTTGGCGATCGCAAGAGAAGGGCTATATCGTTCGAGCGAGGTTGATCGGGGTATAACCCGTGACCTGAGGCAGCGTTTCTTCAGTCAAGAAGGTGATCATTTAAGAGTCTTAGATGATCTAAGAAAGATGGTTTCGTTTGAACATCTTAATATGGTGAATCATTTCAGCCACGACCGATCCTTTGATCTGATCCTTTGCCGGAATGTGCTGATCTATTTTGATCAAGAGCAGCGGCAGAAGATTATTGATAGACTATGTCAGCATCTTTCTACCCAAGGCTATCTCGTCCTGGGTGCCGCTGAAAATCTCTACGGACTCTCGACAGTACTCCAATCTGTTCGCTATGGCGATCTTCTTTGCTACAAGAAATATCTTGACGGTTGAAACCGCCTAGCCTGTTCTCTTATCATAGCCATCATTTGAGTGCACGGTATCTGACTTAAGAACCGCGGGACCTGCAAAAATGCGTCAGCTTTAAAAAATCTAAAAGACACAACCGATGATACACCGCACAACGAAGCATCCCCTGGGCCTTAGGACATTATGCGCTGCCATTCTTCAAAAAAACGGCCTACATGTAGCTCTCATCGCGGCTGCTTTTGGGTTGACCGGTTGCGCGCCGCCCATTGGGGTGACCAAGGTCAGTCCGGATAAGGCCTACGAACTTGCAACCCGCAACCCCCTGTCGGGGGACGACAATAGTGATGGTGCATTGACGGTACTTCAGCGTTTTGACTTGACCGATCTTTACAAAAAAGACCCCAGGGCAGCGTTACATCAATTACATCTCAATGCCCTCAAAGATGATCGACGCGACATCCTTTTTGCCCTCGCTGAATTGAACTTCAGCTGGGCAAAGACGCTCCCTTTGACCGCTGAGCGGAATAGTGGATTACCAGCGGCTGGCGATGCCTATTTACAGTCTGCCGTCTATGCCTATTTATATCTTTTAGGCGAAGGAAAAGAGTCCCTCCCAAGCGCTTACGATAATCGCTTCCGAGAGGCCTGTGAGCTTTATAACCGAAGCTTGGATCAAGCGTTTAGATCAACGGTTGATGACTCCCTTGTGTTCTCTGACCAGACGCGGGTGCTGCCGGAGTTCCGTCTAGCGATCGACGTTAAGACCGACGACCTGCACTGGAAATTCGAAGAGTTTGAGCATCTTGTACCCGCTGATGCCTTCGATGTCTTTGGCTTTACCAGTCACAACCGAACGGCAGGCCTTGGAACCCCCATTCTTGGCGTCACACGAACATCAAGTAAAGCCCCTAACGGGGGGGTGCTTCCCATTACTGCCTTCCTTCAGATCAATGGCAATCTGAACGCGGTATCGCAAGGCAAAGCAAAAGGAACGCTTGATTTGATCTCGAGCTATGATGACGTCGATGTGGTTGTTAATGGCCGTACCGTCCCTCTTCAGACAGACTCAACAACGCCCCTTGCGTATCGCCTGAATGACAAGGCGTTATGGAATATTGGACTGAAACGTTTTATCTTCGGTGAAGAAATAGAAAAAAATATTCTCTTCATTCAGGCCTATCAACCGGGTCGAATTCCCGTTGTACTGGTGCATGGTACCGGTGGCAGCCCTGTGTGGTGGGCGGAAATGGTCAATACCTTGCGTGCGGATCCTCTGATTCGGATGAAATATCAGTTCTGGTTTTATGAATACTCCAGTAGCCGTCCAGTTCCAGCTTCGGCTGCAGACCTTCGTGATACCTTGACGAATATGGTCCATCAGTTGGATCCTCAACATCAGGATCCTGCGATGCAGCAGATGGTCGTGATAGGTCATAGCCAGGGAGGGCTCCTCACGCACATGACAGCAATCGACTCTGGGGATGCGCTCTGGAAGGCTATCAGTGACAAGCCTTTCAAGGAATTTACGGCAGACCCGATGATCAAGGAGGGTTTTCGAAGGGCATTATTTTTTAATCACTTACCCTTCGTCAAAAGGGTCGTCTTCATCTCCACGCCGCATCGAGGGAGCTTTCTGACTGAAGATTGGGTGCGTAAACTCACGCGCCAAGTGGTCGGATCACCGATGAAATTCATCACCAATATGAGCAGCAAGTGGCGGGAAGTGTCAGCTCAACTGAATCTTCCAGAGGACTTAAAAGACGAAGCACCCACGGCAGTTGATGGGATGAGCGTCAAGAGTCCAGTGATGTCAAAGGTGGCGGGCCTTCCCTTAGCGCCGGGTATTACAGGGCATTCCATTATTCCCGTCCTCCCAGGCATGGACATCAAATCAGGCAATGACGGGGTCGTTGAATATAAGAGCGCTCATATTGAAGGGGTCGAATCTGAGTTTGTTGTAAGAACGCATCATGGCGCCCAAGGAAACCCAATCGCGATTGACGAGGTGCGCCGTATTCTGCACAAACACTGCGATGGGCTACCTAACCTTTGTGGCACGGAAGCCTCGAATGGGATAACCCCTTAAATTCATGGCCATTCAACGGGTTTTGCTGGACCGTCTAGAAAGTAGTTCATCTAGCAGCTATATTCAAATCGCTGTTGTGTGAGCCCTCCCTGTCCAATCTTAGTGGACAGACAGCAGCCTCCATCACTCTTTTGGCTAGGGGGGGCCGGGATGAACGAGCCGCGCCCCGGCGTAACCCGTCTCGCTCAATGTTCCGGTATCGCCAGTTTCGAAGTCGACAACGGTTCTAGACGCCGCCTTGTGCGGATCATTACTACACCAGTAGACCCCATCATCCGTCCCCGATCGCTCAGTGCGAAATAAGGGGGAATCTTAAGGACGTCGGCCCCGATTGCATCGATCGAAATGACAGATCCCTCCCGCGCGTCGCCGGCGACACGTGGCGCGCCGTAGTTGGATCGACCGCTCGCCAAGATCCGTGCCGGATCGAGAATGACACCAGGCAAGAGAGAGGGCGGAAACTTGCTGGGGATAGGATTGGCGCAAGCCATCGGATCGTTCAAAAACGGCCTGACCTCCGCCAAAGCAGAAGCGCCAGGTATGTTTTGCGCGACAATTCGCGCTTCGATGTGTAGCTGTAGTTGGCGGTTGAAAAGCGCGTAATTCTGGCGGTTAGACGCGCAAAAGCACAGAGGTCCCTAGTGGGGCCTTTTTTA
>QYQA01000054.1 GCA_007280285.1 Methylococcus sp. | reverse complement strand
CATAGAGGGGGGTCTTTATTCGGTATGATCATTTCCATATGACTTATACTCCCTTTTGACCCGACACATCCTTGCCCAAAAGGAAATAAAATTGATGAAACAGACCCTCGATGAGATCCAAGAAAAGCTGATTGCTCATGAAACGGAGATCATGAACTTAAGAAAGGGGTACATGGTTGTCAATGAACGCTACACGGCCGCCCTCGCCTCCTTAAGAGCCTTGACCCTGAGCGCTGCAGAAGCCGCTAAACGCGCCTGTATCGCGGCAGAAAGGGCGTCCACTGCGACCGAGGAGTGTGTCAGAGCCGCCACCATGGCCGCTGACAAAGAGGTGATCGAAGCCGCTGAATCTGCGGTCAAAGCCGCCAACGCCTCCGCACAAGCCTCCATCGAGGCGGCATCGGCTGCATCATCGGCCTCAGCCGCCGCCGCGCATGCCGTGGCGCAACAAGCTGAAGCCATCTCATTACAGGCTTCAGCAGAAGCCGCTGAAGCCACGAAACGAGCCACCGAGGCTGCCGTTAAAGCCGTTCAGATGTCGAATGCTGCCGCGGAACTTCTCAAAAACCTCAAGGACAAGCGCCCACTCTGAGCCCTCATCGATAGGCTTCATCCACGCCCAACACCCAGCCTCTCATGAGGCCTGATCAAGCCCCCCTTCTGCCATAGCAACGGCACGGAATACGGCGCGCCCTTTATTAAGGGTCTCCTCCCACTCATTAAGAGGAATCGAATCGTGAACAACGCCGGCCCCTGCCTGAATATGGAGGAGGCCATCCCGGATCACCGCCGTCCTTATTGCGATAGCGGTATCTAGATTCCCGGACCAGCCAATGTACCCAATGGCTCCGGCATAGATCCCCCGTTTGACCGGTTCCAGTTCATCGATGATTTCCATGGCGCGGATCTTTGGGGCACCACTGACCGTCCCTGCTGGAAACGTCGCCCGCAGCACATCAAAGGCGTTTTTACCCGGAAGCAGCCGGCCGGTGACATTGGAAACAATATGCATCACATGCGAATACCGCTCAATAATCATCTTGTCGGTGAGCCTGACCGACCCGGTTTCTGAGACACGGCCCACATCGTTTCGGCCAAGATCAATGAGCATAAGATGTTCAGCGATCTCCTTGGGGTCTTTAAGGAGATCTTCCTCAAAGGCGAGATCCTCTTCTGGCGTCCCCCCTCGCCGCCGGGTGCCTGCGATCGGCCGAACCGTGACCGTGTCTTCTTCAAGCCGGACCAGAATCTCAGGGGAAGACCCCACGACCTGGAAGGCTTCAAGATTCAGAAAGAACATATAGGGCGAGGGATTGAGGCACCTTAAGGCCCGATAAATATCAAGCGGTGCCGCACGAAAGGGGATCGACATTCTTTGGGAGAGAACCACCTGCATGACATCCCCTTGAAGAATATAGTCCTTGATCAGGCGGACCCCCTTTTCAAAACCCTCCTGCGTGAATCCCGAAACAAAATCGGCTTCCTCGACGGCTTTAGGCGGCAGCTTCTTTGGCGCCTCAAGAACCGTTTCCCGAAGCGCCTTGATCAGGCCTTCAAGGTGAGCCTCGGCCTTTTCAAGTGCCTGAGGGGTTGAGGGATCCGCATGAGTGATCACCAAAAGACGTCCTTTGAGGTTATCAAAGACCAGGACGTCCTCAGAAACCATCAGGAGAATATCCGGGGCCCCAATCGGATCGGGCTTCGTGCTTTTAAGTCGGGGCTCAATAAAATGGACCGTCTCATAGCCAAAATAACCGACTAAGCCCCCACTAAAGCGCGGCAAGCCCTCGATCGTCGGCACCTTAAATTCGGCCGCGAAGGTTCGGATGCGCTCCAAGGGGTCCTCTACGTCAAGACACTCGATCATCGCGCCGTCACGTTCGATCGACAGGGTGTGGCCAACCACTTTAAGAACCGTTCGGCACGGCAGCCCAATAATGGAATAACGACCCCACTGCTCGCCGCCGTGGACCGATTCAAAGAGATAGGAATAAGGGGAGGCAGCCAGTTTGAGATAAGCACTCAAGGGGGTATCCAGATCGGCCAGTACCTCGCGGGTCACGGGGATCCGGTTATAGCCTTGCTGCTGATAGGCCTCAAATTGAGCGGGTGTCATGACATATCTGCCGTTGGAATCACATCGTGGGAAGCGGTCTTCATCAGGGTTCCTAAGGAGACCCCTTTGACATGGACAAAAGATGGCCTGGCAAATGTTCCAGGGTTTCAAGAAGAAGATCCGGCTCAAAGCGCATCACCCCTTCGCCGCCATGATACCCGTAAGGCACCAAGGCCAGCATGAATCCAGCGCGGCGGGCCGCTTCAGCATCGGCCTGAGAGTCGCCGACCATCAGACTCCTATCAGGATCAACCCTCAACCGCTCTGCGGTTTTGAGGAGCGGCCCTGGGTGTGGCTTTTGATGGGCAAAATCATCCCCGGAGGCGATCACCTCGAAGAAACCTTCAAGGCCCATCGCTTTAACCAAAGCGTGCGTGAATCGGGCCGGCTTATTGGTGATCAGCGCCAGCGGGATGGCTTCGACCCTCAGCGCTTCAAGACAGGGCAGCGCTCCTTCATAAAGCGTCGTGCGCTCTGCGAGGTGTTCCTGATAGATCGCCATAAAAATCGCCTGCGCCTCGGCCATTTGAGGGGGATCCTCCAGGGGCCAAAGAGACCCTGTTAATGCCCTTCGAACCAGCATGGCCATGCCCCGGCCGACCCAGCAACGAACCCGCTCTTCGCCCTGAGGCTCAAGGCCAAGACGAAGCAGCATCTGATCGACCGCATAGGCAATATCTGGTGCACTGTCGATGAGCGTGCCATCAAGATCAAAGGCGATAAGTGATGGCCGCCGCCGTAACATAAGCCGGCCCTGGGATCAGGTCGCTCTGGCCTTTGCCAATTCCTCACGCAAGGACTTGATGATGGTGTCATAGCGATGGGGATCACTGTCCTTAGAAGCCCCAAAAACAGCAGAACCTGCAACAAACGTATCGACCCCCGCCTCAGCGATCTCGCGGATATTTTGAGGTCCGACGCCGCCATCAATTTCAAGGCGAATCTCACGACCCGAGGCCCGGATCATCTGACTGACCGCGCGCGCCTTTTGAAGGACATAGGGAATAAACTTTTGCCCTCCAAATCCTGGATTGACGGACATCAGAAGAATCATGTCGACCTTATCGAGGGTGTACTGAAGGACCTCGAGAGAAGACGCTGGATTAAAGACCAGACCCGCTTTGCAGCCGGATTCTTTAATGAGACCCAGCGTCCGATCGACATGCTCTGAAGCTTCCGGATGGAAGGTAATGAAACTGGCGCCGGCTTTGGCAAAATCTGGAATGATCCGGTCCACAGGCTTGACCATCAAATGCACATCGATGGGCGCAGTGACACCAAACTTCCTAAGGGCCTCACACACCAAGGGGCCAATGGTTAAGTTCGGAACATAATGATTATCCATCACATCAAAATGGACGACATCAGCACCGGCCTTAAGGACATGGTCCACTTCTTCACCGAGACGGGCAAAGTCTGCTGAAAGAATGGAAGGTGCAATCCAGGGTGTATTCATAACATTCGCTCTCAGTAACCGGCGCGCATCGAAGCGCCCTCGTGGGTCCACAAAGGCCTCATCGGCCCCATCAGCGATGCATTGTCCCACTTGCCCCACCCCCCCCGCAAGACAAAGGGCTTTAAAGATCAGCGCCGAAGCTGGCTTTAAGAACGTTTTAGACGAAGACAGGGCGATTCAACCCCATGCCAAGAGACGATCCCGAAGAGGAGACTCAACGCAGCGGCCAGGGGCATCATCTCCAGGGGGGTGATCCCAGGATAGGCCATCGCGAGGATCTGCTGGATCGGAAAGGCGTAGATATAAACACCATAAGAATAATCTCCAAGCCGGTTGAATCGGCGAATAAAACCCCCAGGGACGGTGGCCAGCGACAAGACCAAATAGGGCATCAATGGCAGATAGACCCACATAAAGAGAGATTTTCGGAACATCGACAGCCCAAAAAAGGCTAGCGCCAAAACCAAAAGCCCCCCAGAAACTG
Source organism: Methylococcus sp. (assembly GCA_007280285.1). GTDB lineage: Bacteria > Pseudomonadota > Gammaproteobacteria > Methylococcales > Methylococcaceae > UBA6136. The sequence continues at coordinate 1,774 of QYQA01000054.1, read as the reverse complement.
GAATGCGGTCCTTTAAGAGATACATCGCCGATCCTAAAGAAAAGGCGGCGGTGAGTCTCAAAAAGGGCGTGACCTCGTGGCCCCAGATGAGGGCCTTTGACACCATAAAGACCGCATAAAGTGCGATGACTTTGATCCCGAAGGCAAAAAGCCGACCCCGAAGGCGGGGATGGACGCCCAATACCCCCCAAAAACCAACCAACCAGAGGTACATCTTGACTTCATAAGGCATGGTCCACAAAGAGCCATTGACCTTCAGCGCAAAAGGGTTCCCCTCAAAGACCCCCGGCAATTGGAAACGAAGCCCTCCGATCAGCGTCGAACATTTGAGAAGATAACTCAAAGTCAAGGGCGATCCCCCATAGTCCCGAAGAGAGACCGTGGTCACCAGGGGCCCAAGGACAAAGACCGTCAAAACCACCATGACGATCAACCCCGGGTAAATTCTCAGCAGCCTCGAAAGGAGAAAGGCACGAACGGATTGGCGATAAAGAAGGCTCTGGGTCACCAGAAAGCCACTGATAATAAAAAAGGTATCCACCGCGAAACCGCCGAGACTTTGGCCCAACAAATGACTCAAAGGCTCTTCAGCCCCCACCCCGAGCGCCAGGGGGTAGCAGTGTCCAATAAGGACCGCCATCGCCGCAATCAAACGGATGAGGTTAAAGTTATTGTCGCGACCCTGAAGCCGGTCGCCGAGCATAGAATGGCTCCCAAAATTCATGGCTTATTCCAAGGTTTGAGGCTTTAGTCTTTGGCGCTGAGCATCCATCACCAAGAACCCCTCATGCCAATCGAGATGATGCAGCCCCAAAACCCCAGGCGTCTCCTCCCCTCGCCGATGCCAGATTCTCTTTTCCTCGTAAGCCGAAGGGCTCAGGGTGATGATCTCACTCAGATTAAGGCCGGCACCGTAATGCCCGGTGCAATCCTGAGAAGGCCTTAAAAGACGACCGCCGGCATCCTTGATGACCCTTCCTGCCGAGCGGCCAAGAGCAAAATCCCGAACCAAAGGATTCAGGGGGTGCGGTAACCAATCCCCTTCAATGGGATGATCGGTGTAATAGGCAAAGAGGCTTTCATCGTAACGCACCCCCCGCCCCTTCACTGAACAGAAAAGCCACCAACGCCCCTCATATTCAAAGAGGGTCGAATCCACCATTCGGGGCCCTTTGAAGAGGGTTTTGACCTTTTCCCATCGATCCGGAAATCGGGTACAGCGGTAAAGATCGACACAGCGCACCGCTTTCTTTTCAGGAACCATGTAAAGGTGATCCCCGAAGGCAAAGAGGTAGGGATAGGAGAGATGATAAGGCGCCTGAAGGACCGGCTTTGAATCCCCAAGGGGTTGTCCAAACGCATCGATCGCCATGGCACTGATATGGCCGCGCCGCGTTTGAAAGGGATACTCTTCGAAAAAGACGAACGTCTCGCCGCCTTCGCTCCAGAGAAAAGGGTCGGCAAAGAAGCGATCAGAAGGCGGATAGATCGGGGTCAATGCTGAAACATCGGGTGAGCGAAGGGTCTCCAAAGGGGCCCTCCCGAGAAGGAGATACCACTGAAAAGGCTCCCGCTCAACATCGCTTCGCCGCCTAAAAAGACGCGTCAGTCGCTTTTGAAGGCCCTGCATCATGCGACCCCTAAGATCATCATTAAGCCATCAGCCGCCATCACCATCGCCTCGCGTGATGTAAAGTTCGTCCGTGACAATTCGACGAACCAAGGTCGATATAGGCTGGCCATCCTTGAGCCGCTCTTTGAATGTCAAGCGCTT
>QYQA01000010.1 GCA_007280285.1 Methylococcus sp. | reverse complement strand
TTGTTCTTTCGGATGGGAGATTTTTATGAGCTGTTCTATGACGATGCTCAACGCGCCGCTCAGCTGCTCGACATCACCCTGACGGCTCGAGGCGAGTCTGCAGGGGCTCCGATTCCGATGGCGGGCCTCCCCTATCACGCGGCAGAAGGATATCTCGCCCGACTGGTCCGTCTGGGTGAGTCCGTGGCCATCTGCGAGCAGGTCGGAGACCCCCAACTAGCCAAAGGGCCCGTCGAACGCCGCGTGGTTCGCATCGTGACGCCAGGAACCGTGACCGAGGAAGCCTTACTTGAGGACCGCAGGGACAACCTCTTGGTCGCCGTGGCCGCGAGCGGATCGGTCTTTGGTTTGGCCTCCCTCGATCTTGCAGGCGGACGTTTTATCGTCGAACAACTCGCCTCGATGGAGGCCCTCTACAGCGAACTCGAACGTCTCAATCCGGCGGAGCTGCTCATCAGTGACACCGAAACACTGCCGGCATCCATCCTCACACGACCAGGAACCACCCGCCGACCATGCTGGCATTTCGAGGCCGAAAGCGCCCGGCGCCTTTTGATTCGACACTTCAAGGTCCACGACCTCGCCGCCTTTGGCTGTCAGGACATGCCAGCGACGTTGGCTGCAGCCGGCGCCTTGCTGGAATATGTCAAGGAGACTCAACAATCAGCATTACCCCATATTGAAGGGATACGCCTTGAGCGACACGAAGACCTGATTACCCTGGATGCCGCTAGCCGACGCAATCTCGAACTTGATTATCACCCCTCCGGCCGCGTCGAGCTGACCCTCTTCGGCGTCCTCGATCGGACGGTGACGGCGATGGGCGGCCGACTGCTGAGACGCTGGCTGCACCAGCCATTAAGAGCCCAAACGACCCTGAGTGCCCGTCACGACGCGATCGATAACCTGCTCGGCCTCGGAGTGTTCGTGGGCGCGCGCGATCAACTAAGAGCCATTGGCGATATTGAACGCATCGTCACGCGGATTGCTCTGCGGTCAGCGAGGCCGCGGGATTTGATCACCCTTCGCCTTGCGCTCGAGGCGCTGCCGGCTTTTGAAAACAGGCTAGCCCCGCTTGAGGCCCCCTTACTCCAGGGCCTAAAAAGAAGACTGGGCCCACAGCCTTTGCTCCTAGACCTTTTACAACGAGCCATCATCGATCAGCCCCCCGTCCTGATCAGAGAGGGCGGCGTCATCCGTGAGGGATACCATCAGGAGCTCGATCAACTGCGACGCTTGAGCATGAATCAAGACCAGTTTCTTATCGATCTCGAACAGCGGGAACGCGAAAAAACCGGGCTATCGAACCTCAAGGTAGGGTTCAATCGGGTCCAAGGCTTCTACCTTGAACTCTCAAGATCTCAGGCCGATCGCGTCCCCCAAGAGTATGTGAGGCGCCAAACCCTGAAGGGTGTTGAGCGCTATATCACCCCGGAACTTAAGGCTTTTGAAGATCAGGTTTTAGGCGCCCGCGAACGTGCTCTCGCCTTTGAGAAAATCCTATGGGAAGGCCTCTTAGACCGATTGGCAGAGGACCTTATGCCGCTAAAGCGGATGGGCGAGGGGCTCGCCGAACTCGACGTTCTCGGAACACTCGCAGAGCGCGCTGAAAGCCTCAACCTCCATCGCCCTCAGTTCACCCAAGAGCCGGGGATTAGTATCAAGGGCGGGCGCCATCCGGTGGTTGAAAGCGTTCTTGACCAGCCCTTTGTTCCCAATGACCTTGAGCTGTCAAGCCAGCGGCGGATGCTGATCATTACGGGACCCAACATGGGCGGAAAATCCACCTATATGCGACAGACCGCGGTCATTGTCCTCCTTGCGCACATGGGCTCTTTCGTGCCTGCGGAGCGGGCGGTCATAGGGCCTATCGACCGGATCTTCACCCGAATCGGCGCTTCCGATGATCTCGCGAATGGTCGCTCAACCTTTATGGTCGAAATGACCGAAACGGCGAATATTCTCCATCATGCCACACCTAAAAGCCTCGTTCTGATGGATGAAATAGGTCGAGGGACCAGCACCTTTGACGGCCTATCGCTCGCTTTCGCGACCGCTGAGCATCTGGCTCGAGTCACCGGATCGATGACCCTTTTTGCAACCCATTATTTCGAATTGATACAGCTGCCGGACGAGGTTCCCGAAGTCGCTAACGTCCACCTAGATGCCGCAAAGCACCATGAGGGCATTGTGTTTCTGCACGCGGTCAAGGATGGCCCCGCTAACCAAAGTTATGGTCTCGAAGTCGCCGCCCTCGCGGGCGTCCCTAAAAGCGTGGTCAAAAAGGCGAGGGAGAAGCTGAGAGCGCTTGAAGCTCAGGCCGTGAATGGGCCGGTTGAGCCTCGCCAAAGACAACAGCTTGATCTTTTCAGGGACATGATCAAAGACCCCGCGCTTGAACTTCTCGATGCCGTGGATCCTGAAGAAATGACCCCAAGACAAGCGCTGGATTTATTATTTCAAATGAAGGCCCAGCGCGGCTGATCTCGCCCCCTTTTTGGGTGGGCGCTGATCAGCCTGATCGCGGCAGATGACCTAAGGAACCGCCGGCGCCTCGATCCCAGGCAAGGCTTCAGGTTTCTCTTCAAGCGTTTTGAGCAATTCCTTGGCCGGCACATAACCAGGATAGATCGTGCCCTTCTCGGTCACGATCATGGGCGTTCCATTCGCGCCCATGGCTGCGGCCAACGCCATATGCTCATCCACCGGATTCTCGCAATCCTTTCGGGCCAGATTCTCGCCGTTCTTTGCCCGCGTTAGCGCCGCATTCCGGTCCTTAGCGCACCACACGGTCACTGCCTTATAGTAGGAATCGGTGTCTTTGCCTGAGCGGGGGAAGAAGAGGTAACGGATTTCAATACCCTCGCGGAGATATTGATCCATTTCAGAGTGCAGTTTGCGGCAGTAACCGCAATCGATATCGGTAAAAACATAGACCACGTGCTTTTGGATCTTCGGCTTGAAGATGATCATGTTGTCGGTACCAATCTTCGCCAATGCCGACAGACGTGCTCCCGACAGCTTCTTCTCAGTGACATCCTCCCGGGTCCGAAGATCGACCATCGCACCCTGCATCAGGTAGTGACCATCTTCTGAGACATAAAACATGCGCGCACCCACCACCACCTCATAAACTCCCTTGATAGGAGATTCTGCGATCGAGTCAGGCTTGAGGGTCGGCAACGCCTGCTTCAGGGCCGCTTCGACCGCTTTGGGATCGGCCTTGACCCATCCAGTCGTGAGAAGGAGGCCAGCGAAAACGCTCAGCAGTAATGACTTCATAAGGAACCCCAGGTGATGTGAATTAATTGGAAGCGAAAAGGCGGCCAATATCGAGATAGAAACCCAGCACCATCAAGAGGAGCAGGAGGGTCATCCCAATCTGTTGAAAGCGTATCTGGATCTTTTCATTCAGTGGCCGCCCCATCAGAGCCTCGACGCCATAGAAGAGCAGATGGCCACCGTCGAGTACCGGTATCGGCAACAGGTTGAGAACCCCCAAACTGATGCTGACGAGGGCCAAAAATTTCAAGAATTGGATCATCCCAAGACTAGCAGATTGCCCCGCATACTGGGCGATACTGATAGGACCACTGAGATTTTCAACCGCCGCCTTGCCAATCAGCATGCGCCCGGCCATCTTGACCGTCGCCAAAGAATAAGCCCCGGTGCGCTTGATCGCGCCAAGCAGCGCCGACCAGGGGTCCAATCGATAATCCACCTGCAGCGACTTTTTAAGCTCTTCTGGAACCTTCACCGCGGCACCGATCTGTCCGATCGTCCCCTCGGCAGAGTCCACCGCGGCGGGCGTCAATTGAAGGTCAACCGCGACGTCATCCCGCTCGATCACCACATCAATCACCTGATTGGGTCGTGCTCGGACATAGTCCACCCAAGCCTTCCAGGTTTTGACGAACTGATCATCCGCTTTGAGAATCCGGTCACCGGCAAGGAGTCCGGCACGCTCAGCAGCACTCCCAGGCACGACGCGCTCAATCACGGGATCAAGAGAAGGCTCCTTTGGCTTAAGTCCCAGGCGCTGATAGACCGCCTCCGGCTTGTCTGTGACATCCTGAGGCTTCACCACCGAGAGATTCCTTACGTCACCCGTTGCCGCCCTCACCTTAACCGGAATCGGCTCTTCATCGAGCAGTCGTTCCATGATCCCGCCAACGGCCAACACCCAGGTCGGGGTGGGTGTGTCATCAACCTCTAGGATTTCATCGTCCTCTTCAAAGCCTGAAAGGGCAGCAATGGTCCCCTGAACGACCTCGCCAACCACTGGTCGGGTCCCGGTTTCTCCCCACATCAGGGTGACCCAGTAGATGAGGATCGCTAGCAGGAAGTTAAACAGAGGGCCTGCCACGACGACCGCCGCACGGACCCTAAGAGGCTTCCGATTAAAGGCGTAAGGTAAATCTGCATCGGCCACCGGGGCCTCCCGCTCATCCACCATCCGGACATAGCCCCCAAGAGGCAACGCAGAGAGGGTGAACTCGGTATCCATGGGGGTTTTCTGATGGCGCCAGATCACCGTGCCAAAGCCAAGGGAAAACCGCAACACCCGAACCCCAAGACGCCTCGCCACCCAATAATGGCCAAACTCATGCACCGCGATCAGGACAATCAACGCGATAAGAAAAAAGAACAGCGTATGCAGCAACTCAGGCATCAGGGCTTCACTCTCTCCATCGGTTAAGACTGTAATCGAGCAATATAGGCTGCCGCGGCTTCCCGCGACTTGCTGTCCGCTTCTAGAACTTCAGGAATATCGTGCGCCTTAATGACGGCAACAGAATCCATACAGTGTTTGATCACATCAGGGATGGCCGTGAATCGAATTCCCCCCTCAAGGAACGAGCCTACTGCCACCTCATTCGCTGCATTCAAGATGGCGGGCATCGTCTCCCCTTCTGTGACCGCATCATACGCCCTCTGTAAGCAGGGAAACCGTTCAAAGTCAGGCGCCTCAAAATCTAAGCGTTGGATACCAAAAAGATCCAGGGGTTCAGCGCCAGAATCAAATCGTTCGGGCCAGGCCATGGCATGGGCAATCGGAATCCGCATATCGGGGTTACCCATCTGCGCAAGAACAGTCCCATCAACATAATCCACCATGGAGTGAATCACACTCTGAGGATGAATAACGACCTGTACTTTTTCAGGGGGTATTTGGAATAACAAGCAGGCCTCGATGAGTTCGAGCCCTTTATTCATCATGGTCGCCGAATCCACCGAGATCTTCCGACCCATCACCCAATTGGGGTGCGCTACCGCTTGCTCCGGGGTCACATCATGCAAGGCCTCGATGGACTTCCGCAGAAAGGGGCCCCCAGAGGCCGTCAACAAAATACGGCGGACCTCCATCGCGGTCCGACCCGCGCGGTAATGCGCCGGCATGCACTGAAATATGGCATTGTGCTCACTGTCGATCGGAAGAAGAGCAGCGCCAGATTCAGCCACGGCCGCCATAAAGAGGGGCCCCGACATCACCAGGGCTTCCTTGTTGGCTAATAAAACTGTCTTGCCTGCGCGGGCCGCAGCGAGGGCCGGGAGCAATCCTGCAGCCCCAACAATGGCGGCCATCACCGAATCGACGGCCGACAACACACTGACTTCCTCAAGGGCCTTGACCCCGCTTAGAACCTCAGTGGTTTTATTACCCCCATCGAGCAGTCGTTGGCGGAGGCTGATCGCTTGATCGGCGTCGATGACCACGGCAAATGCCGGGAGAAATTGCTGACACTGTTCAAAAAGGCGGTCAATATTGTTGTTGGCCGTTAACGCAACAACCCGATAGCGATCGGGATGGCGGGACACCACGTCCAGCGTACTGACCCCAATCGACCCTGTGGAGCCGAGAACACAAAGTCCTTTGATACTCATTATTTCGCTTCCTGACCGATGGAATCTGCTTCATCCTCCGCCGGCGGGGCCATCTCATCTGCCTCACCGGGGACGGCCATGGGTCCGTCATGATGATGCTCCGCCGGCTCGCTCTCCATCGTGATGTCTTCATCGGATTGAAGAATTAATTCGGGTTCAAGACTCGGCCCCAGCTGCAAAAAGATCGGAATCAACAGCGAGCCCACATAGAAAATAGCCACCCCAGAAAGAAGGCTATCGATGCGATCAAGAACACCGCCATGCCCCGGGAGCAGGCCGCCGCTATCCTTGACGCCACAAACCCGCTTCATCAGGCTTTCAAAAAGGTCACCGCAGACTGAAAAGGCCACCGTCAACAGGGAAAGGAAAACAAAATCAACCAAGGCAAGCTTATCAAGCCCGACCAAGAAACCAATCGGAACGGCGAACAAGACGGCAGCCACTAGGGCACCATAAACCCCTTCAATGGTTTTGTTGGGACTGATCGCCATGACCAACTTGGTAAAGCCCCACCGTTTACCGACAAAATAGGCCGCAATATCAGCCACCCAGATCAATAAAACCAAATAGAGCACTTGGTATTCTGAGAAATTCAGCCGAAGCCAAACCATCATAATCCAGCCAGAGACCAGCACAAAGACCCCAGATACGGCCCTTGAAGCACTTGAAAACTTCTGTTCGACCAGCTTTTCAGGGATCCGCCGAAAGGCCATCGCCCAAGCGGCCCACCAGATGATCACCGGGGCATAGAACCAAATCGGCAGTTCGCCAGCCGCCCAGGACAGCGCAAAGGTGCGGGCAGCCACCATGAGACCCAAAACCCCGCCAATGAAGGCGACTTTGGCGCTGCCCTTAAGGCCAGAAAGCCCTGCCCACTCAAAAGCCCCGAGGAGAATGATCGCGCCCCAAAGCAGCGCAAAGCCATCCGGTGGCAAAAAAAGGATGGCGGCGATGATCAAGGGCGCCAACAAGGACGCCGTCAGAATTCGGTTCTTGAGCATGGGAGGCCTGCGTTGATAAATGGGATAAAAAGAGGTCAGGAAGCGGGGTTGCGCTCGATCTGATCCCCGGTGTAACCAAAACGTCGTTGACGGCCAGCAAAGCTCGTCAGTGCACCAGAAAAGGCAGCCTCGTCGAAGTCCGGCCACAGCAAGGGTGAAAAGTGGAGCTCGGTATAGGCCAGCTGCCATAACAAAAAATTACTGATCCGTTGTTCGCCACCGGTCCGAATAAAGAGATCCGGTTCCGGGAGATCAGCCAGAGCCAGGTGCGATTCGATCATCGAAGCCGTGATGTCCTGGCTTTGAAGGCGGCCAGCTTCGACCTCTTCAGCCAACCGGCGAGCGGCCTGGGTCAGATCCCAACGACCCCCATAATTAGCTGCAATCACCAGATGAAGGGCCGTGTTGTTCCGGGTCAAGGCCTCCGCCTCTTTAATCTTCTCCTGAAGAACCGGCGCGAAGGCCTTGCGATCACCGATCACTCGAAGCCTGACACCGTTGTTGTGCAGTTTCTTCGTCTCATGCTCCAGGGTCAGCATGAACAACTCCATCAGCAGAGAAACTTCCTGGGCCGGTCGGCGCCAGTTCTCACTGCTGAAGGCAAACAGGGTTAACACCTCGATACCACGGGCAATGCATTGTTCGACCGTTTTCTGGACTGCGCCAACGCCAGCACGGTGGCCTGCGGGACGTGGCAAAAACCGCTGCTTCGCCCACCGTCCATTGCCATCCATAATGATGGCCACATGGCGAGGCAGGTCGGCGGGTTTCAATGGGGCCGGGGATGAAGACATGAGGGTACCGGGTAAGTCGCCAGGCTGAAATGTCGGCCTTGGCAAGACTGCCAAGGCCGAAACGTCAGATCGCGAGAAGATCCTTTTCTTTTTGTTCAAGAAGGCCGTCAACCTCCTTCACATACTGGTCGGTCAACTTCTGGACCAGCTCCTGACCTTTGCGCTCTTCATCCTCGGACAACTGCTTGTCCTTCACCAGATTCTTAAGATCCGTATTGGCATCACGGCGGATACTCCGGATAGCGACCCTTGAGTTTTCCGCCTCATGCCGCACCACCTTGATCAGATCGCGGCGGCGCTCCTCGGTCAGAGGCGGCATCGGAACCCTAATGACGGTTCCTGCCGTTGAGGGATTTAGTCCGAGATCAGAACTCATGATCGCCTTTTCGATGGCCTGTACCATGGTCCTTTCCCACGGCGTGACCGCGAGAGTTCTGGCATCTTCCACGGTCACATTGGCGGTCTGGCTGAGAGGGACGTCATTGCCGTAATAGGAGACCGTCACGTGATCAAGCAGGCTCGGATGCGCCCGCCCGGTGCGGATTTTGGCGAGTTCAAGCTTCAAGGCCTCGATGCTCTTGGCCATCCGCTCTGCGGTTCGTTTCTGGAGATCGTCAATCATGCTGATATTTCCGTTTCAATCAAAGAACCAATATCCTCACCCATCACGGTCCGCATGACAGCGCCCGGCTCAAAGACATTCATCACACGCAGCGGCATGTCATGATCACGGCATAAGACCAACGCCGTCGCATCCATGACGTTGAGGCGCTGATCCAGTGCCTCATCATAGGTCAGTGTCTTGTAAAGGGTGGCATCGGGATTTTTCATGGGATCATCGGTATAAACCCCATCGACCTTGGTCGCCTTAATCAAAAGGTTCGCATTGATCTCGATCGAGCGAAGACTGGCTGCCGTATCGGTGGTGAAGAAAGGGTTACCGGTCCCTGCAGCAAAGATCACCACCCGTCCTTTCTCAAGGTGCCGAATCGCCCGCCGCCGAATGTAGTCCTCACAGACTTGATTAATCTTAAGGGCCGACATCACCCGAACCGGTCGGCCATGATGCTCCAGCGCGTCCTGCATCGCTAGAGCGTTAATCACGGTGGCCAACATGCCCATGTAGTCACCGGTCACCCGTTCGAGGCCTTGACCCGCGGTCTGCGCCCCTCGGATGATATTGCCACCACCGATCACCAGCCCCACCTCAACACCGGCATCACACAGTTCGGCAATTTCCTTGGCCAAACGACCGATCGTACTGGCATCGATGCCACCACCGTTGTCGCCCATCAGGGCTTCGCCACTCAGCTTCAACAGAATGCGGGGGTATTTGGGTGTACTCATAGGATCTGCTCTGCCAGGGGTTTACTGAAACCATGCCGGAGGCCCATCAATGGACGCGCGCCCGGACACCAGGAATTTCCGGGATCAGGAAGCGCGAACCTGCGCCATGACCTCTTCGGCAAAGTTGCTTTCGACCTTTTCGATCCCCTCGCCCACTTCAAGGCGAACGAAGCGCGCCACCTTTGCCCCCTTTGAGGACAAGAGCTGAGCAACCGTCTGATCCGGATCCTTAACAAAGGCTTGACCTACGAGGGTGATTTCCCCGAGGAATTTCTTCACTCGGCCTTCAACCATCTTTTCGATCACATTGGCCGGCTTGCCACTTTCCGCGGCCTGCGCACTGAAGATGGCTTTTTCCTTTTCGACCAGGTCGGAATCCACACCGGTTTCATCAATGCAGCTCGGCTTACTCGCAGCAACATGCATCGCGACATCCTTGCCAAGCTCCGCATCACCGCCCTCAAGCTCAACGAGCACGCCGATGCGACTGCCGTGAAGATAGTTTGCTACCAAACCAACGGCTGTTTCAAAACGCTCGTAACGACGTACCGCAATATTTTCACCAATCTTGGCGACCATGGCGCGACGGGCTTCCTCGACGGTCTCGCCGGTGCCAGCAATCTTGGCTTCCAACAGCTCTTCGAGGGTCTTAGCTCCCGAAGCGAGACCGGTCTCTGCGACCAGATTCGAGAAAGCGACAAAATCATCACCCTTAGCGACAAAGTCGGTTTCACTGTTGATTTCAACAATCGAAGCCTTAGTACCATCAGGGCTAGACTTGCAACAGACGCAGCCTTCAGCTGCGGTCCGTCCAGACTTCTTATCCGCCTTAGCAAGACCCGCCTTCCGCATGAGTTCAACAGCGGCTTCGAGGTCCCCCTGCGTCTCGGTGAGTGCTTTTTTGCATTCCATCATTCCAGAACCCGTGCGTTCACGAAGTTCCTTCACCATCCCGGCCGTAATATTCGACATGAAGCATCCTCTTTCTTGATCAGTAATTGGGTTGTTCGCTCAGCCTTGCCTAGTAAAACGCCCCCGGGTGGAGGCGTTTTTATTCATCGTTTTGAGCCATCGCTGAAAGGCCAGCCCTATAGGCTCCTTAAAGTCTTACTCCCCGACTTCAGCGACCGCCGGCTCAGCAGACGCCTCGACGGGGGCATCCATTTCAACAAACTCGTCTTCGGCTCCAGCGGCTGCGAGGCTGTTGGCCTTGCCTTGCAAAATAGCCGTCGCAGCGCTCTGAACGTAGAGCTGAACCGCGCGAATGGAGTCATCATTGCCGGGGATAATGTAATCAATACCCGCCGGGCTGTTATTGGTGTCGACCACGCCTACGACCGGGATACCCAGCTTGTGGGCCTCACTGATTGCATTGTGTTCGTAGCCGACATCGAGCACAAAGAGAACTTCAGGAAGACGATCCATGTCCCGGATCCCGCCCATACTATTCTCCAGTTTCTCAAGCTCGCGCAGCATACCAAGACTTTCCTTCTTGCTGAACCGCTGAAGACGACCATCGTCTCTCATCGCTTCCAGCTCCTTCATCCGAGCAACAGATTGCTTGATGGTCTTGAAATTAGTCAGCATGCCGCCCAACCAACGATGGTTGACATAGGGCATACCGGAGCGAATCGCTTCTTCCTGCACGACCGCACGGGTGGTGCGCTTAGTGCCCACAAACAGAATCTTGCCACGACGGGCAACGACCTGTTCGAGATAATCCATCGCATCTTTGAAAAGTGGCAGCGACTTTTCAAGATTAATAATGTGAATATTGCTGCGGGCACCGTAAATGTAGGGTGCCATCTTGGGGTTCCAGTAACGCGTCTGGTGACCGAAATGCACACCGGCCTCCAACATCTGACGCATCGTAACGTTCGACATTCCATTCTCCTAAAACTAAAAACAGGGTTAAGCCTCCACATGTCCCGAACGACGACCCCCTAAGTCCTAGAACCAGGAGGGCACCCTGCCGAGCGTGACGACATGTGTGTGTAGTTGCTAAAAGTAGCAGGCCTTTATACCATGTTTCGCTCACCTCAACAATCCATACCGGCGCGCGCCCTGAGCGCAGAGCCCCTAAAGCACAAACCGCTTTACCCTATGACCATCCACATCAAGTCAGCAGAAGAAATCGCCATCATGCGCGTGGCCGGTCGACTCGCAGCCGAAGTGCTCGAAATGATCGCGCCCTATGTCATTCCCGGCATCACGACCGAAGAAATTAATCAGATCTGTCACGATTACATGGTGAATGTGCAACAGGTCATTCCGGCCCCACTGAATTACAAGGGCTTCCCAAAATCCATTTGCACGTCCATCAACCACACCGTATGCCATGGCATTCCTGGCCCCAAGAAACTAAAAAGTGGCGACATTATCAACATTGATATTACGGTCATCAAGGATGGCTACCACGGCGATACCAGCCAGATGTTTTTGGTTGGGGACGTTCCAATCCGAGCGAGCCGGCTGAGCAATGTCTGCCAAGAAGCCCTTTACCTTGGAATCCGTGCGGTTAAGCCTGAAGCCACACTCGGCGATATTGGGCATGCCATTCAACAGCACGCCGAACAACATGGCCTCTCGATCGTTCGCGAATTTTGCGGCCACGGCATCGGCAAGAAGTTTCATGAGGATCCTCAAGTCCTCCACTATGGGAAGCCTGGGACCGGCATCACCCTGAAGGAAGGCATGATCTTCACCATTGAACCGATGCTGAATCTCGGTAAGCGAGACGTCAAAATCCTTTCCGATGGATGGACCGCCGTCACCAAGGATCATAGCCTGTCGGCCCAATGGGAACATACCATCTTGGTCACCCACGATGGCTTTGAAATCCTGACCCTCAGACAACAGGAAGTCGACGATTTTGCGCGCTGAAAATCTCAGGGCCTGGCTTGCTCTGGGGCGCTTTACCCCGACAGACCTTCATCAAGTCTTTAGCGACTGTATTAAGACCCACGACACAGGTCTTCTGGAGAGTTTCAAGGCCGGCTCGAAGGCTTCTGAACTGATCCATCGACGCTCCCACTTTACTGACGAGATTCTCTCCATCGCGTGGCATCACTTCATCGCCGATCAGAGCACGCTTGCTCTAGTTGCGGTGGGCGGCTATGGCCGCCGGGAATTGCATCCCCACTCCGATATTGACATCCTAATCCTAAGGGGCCCTACCAACACTCAAAGCCCCGTCGAGGAGACCCAGCTGACCGACTTCCTTAAGTTTCTCTGGGATATCGGCCTCAAACCCGCCCAGAGCGTTCGCACGCTCGATGAATGCTTTGAGCAGGCCGAGGCGGATCAAACGGTGATGACCAATCTCCTCGATGCCCGCTGTGTTCTTGGCTCTGAGGTTCTGCTCCAACAGCTCTGGACCATTCTCACCCCAGAAAGACTTTGGAGCTCCGCCGCCTTTTTTGAGGCGAAGAGCCAAGAGCAAGCCGCGCGCTACGCCAAATACCACGACACGGCCTTCAACCTCGAACCTAACGTCAAGGAGAGTCCTGGCGGCCTCCGCGACATCCAGACCATCAACTGGATCATCAAGCGGCACTACAACAGCCCCTCCGTTGACCTCATCCAAAAGGGCTGGCTAACCCCTGAAGAACACGAAGAACTGATGGCCGCGCGCGATTTTCTGTGGGAAGTCCGCTTCGGCCTCCACGCCCTCACCGGACGCGCCGAGGATCGCCTCCTCTTTGAACATCAGAAGGATTTGGCTCGACAATTCGGGGACGAAGACCACAACGTCAACCAAGCGGTTGAACACTTCATGCAGCGCTACTATCGGACAGTGATGGGACTTGAGCGGCTTAACGAACTGCTGTTGCTGCTGTTTCAGGAAATCGCGCTCGACCATGACCAACCCACCAGAATTGAACCGATCAACAGCGCCTTCCAATCGGTTCATGGCTATATAGAAGCGCTACACCCCAAGATCTTCCCAGAAGACCCATTAGCCCTCCTCGACATCTTTCTGCTGCTGCAGACCCAACCCCAACTCAAAGGCATCCGAGCCTCCACCATTCGACTGATTCGCCAAAATCTCTCGCTCATTGACGAAAACTTCAGGAACAACCCCAGGGCCTGCGAGACCTTCATGGCCCTCCTTCGACAGCCCCGTGGCGTCACCCGGCAGCTTCGAAAAATGAACCGCTATGGCGTCCTCGCCGCTTATATTCCGGCGTTCGCCCGGGTCGTCGGCCGCATGCAGTACGACCTCTTTCATGTCTACACCGTGGACGAACACACGCTGTTCGTTATCAGGAACCTGCGTCGCTTCACGACCGTGGAATCGCGCAGCGAGCTCCCCTTCGCCAGCGAGGTCTTCGAACGCATCGAGAAGCCGGAGCTGCTCTATGTCGCAGCTCTCATGCATGACATCGGCAAAGGCAGCGGCGGCGATCACTCCAAGATCGGCGCCGACATCGCTGGCGACTTCCTCGATCGGCATGGCGTCCAGGGGGAAGATCGGAGGCTGGTGATCTGGATGGTCGAAAACCATCTGCTGATGTCCCTCACAGCCCAGCGCAAGGACATCAGCGATCCTGAGGTCATTCATGCCTTTGCGACCATGGTCGGCAACCAGCGCGCCCTCGATCACCTTTACCTATTGACGGTGGCTGATATCAGGGCCACTAATCCCAGCCTATGGAATACCTGGAAGGATGCTCTCTTGAGGGAGCTTTACCAACAAACGCGCTGGACCTTTAGAAGAGGTCTCGCCCGCCCCCTCGATATGGCCGAAAGGATTTGCAGTATCAAGGAAGAAAGTGGCGCCTTACTGGGCCAGTTGAAGCTCCCAGCCGCCTCAACCGAGACCATCTGGACCCGGGTTTTCAACGATGAATACTTCCTCCGCCACCACCCTGAGGAAATCGCCTGGCACACCATCGCCCTAAGCTCACCGAGCGCCCTTGATCTTCCCCTGATCATGCTGAGACCCGTCAGCCAGCGGGGAAGCGCAGAATTATTCGTCTACTCACGGCAACAAGACTTTATCTTCGCTCACACCACCGCCGTCCTCGACCAACTCAACCTCACGATTCTGGATGCCCGCATCATTTCGAGCGCCGATGACCATGTTGTTCACACCTATCATGTCCTCGATCAATCGGGCGAAGCCATTCAAGATCCCATCCGCCAGCTCCAGATTTCCGGCAAGCTGAGGGAGTCCCTCGCAGGACATCTTCCCATGCCCTTCAAGGTTCAGCGACGCGAATCACGACAAGTCAAACATTTCACGGTCCCCACGCAGATCTATTTCCACGAGGATCCCCAGCAACGCTCAACCGTCATGGAGCTGATCGCAACCGACCGCCCTGGACTGCTTTCAAAAGTCGGCCGAGCCTTCTCCCTTTCCGGAGTCCGCCTCGACAATGCCCGAATTTCAACCATCGGCAGCCGCGCCGAAGACATTTTCTACCTGACCGGTCATGATCACCTGCCACTCAAAGATGCCGCCCAACTGGAGATGCTCAAGGACACTATCCTGAGTCTTGTTGGACGCAGCTAGGGAGCCTCCAGGGCCTTTACGTGTCAAAACGAACCGATTCTGATATAAGTTTTCCATCAACCCTATGACCCCTACCCACCGTTACAAAGGTATGTCTTATGTTTAGTAAAGGTATGGAAATCGCCGGCTTCGACGACGAACTCTTTTCCGCGATTCGGGCTGAGGGCATCCGCCAGGAAGATCACATCGAATTGATTGCCTCCGAAAACTACGCGAGCCCAAGGGTCCTCGAAGCACAGGGAAGCGTCCTCACCAACAAGTACGCTGAAGGCTATCCTGGAAAGCGTTACTACGGTGGCTGTGAGCACGTTGATGTGGTTGAATCACTGGCTATTGAGCGAGCCAAATCACTGTTTGGCGCGGGATTCGCCAACGTCCAACCCCACTCAGGCTCCCAAGCCAATGCCGCTGTCTTCATGGCACTCCTCAATCCCGGCGACACCCTTCTTGGGATGAGTCTGGCGCATGGCGGTCATTTAACCCATGGCGCTAAAGTCAATTTCTCGGGTAAGCTCTATAACGCCTTCCAATATGGCATCGATACGGCAACAGGCTTGATCGACTATGAGGAAGTGCAGCGACTGGCCGAGGAGCATCGCCCCAAAATGATCGTTGCCGGCTTTTCGGCTTATAGCCGTGTCGTCAATTGGCAACGATTCAGGGACATTGCCGATGCGGTTGATGCCTATCTCGTCGTGGATATGGCGCATGTGGCAGGCCTTGTCGCCGCCGGGGTTTATCCAAGCCCCGTAGCCATCGCCGACGTCACCACAACGACAACCCACAAGACGCTCCGCGGACCCCGTGGAGGCTTGATTCTCGCGAAGGAAAACGAGGAGATCGAGAAGAAAATCAATTCGCTGGTATTTCCCGGTATTCAAGGCGGCCCTTTGATGCATGTCATCGCCGCTAAGGCGGTTGCGTTCAAAGAAGCCATGCAACCGGAATTTACCGCCTATCAACATCAGGTACTGAATAACGCCCGGACCATGGCGGATCACTTTGTCAAACGAGGCCTCAGCATCGTCTCGGGCGGAACCGATAATCACTTGATGCTGGTGGACCTCATCGCCCTCGGCATTACCGGGAAAGCCACCGATGCGGCCCTCGGTAAAGCCCACATTACAGTCAACAAGAATGCGGTACCCAACGACCCGCAATCACCTTTCGTGACCAGCGGCATTCGAATTGGCACCCCAGCGGTGACCACTCGCGGATTTAATGCCGGGGACTGTCTGACACTGGCTGACTGGATCTGCGACATCATTGAAGATCTTGACAACGAGAAGGTGAGCGAACGAGTCCGCGATGAAGTCACCGAAATCTGCCGGAAATATCCGGTTTATCCCGACCACTGAGCGAGGCATCCCACCCTTATGAGATGTCCCTTTTGCGGCGCCATCGACACCCGAGTCATCGATTCAAGGCTGTCTCAAGAAGGGGATCAGGTTCGAAGGCGCCGAGAGTGCACCGAATGCCGGGAACGGTTTACCACCTTCGAGACCGCGGAACTCACGATGCCCCGCGTCATCAAGACGAACGGGAATCGGGAGCCCTTCCGGGAAGAAAAGCTTCGCGCGGGAATCCTTCGAGCACTTGAAAAGAGACCGGTCGGCAGTGATCAGATCGAAGCGGCGATCAATCGCATCAAAAAAAAGCTCTTATCCACCGGGGAGCGCGAAATTCCGACCCAGCTGATCGGCGAAAACGTCATGCGAGAACTCGCAAGACTCGATCAGGTGGCCTACATTCGCTTCGCCTCGGTCTACCGAAGCTTTCAAGACGTCAATGAGTTTCGGGAAGTCATTGAAGACCTTGAGCTTCAGCCCAAGGCAGAGCCAGCAACTGATCATGACCTATCAGCCAAAGATTGAATAGCCTGATTCACCCTAAGATCCTGACATTTATTCTGACGGATGAGTGTGATCCAACCCTTGAATAACTCAGAGGCCCGGTTCATGGCTAGGGCCATCGAACTGGCTCAGCGCGGCCTCTACAGTACCGACCCCAACCCTCGTGTTGGCTGTGTCATCGTGCAGGGGGGCGCCATCGTGGGCGAAGGCTGGCATCAACGCGCCGGCGAGGCTCACGCTGAAGTCATGGCCCTCAAAGCCGCGGGCCCCAGAAGCCAAGGGGGCACAGCCTATGTAAGCCTTGAGCCATGTAGCCATCATGGAAAAACGCCGCCCTGCAGCCGAGCATTGATCGAGTCGGGGATCCGCCGGGTGGTTGCAGCCATGGAGGACCCCAACCCGAAAGTGGCAGGCTCAGGCCTTCTTGAGTTGCGCGCAGCCGGCATCGAGACCTCCTGTGGCCTTCTAAAAGCCTCAGCGGAAGCGCTTAATCCAGGGTTTTGTCAACGGATGCGGCAACAGCGCCCGTTGATTCGGAGCAAATTAGCCATGAGCCTTGATGGGCGCACCGCCATGGCTTCAGGGGAAAGCCGGTGGATCACTGGCGAAGCCGCCCGCCTTGATGTGCATCGACTCAGGGCTCGATCCTCGGCGATTATCACCGGCAGTGGCACTGTCCTCGCGGATGATCCCGAATTGACGGCAAGACTGCCTGATCACCAGGCGTTTATTGAGCAGCCCGTTCGCATCATTCTCGACTCGAGGGGCCGCTGTCCTCAACACCTTACAATGAGTCAAACGCCGGGTCGAAAGGTTCTGCTGACCGCGCTCACTGCCTATAAGAATCACCGCCCAGAGGGATTCGAAGTCGTTCGTTTGTCGTCCGATCAAGCAGGACGACTCCGGCTGGAAGCCGTGATGGAATGGCTTGAGCTTCAGGAATTCAATGAGGTCCTGTTTGAAGCGGGCGCCACCCTCAACGGCAACCTCCTCCGGGAGGGCTGGGTCGATGAATGGCGAATCTATATGGCACCGATCATTCTTGGAGATCAAGGGCGCGGCCTCTTTCATCTTCCCCATCTTGAGCGTATGGAGGATCGTTTCATCCTCTCATTGACCGATTACCGACAGATTGGATCAGACCTTCGTCTGACCCTTAAAGCCGCTCACTCTTCCACTCCACCCCCTTAGTTTCATTAAGCCTTCTATCTCTTGAGATCATTATGTTCACTGGCATTATTCAAGCCATCGGCACACTCCGACAGATCGACGTTCGGGGAGGCGACTGCCGCATCACCATCGATACCGGCACCTTGCCTATGGCGGATACCACGCTAGGTGACAGCATCGCCGTCAACGGTGTCTGCCTAACCGCCGTGGCGCTTGATGGCCCACGGTTTTCTGCCGATGTATCGAGGGAAACCCTCTCGCGGACGACACTAGGTCAAGCCGCAATCGGTGACCCCGTTAATCTCGAACTGGCCCTCCTTCCAACCACCCGACTCGGAGGCCACCTGGTCAGCGGCCACGTCGACGGTCTTGGCACCGTGACCGAACGACGCGACGATGGCCGATCGTGGCGATTCACCATCGAAGCCCCACCCTCACTGGCCCGTTACATTGCAGAAAAAGGCTCGATGACGATCAACGGCATCAGCTTGACAGTCAATACCGTCGATGGCTCATCCTTTGACGTCAACATCGTGCCGCATACCCTCATGGCCACGACCCTCGGCAGCACGCATAAAGGCGACAAGGTCAACCTCGAAGTTGATCTCATCGCGCGTTACCTTGAACGACTTTTACTGGGGAATAGAGCCTCAGAAACAGGTTCTGGTGTTACCATGCAGCTCCTTAACGACTCCGGGTTTGCCCCGACATGAACAGCACGGCTGAACTGATCGAAGATATTCTGCAAGGCAGAATGGTCGTCCTTCTCGATGACGAAGATCGGGAGAATGAAGGCGACCTGGTCATGGCCGCTGAGCACATCCGTCCCGAAGACGTGAACTTCATGGCCCGTTACGGGCGTGGCCTTATTTGCCTCACCCTCACCCGAGAACGCTGCCAACAACTGCGTCTTCCCCTGATGGTAAATGAGAACCGAACCCCCCACTCGACCAATTTTACGGTATCGATTGAAGCCGCTAGCGGGGTAACGACCGGGATTTCGGCGTCCGATCGGGCCATGACCATTCAGCGCGCCGTGGCCCGAGATGCAACACCCGACGATCTGGTGCAGCCAGGCCACGTGTTTCCCTTGATGGCGCAACCTGGTGGGGTCCTCAATCGCGCAGGACACACCGAGGCTGGCTGCGATCTCGCCCGACTTGCGGGCCTTGAACCGGCCGCTGTGATCGTTGAAATACTCAATGAGGACGGCAGCATGGCAAGGCGCCCCGACCTTGAGGCCTTTGCTGTGGAGCATGGCCTTAAAATCGGAACCATTACCGACCTCATTGAATACCGGATTAAAAACGAGAAAACCGTCGAACGTATTTGTGAATGTGATTTTCCGACCGACTATGGAAAATTCAGGATGCTGGCTTATCAGGATCAGGTCGACCAAAAGGTTCATCTGGCCCTGGTCATGGGTCAGGTTTCAGGGACTGATCCCGTCCTCGTCCGCGTCCATGGCCGGAACCTTCTGGGAGACTTGCTCAGCGGCAAACGTGAAGGGGTTGGTGTTCCCCTGCGTCAAGCGATGCACCGAATTGCCGAAGAAGGGAAAGGCGCTTTGGTCGTGATTCGCCGCGAAGAAGATGACAAATTCCTGATCGAACGTATTCACCAATACCAAATGGCCGATCACGGCGTAGAATTATCCCCACTGTCTTCAAACCACGACGATTGGCGAACAACCGGAACCGGGGCCCAGATTCTGGCCGATTTAGGCATTCATAAGCTCAGGGTCCTCGGCAGCTCACCCAAAAAGTACCTGGGCCTTTCTGGATACGGGCTCGAGGTCGTAGAATTCGTGACCCTCGACGGTGAGCGGTGACCGACAGCGCCTTCGGCGAGAGATCAGCAAGCTCATTGCGGCCATTGAGCGCGAATGGAAGGAGGAGCTCGGGGGCCCAGAGGCCGCTGCTACAGAGAAGGCCTTGAGAAAGACCCATCTTTTTTTAACCCGCCTGACCGATGACAAACCTTGGGGATCAGAGCCACCAGAAACCCTGAGTGAGATCCTTGGCGAAGATTGGCTCGAGAGCCATCCCTGGGCTATCCCTCATGTCGCCAAAATTCAAAAGGCGATCAGGGTCGCCATCACCCCGACGCAAGACACGATCTAAATACGAGAGAACAATCACTCATGCACCCCATCAAAACATTCGAAGGCCAGCTCAATGTCCAAGGCGCCCGCTTTTGTCTGGTCTCCTCACGCTTTAACAGCTTCATTGTCGACGCCTTAACCAGCGGAGCCATCGATGCACTTCTTCGTCATGGTGCTCGCCATGACGACATTCACCTGATCAAAGTGCCAGGTGCCTACGAACTTCCATTGGCTATTCAAAAGGCAGCAGCAACCGGTCGCTACCACGGGATCATCGCTCTCGGTGCCGTTATTCGAGGCTCAACCCCGCATTTTGATTACGTCGCCGGTGAATGCACCAAAGGCATCAGCACGCTGTGCTTGAAGCATGAAATTCCTATTGGCTTTGGTGTTTTGACCGTCGATACCATCGAGCAGGCCATTGAACGCGCCGGAACCAAGGCTGGCAACAAGGGCGCCGAAGCCGCTATTTCAGTTGTCGAAATGGTCAACCTGTTGCGGGAACTCGACGCAGGATGATCACTCCCAAAAGCCAGGCCCGACGGAGCGCCGTTCAAGCCATCTATCAATGGCAGCTCACCGGCTATGAGCTCAACGAAATCGAGCGCCAGTTTGTTGAAGAGCATGGCATCAGTAAAGGAGAGTTATCCTACTTTCAGGATCTTCTCCACAACGTCCCAACGCGGATCGATGTGATCGATGCAGCCCTGCAGGAATATACCAACCGCTCCATTGATCATATCGATCCGGTCGAGCGCGCGATTCTGAGAATCAGCACCTATGAGCTGATGGAGCATCCCGAAATTCCTTACCGCGTGGTCGTCAATGAAGGTATCAATCTTGCGAAAGAGTTCGGGGCTACGCAGAGCCATAAATTCGTGAATGGGGTTCTCGATCGAATGGCCCGGAAATTCCGCACCGTCGAATTGCAGACACCCCGTGAGGCTAAGCCCTGAAGCGTCATGGGGCAAGGCGAATTTGATCTAATTCGCCGCATTGCGGCACGCGTAAGTCCTCGACAGGAAACCCGCCTCGGAATCGGTGATGATTGCGCTCTTGTTCAAATACCTCAAGGTCATGAACTAGCGATTACAGTCGACACCATGGTGGAAGATATTCACTTTCTCAAGGGTACCGACCCTGGCCACTTAGGTCACAAACTTCTCGCGGTGAATCTCAGCGATCTTGCCGCGATGGGAGCGGAGCCCCTCTGGTGCACCCTGGCGCTTACCCTCCCAGAGCTTGATCCATTATGGATAGAGGCCTTCCTTGAAGGTTTTTTGAGCCTCGCTAAAAGCCACCATATCGAACTGATCGGTGGCGATACGACACAGGGGCCCCGCGCCATGACCGTGCAGGCCCTGGGTAAGGTCCCAACAGGACAGGCCCTCCGAAGATCCCATGCGAAGGTCGGGGACCTTATCTATGTGAGCGGCCAGATCGGTGGAGCCGGGCTTGGTCTCAAAATACGTCAGAGCCTTACCACCCTGAGTGATAAAGCCGCCATTGATGCGCTTGAATGCCCAACACCGCGCACAGCCCTTGGCCAAGACCTTCGAGGGATCGCCCATGCTTGCATTGACATCTCCGATGGCCTGCTTGCCGATTTGGGTCATATTCTGAGTGCCAGCAAGGTAGGCGCCAGCATCGACATCGAAGCGATCCCTCAGTTAGCCTCAGTCAGAAGCTATTGCACTCTAACCGGCGATATTGGATTCCCCTTAATGTCCGGCGATGATTACGAGCTCTGCTTTACAGTGCCCAGCGACAAGCGGAGCCAGGTGGACTCTCTCCTTAGGCAACACCGACTCCAGGGAGGGGTCATTGGCGTCATTGTCAAAAGCCCAGGACTTGATGTCCAGCAGGGGGGGAAGGCCCTCCAACTCAAAGGAAAAGGCTATGAGCACTTCAAAAGCGGCACCTAAATATCAAAAGACAAAGCGCGCCCCCCCCTCGCTGAAGGTCGTCTATGGGGATCTCTGGTGTTTTCTTGGGTTTGGATTGGGTGCCGGTTTATCGCCATGGGCTCCTGGGACCCTTGGGACATTGGTCGCGGTCCCTCTCTATTATGTCCTTCGGGATCTCTCGATCGAATGGTATATGGGCGTGGTTTTTCTGTTGTTTCTTGCGGGCATCAGAATCTGTGAGCGCTCAGAGCAAAGGGTCGGCTGCGGCGATCATTCTGGCATCGTCTGGGACGAAATTGTCGGTTACCTCATCACCATGACGGCAGCGCCACTCAATTGGACATCCGTGGTTCTAGGATTTGTCTTGTTCAGGCTATTCGATATTCTAAAGCCTTGGCCCATTAGGCGACTAGATAAAACCATCCATGGTGGATTAGGCATTATGCTCGATGACGTTCTCGCTGGGGTCTTCGCGGCGCTTGTCATGATGCTCGTAAATCGCGTCATATAAAGACCACCGCCCCAAATCAGGGCCACACTAGAACACTGGCACAAGTAGCTCCTTGGAGTTGCATAAGAAAGGTGGGGCTGCTACAATGCTCGGATAATCGCGGGGTGGAGCAGTCTGGTAGCTCGTCGGGCTCATAACCCGAAGGTCATAGGTTCAAATCCTGTCCCCGCTACCAATTAAATCAGTGACTTGGGGCCGAAGGGCCCTTTTTCATGTCTGAAGGTTATTGGGCGCGGCGCCAATACGGCGCCACTCAGCGCTAAAGTTTGGTTGCTCTACTGTGAGCAAACAATCCGCAGGGTAGCTAGCCCTGATACGTCAATCGTAAATTTCCCAAGATTTCTGCCTTCGCAGACCCCACCACCCCGGGGACCCCCCTTTCCCATTTGGGACTCCTACGCTCGACATGGATACGAATCCGGACGAAGGGCGAGCAAAGTTTTTCGAAACCAGTTCTTTCTTATCTGCCTAAAAGACGACAAACACATTGGCATCAGGAACTACAGGCAGCTACCATACGAACACCCTGCACCTTGCCGAATCGAACGGCGGGCTCAATAATCAACTGCAACACCTATGAGAGTAGGATGTTGGGATGGAAAAATCATACAACCATTTGAAGCCTGAAGAACGGGCTGCGGTCATGCTGATGATGCGGGACGGGGCGACGGTAAGATCCGTTGCGA
>QYQA01000122.1 GCA_007280285.1 Methylococcus sp. | reverse complement strand
TGAGTCCGGCCGCACCGACGTAGAGATTGTGGCGATCAACGATCTTGGGGATGCCCAGATTAACGCCCACCTGACCAAGCGCGACACGGTGCACGGTCCGTTCAGCGGCACGGTTGAGGTGGGCGAGGGCGCCATTATTGTCAATGGCCAGTCCATTAAGGCTTTTTCAGAACGTGATCCTGCAAAGTTGCCTTGGGCTGCTTTGGGTGTTGATGTGGTTCTTGAGTGCACCGGTATTTTCCGAAATAAGGAAAAATGCCTGGCGCACATCCATGCGGGCGCCAAGAAGGTCATTATTTCTGCGCCGGCGGATAAGAATGAAGCCGATGCGACCATCGTCTTTGGGGTGAATCATGGTGTTCTCAAAGCCAGCGACACGGTGATCTCCAACGCTTCGTGCACCACCAACTGTCTCGCGCCTTTGGTGCAGCCTTTGCACAACAAGCTGGGTGTGGTCTCAGGCCTTATGACCACGATCCATTCCTACACCAACGATCAGGTTCTGACCGACGTCTACCATGGCGACATGTATCGTGCTCGTGCTGCAGCCCTCAACATGATTCCGACCAAGACCGGTGCAGCGCAGGCGGTTGGTCTGGTCCTCCCCGAGCTCAATGGCAAGCTTTCAGGTTTCGCTATCCGAGTCCCGACGGCCAACGTTTCAGTCGTAGATCTGACCTTTGTAGCCTCTCGCGAGACCACCAAGGATGAAGTGAATGCTATTTTGAAGGAAGCCTCCACAGGCGCACTCAAGGGCATCCTCGGCTACAACATCGAGCCACTGGTTTCGAGCGACTTCAATCACACCACGACGTCTTCCAATTTTGATGCGACCCAGACGCAGGTCATCGGTAATCTGGTGAAGGTCCTCTCTTGGTATGACAACGAGTGGGGCTTCTCAAACCGTATGCTCGATACCACCGTTGCACTGATGCACGCCAAGTAATCGGTTTTCGATCTGCCTCGTCCCTTTCAACAGTAGGGCCACATTCATGTGGCCCTACGCGCACCTGATAGATGATTACCCATGTCAAACGTCTTTCGTCGAACGAAGATCATCGCCACTTTGGGGCCGGCTTCAGAGTCTCCCGAGGTTCTCGAGAAACTGATCCGAGCCGGGGTTGATGTCGTCCGTCTCAACTTCTCCCATGGCACAGCCGATGAGCATCGGGCGAGGGCCGAACGCGTCCGCGCCATTTCCAAGTCGATGAATCGGCATGTCGGCATCCTCGCGGATCTTCAGGGTCCCAAGATCCGTACTGCTCGTTTCAAGGGCAATGGCAAGGTCATGCTCGAAGTGGGGCAGCCGTTTGATCTTGACACCTCGTTTCCACCGGATGACGGTGATCAAACCCAGGTGGGTTGCAGCTACGAAGCTTTGCCCCGCGATGTCAAGCAGGGCGATGTCTTGCTGTTGAACGACGGTCTGATCGTCATGCGGGTTGACGCTGTGGTCGGGACCCGCGTTAAGTGCACCGTGACCGTTGGGGGTGTTCTGTCGAACCACAAGGGGATCAATAAGCAAGGTGGCGGATTGTCGGCTCCGGCCCTGACCGAAAAGGACAAGAAGGATCTCAAGACGGCGGTGGATATCGGCGCCGATTATCTCGCGATCTCTTTCCCTCGCTCACGCGAGGATATGGATGAGGCCCGGCAAATGCTCAAGGATTTGGGGAGCGATATGGGGCTGGTGGCCAAGGTGGAGCGGGCCGAGGCTATTCTCGAAGGCACCATTGAGGGCATCGTAGAAGCATCGGATGTCATCATGGTCGCTCGCGGCGATCTCGGCGTCGAAATTGGCGATGCTCGTCTTCCCCATGTGCAGAAGCATCTGATTCGATTGGCCAGAACCTATAACAAGGTCGCCATCACGGCGACGCAGATGATGGAATCGATGATCAACAATCCGGTTCCAACTCGAGCGGAAGTCTCTGATGTCGCGAATGCTGTCTTCGATGGGACTGATGCGGTGATGTTGTCGGCCGAAACGGCCTCCGGGGATTACCCCGATCTCGCGGTCAAGGCCATGGCGCAGATCTGTCTTGAGGCGGAGAAATATCCGCGTGAGAAGTCGAAGCATCGACTCCATGAGCGGTTCCAAAAGATTGACGAAACCCTGGCCTTGTCGGCGATGTATGCGGCAAACCATTTGGAAGTGCGTGCGATCGGCTCACTCACCGAAACCGGCTCAACCCCATTGTGGATGTCGCGAATTAGTTCTGGCATGCCGATCTACGCGCTGACCCCCCATGAGAAGACCTGTCGTCGGGTCACGCTGTATCGAGGCGTCTACCCCATTAGTTTCAATCCGATGGGCATCCATGACCATTCCGTCTTAAACCGGGCCATCGTGGAGGAATTTCAAAAACGCGGTCTGGTCGAGCGGAGTGATATTCTGATTCTCACCAAGGGTGACCTGATGGGAGCCCGCGGCGGAACCAATGCACTCAAGATCGCGAGTGTCGATCAGATTCTCGCCGCGGCTCCAGAGGACTGGAAGTCCCAGTGCCCTGATTGCGAGTAACCTGAGCTCACATAATAAGAACGGGAGAACGACATGATTGGTCAACATCTGACCCAATTTTTAATCGCTGAACAGCGGAAAATTGCCGGTGCTACCGGCGAATTGACGCTACTTCTGAGTGATATCGCGACCGCCTGCAAGGCTATTGGTCATGAGGTAAATCGGGGCGCGCTGGCCGGCAACCTCGATGTGATTGGTACTGAAAATATTCAGGGTGAAGTCCAGAAGAAGCTGGATATTCTGTCCAATGATATCTTCATTCGCGCGCTCGAGTGGACCGGCCATCTCGCCGCCATGGCCTCCGAGGAGAATGATGAAATCATTTTGATCCCTGCGCAGTTCCCCAAGGGGAAGTATCTCGTCGCCTTCGATCCTTTGGATGGCTCTGGGAATATCGAAGTCAACCTTTCTATTGGGACCATCTTCTCGATCTTGAGGGCGCCGGAAGGAAAAGACACCATTACGGCGGAAGATTTCATGCAGAAGGGGACCGCTCAGGTGGCTGCAGGCTTCTGCATTTATGGGCCAACCACGATCATGATTCTGACGACGGGTCAGGGGGTGAATGGCTTTACATTGGATCGCAACGTGGGCGAATTTGTCCTGACGCATCCCAATATTCGTGTTCCCGTGGAGACCTCTGAGTTCGCCATCAATATGTCCAACCACCGTTTCTGGGAAGAGCCGGTGCGCCGTTATGTGGATGAATGTGTTCAAGGCAAGGCCGGCGGTCGTGAGAAGGACTTCAACATGCGCTGGCTCGCGTCCATGGTGGCCGAAGTTTACCGGGTCCTCATGCGCGGCGGATTATTTACCTACCCCATGGATGAAAAGCTCAAATCCAAAGGGGGACGTCTCCGCCTCCTTTATGAAGCGAATCCCATGGGCTTTATTGTGGAGCAGGCAGGGGGCGTGGCATCGACCGGTCGGGAACGCATCATGGAGATTCAGCCTACCGATATCCACCAGCGGGTGCCGGTCATTCTAGGTTCAAAAAACGAGGTCGAGCGACTGGTTTCTTACCACCAGTAACGGCTTTCGCCTTGAGCGAAAAACCCGGCCTTTGCCGGGTTTTTTACGCCTTTTAGGGGAGGTTCCCCTCGGCTGAGGTGGTCGCTCCTGGTGGCGGGTTGCTGTTCAGTCTGAGGCCATGGGGTCGAATCCAACCGCGCTCAAAAGCGATCAGCAATAGAACGAAAAGGGCTAGGGAGAGTCCGATACGCAGGGTAAGCGCCTTGATCGCTCTGGGAGATCGCTCCTTATCCTTCAACAGAAAGAAGAGCCCCGATCCAAGACTTCCTATAATAATCAGTAAAATCAGGACGATGACGATTTTCAAGAGATACACCATGAAGGTGGCGGAATCATGCGTCATCGGCATCTTAAAGATGCCCTGACGGCCATGCGTCATTATAGCTTCAAGCCGAGTTTTATCAGCCTGATCCTGATGTTAGCGGGACTGACCCTTTTTGTCCGCCTCGGCGTTTGGCAGCTCGATCGGGCGGCCGAGCGCGATGCGATCAATCACGACAGAGAACAACGCGCCATGGCGCCGGTTCTGAATGTGGAGTCTCCAGAGACGGTTGATCTTTCGGCGCTGCGCTATTCCTCGGTGCGCCTTCTTGGGGAGTACGACCTTGCGCATGAATTTCTCCTCGATAATCAGCCGGAAGCAGGGGTTGTTGGATTCCATGTCTTGACCCCCTTTAGGGTGAAGGGCAGTGACTTAGCGGTCATCATTAATCGGGGTTGGATTCCGCTGGGCCCGGATCGCCTGCACCCGGTGATACCCGCCCCAGCCCCCGAGGGTCCGGTGACCGTCTTCGGCCTGATCGACGATCTCTACCGCGTCGGGTTAAAGCTCGAAGGTGCCGATGTCCCTGGCGCTGGTTGGCCATCCTTGGTTCAGGTCCCGGATGCGGCCCAAATGAGTGCGCGACTTCGCTATCCCCTGGGTGCCTATCAGGTATTATTGAGCCCTCAGACCGAAGGAGGGTTCAAGCGATCGTTTCACACGAGACGGCTTGATGCCGACAAAAATCGCGGCTATGCCCTTCAGTGGTTTCTGTTGGCCGCCCTTGTGCTTTTTTTGTTTGTCCGCCATGGATTGAAACGTTCCTCGACATGAAGCCATCATCGCCCACCAAAACACCCCTCAAAGGCCTCCGCAACAAAGTTCTCATCCTGTTGATTGGTTTGAGTGCAGTCATCCCCTTTGGTCTTGCATGGCGGTATGCCGAACACCCTGAATGGATTGAAAAAACCAGTAACTATGGCGTTCTTTTCGCGCCGGGTCTATCGCTCCAACGGGATGAATTGTTGGCCGCCCCGCTCAATGATCAGGAGGGTTTTGAGCAGATTCGTGGGCGCTGGATTTTGATTCAGGTCGCTGGAGCAGCGTGTGCTTTGGCGTGTAGCGAAACCCTCCATAAGACCCATCAGGGCTGGTTAATGCTCAACAAAGAGATGCCGAGAGTCAAGCGCTTGCTCTTGGTTCCTGGGCCAAAAACCATCGAGGCCTCCCCCGCGATTCAGCAAGATGATGCGCTCCAAGTGGCCCTTTTGAAGCCCTCGATTCTGGATGCTCTGACCCGCGCAATGGGGCGTCCCCCGGAGGAGGGTATGCTGGTCCTGGTGGATCCACAGGCCAATCTCGTGCTCTGGTATGAGAGTGGCTTTGACCCCTACAAGATGGTTCGCGATCTCAAGCATCTCCTCAAGGCTTCACAGATAGGTTAAGACGGATCAACCAAGCCTGCTCCCCTTCCATTTCCTGCCAGTGTCTATCATCGCCATGAAGAAGCTTTTTCGATATTTCACCCAAGTCTTGCTGTTGATTTCGATCTTTGTCTACCTTCTGGGGGTGCTGGGGCGACTTGGGCAATCCCCTCTTGGGTGTCCCGATTGGCCGGGCTGCTTTGGCGAAGTAGTGATGACTCCCAAGATGTTCACGGCGGGTTGGCTTGCGCCAATGCTGAAGGTTTGGAGCCAGAATCAGTCGCTGATTCCATGGCTGATGGTGGGTTTCTCCGGGCTCCTTTTTTTGTTGAACCTTCGTGAGATAGGGCGGCGCTTCAAGGAGATTGTGCTCGGTTTCTTGGTCTTGGTGCTGGCATCTTGTGCCGCGCTGCTGCCCCTCGCGATGGACTATCCAGCGCCCCTTGGCCTCTTTTTTGGCGTTGCGATGGTGTTCCTGATCCACAGGCTCTGGGTCATGGATGCCACCCCGGAACCCCCAAGACAGGCTTTGCCCTTCTTGTCCTGGCTGAGCCGCTTAGGTCTTCTCCTGCTGCTGATCGATGCTTATCTTGGTGGCTGGCTAACCCTGATGGGCGGTGGGCTTTCTTGCCCTGAGGTCCCGACCTGTCTTGGCCATTGGCTCCCGGCAGCGGACTACCTGGGCTTGATGAAGGCCTTCCTCGGCGCTCAAGAGGGTGAGGCTATTTTGAAGATGCCGGGCGCCCTGATTGCGCTCAACGTTCTGCATCGTCTTTGTGCTGCCCTCGCCTTTCTCCTACTCACCGTCCTGGCGCAAGGGCTGACCTCCAATCCAAAAGCGCCGGCGCTGAGTAAGGAGGGGCTTTGGCTGAGTGCGTTGTTGTTGATTCAGGTGGCTCTGGGTCTCGGCCTCGTGTTGCTCCGTTTGCCTGTGGTTCTCGGGGTAGCGCATGCCTGGGTCAGTCTCTTACTGATCCTGAGGGTCTCTCGGATCGAGCTTCAGCTCGGTCGAGCCCCGCTGAGACGGGATGAACCTGAGCAGGCGGTATTGTCGCCTCGGACGGAGGGGGTGGTGCCGCCTCTATCTGCGCCCTCCTTAGCGCCCGCGCAACGCCCTGAGCCTTCGCCGGTCTCGCTCTACCAGCGTCTCAAGGGGCAGCTTTCGAAGACCCGTTCAGGGCTGACAGGGTTTCTGGGTCAAGTGCCCGTTGGCCGAAAGGCGATTGACCGAGCGTTTTTGGAGGAACTCGAGGGGCAGCTCCTCATGGCCGACATGGGGGTCACGGTAACCCGGGACATTATTCGTCATCTGACTGATAGCCTTGATCGTCAGGAGCTTCGGGATGTCTCCGTGGTCAAAGAGCACCTCAAGCGCTACCTTCATCAGCTGATCGAACCGGTGAGTACACCGCTGGCCATGGCCGATACCCAGAGTCCTTTCGTCATTTTGGTCGTGGGTGTTAACGGTGTGGGCAAAACCACGACCATTGGAAAGCTGGCCAAGCGGTTCCAGCAGCAGGGTCTCAGTGTGATGTTAGCCGCGGGTGATACCTTCAGGGCCGCGGCAGTCGAGCAACTGCAGGCGTGGGGTGATAGAAATCAAGTGCCGGTCATTGCCCAGCATACGGGGGCTGATTCGGCCTCGGTTATTTACGATGCGCTGGAGGCGGCCAAGGCTCGACGTGTTAATGTCCTCATCGCAGATACGGCCGGGCGTCTTCACAACAAGTCCCATCTCATGGAAGAGCTGAGTAAGATCAAGCGCATCATGGCGCGCCTTGACCCTTCGGCCCCTCAGGAGGTGTTGTTGGTGCTCGATGGCGGGACCGGTCAGAATGCGCTCAATCAGGCGAGGGTGTTCCATGAGGCGGTCGGACTGACGGGGATCGCACTCACCAAGCTGGATGGCACCGCCAAGGGCGGAGTGTTGTTTGCCTTGGCTCAGGAGTTTGGAATTCCGATCCGCTTCATCGGTGTCGGAGAGGGCATAGATGACCTTCAAGACTTTAACGCCGAACAATTTATTGGCGCACTCTTTGATGAACCTGAGATGCACTCATCTCTTTCAGGTTTCTGATTGCATGGGGCTTTTATGTTGATACGCTTTTTTCTTTCTCTGCTTCTGGTGCTTTCTACCTGGAATCCCACGGGCTACTGCTACGTGGACTGGTTGCTGGCGCATTTCCCGGCGATGACCGCAGAGCTTGCCTTTGTGGGCGTTGTGCTGCTGATTGGCTGGGCTCTTTTTCTCAACGCAACACGGGCTGCCTTAGGGTTTTTCGGGATCATTTTGGCGGCGGCCTTCTTTGGAACATTAACCTGGGTTCTGTTTGATCAGGGCCTCATAACAGCCAAGAATGATGTCGTGACGTGGGTGAGCTTGTTGGTGCTGGCGGGCATTCTGGCGTTGGGTATGGCTTGGGGAAATGTCTGGCGCAAACTCTCCGGGCAGGTTGATGTTCGTGAGGAACACCATCATTAGACGGGAGAGGGGAGGGGGTTGGTTTAAAGATCGCTCAGGAACGCGCTTAACAGCTTTTTAAGCCACAGTTGATCAAGGACGCCGGCGCTTTCCCGGATGCTGTGCATGGCCCACATGGGAACGCCACAATCGAGCGTGGGTATTCCAAGGCGTGATGCGCTTAAGGGTCCGATGGTGGAGCCGCAGCCGAGATTGCTTCGGTGCACATAGATCTGTCCCGGAATGTTTGCACGCTCCAAGAGCTGTCGGAACAGGGCCTCGCCGTCGCCGTTGGTGGCATAACGCTGATTGACATTCATTTTTAGGGCGGGGCCTTGATTAATCCTCACGGGATGGTGAGGCTCGAAAGCGGCCGGGAAATTGGGGTGAAACCCATGAGCGCCATCGGCGCTCACCAGGAGGCTTCTGGCCAGCGACCGACGGAAGTCTTCGGGGTGCTGGCTCGCGGCCCTCAAGTAGAGCCGTTCAAGAACATCCGAGAGGAAGCTGCCATCGGCACCTTGATAGCTCTGGCTGCCCACTTCTTCATGGTCAAAGAACGCGCACACGACGCTCTGTCTTTGGTTTGAGTGCTCCAGCAGCGCTAAGAGACTGGCATGACAGGAGGCTAGATTGTCAATCTGACGATGGGCAATAAATGCTTCATCTGCCCCCCAGAATCCCCCCGCGTGGGTGTCATAAACCGCCAATTCGAAGCTTCTAAGTTGCGCTGTTGGAACGTTCAGCGCCTCGCTTAAAAGCGTGAGAAAGAACCCCTCCGGATGGTCGCTGGATGTCCCAAGGAGGAGGGGTAATTCGGTCTGGAGGTGAAACTTTAGGCCCTCCTCGTTGACCTGCCGGTTAAGGTGAATGGCGAGGTTCGGAAGCCTCAGCAGGGATTTTTCGAAGCGGATCAAGCGATGCGTCAGCTGCGACCCCTCCTGCAGCGTGACTCGACCTGCAAGGCTTAAATCGCGATCCCCGTAGGTGGCGAGAATGGGGCTGCCATAGACCTCGACGCCCAAACGGACCCAATGGTCATGTGGGTCCATGGTCTGGGGTTTGATTCTGAGCCCGGGTGAGTCTGTGTGGGCGCCAATGATCCTGAAACCGACATCGGCGGGCGCTTTGGTTCCGATATGGAAGGCGATCAGGGAGGACCCGCCGCGGATGACGTAAGCCTTTTGACCCTCGGTCAAGGTCCAGCGGTCTTTCTCGTCGAGGGCGGTGAACCCCTCTTTTCTAAGTCTTGATGCAAGCGTTTCGACCGCGTGCCAAGGACTCGGACTCTGATCGATGAACTCAATCAGGTCTTCGGCATGTTGACGGTGTTCTTGGCTAATTCGCATGGTTCTATGGTAGCTGAAATTCCTTCTGTTCGGGCGCTTAATCCTCAATTGCCCGCATGGCTTAACGCAAATCTGGGATAATAAGCCTCATGACGTATGCAACGATCCATGGGGTTTTGTGATGGCGATGCCTGCCCTTTTGGCGGTAAGAAATCTCAGCTGTTGTCGAGGCGAGACCTGTCTTTTCGAGGGGCTTGAGTTTTCTCTCGGGGCGGGGGAAGTTCTTCAGGTGGAGGGCGCCAATGGCTCCGGAAAAACCAGCCTTTTAAGGATCCTCGCGGGATTGACCCAGCCGGATGAGGGGGTCGTGCTGTGGCGGGGGGTTGAGATTCAGAGACAACGTTCGACGTTCAGTGCCCAGTTGGGCTATTTGGGTCATCATCTCGGGCTGAAGCAGGACCTTTCGGTGACAGAAAATCTCAACATGGCCTTGGCGCTGCGGCAGGTTATCCCGGGACAGAGGGCCTTGGCTAAAGTCGTTGATCGTCTGGGCCTTGGCGATAAACGAGAGCTTCTGGTGCGCTACCTTTCGCAAGGTCAACGCCAGCGGGTGGCCCTTGCGGGTCTTCTCCTTTCAGGCGCCGCACTTTGGATTCTCGATGAACCCTTTACCGCGCTCGATGCTGATGGCATCCGGGAGTTTCAGGGGATGGTGATGGAGCATCTTGGCTTTGGCGGCACGGCGATTTTGACCTCGCATCAGGCCTTGAGCCTAGGCCGATCTCCGACCACCTTGAGCCTTGGGTGAGGGCGTGATGACGGCCTTCTTTGCATTGGTGCGGCGTGATCTCTTGCTGGCGTTTAGGCATCGCGCTGAGTGGTTCAATCCTCTCTTGTTTTTCGGCATGATTGTCACGCTGTTTCCACTGGGGGTGAGCCCTGAGGCCCCTGTTTTAAGAATCATGGCCCCGGGGGTGATTTGGATTGCCGTCCTTTTGGCGGGACTGTTCTCGCTTGAGAGCATGTTTCGTTCGGATTTTGATGATGGCGCTCTCGAACAGATGGTCCTGAGCCCCCACCCCTTGGCGCTGTTGGTGCTGGCGAAGGTCTTCGCGCACTGGCTGGTGAGTGGTTTTCCTATGTTGCTGATGGCGCCCCTGCTCGCGTTATTGATGACCATGCCCTCTGAGGGGATCGCGATGCTGGAATGGACGCTCTTGGTGGGGACCCCGCTGTTGAGCTTAACCGGTTCGATCGGTGTCGCGTTGACCGTTGGACTTCGGCGTGGCGGCGTCCTGCTGACCTTGATCGTGTTACCGCTCTATATTCCGGTCCTGATTTTTTCTACCAATGCGGTCTCAGCGGCGGTGGCGGGACTCCCGATGGGCGGTCAGCTGGACTTTTTGCTCGCACTTTTGGTCCTGGCGTTGACCTTGGCACCTTTCGCAACCGCGCAGGCTTTGCGCATCAGTTTGAGTTGACATCATCATGTGGAACGCGATTTGGGTTTTTTTTCACAAGTGGGCTTCGCCGAAGCATTTTTACCGGCTGAGTGGCGCCTTGATTCCCTGGCTGTGGGCGTTGACGCTCGCGCTCCTTATTGGCGGTCTTTACCTCGGGCTTTTTGTTGCGCCGCCTGACTATCAGCAGGGGCAAAGCTACAGGATCATCTTTGTTCATGTTCCCAGCGCTTGGATGTCCCTGTTTATCTATACATTCATGGCCGCCCTGAGTGGCATTTACCTGGTCTGGAACATCAAGTTGGCCGATGTCATGGTTCGAAGTTCGGCCCAGCTTGGCGCCTCATTTACCTTCCTGGCGCTGGCCACCGGGTCACTTTGGGGTAAGCCCATGTGGGGGGCCTGGTGGGTCTGGGATGCTCGGCTGACCTCGGAATTGATTCTGTTATTTCTTTACCTTGGCTACCTCGCGCTGGTCAATGCTATCGAGGACACGCGGACCGCGGCCAGGGCCGGTGCCGTCCTGATTCTGGTCGGCGTCGTCAATATTCCGATCATTCATTACTCCGTGGAGTGGTGGAACACTCTTCACCAGGGTGCGACCGTCACCAAAATGGACAAGCCATCCATCCATGTGTCGATGTTAATCCCGCTGCTCTTGATGGCAGGGGCTTTTCAGTTGTATTACTTTTCTGTGGTCTTAATGCGGGCGCGCATCGAACTCCTTGACCGCGAGCGGCGGAGCGAGTGGGTTCGCGAGATGATGGGTGAGAGGTCTAAGACTTGATGGCTTATGATGAGCTGGCACACCGGCCGGCGCCTTGATGCCCCGCCACGTGGCCTCCATTTCTTTTTTGTAGACGGATTTTTTTCATGATTCAAGAACAGCAGCAAACGCCCACCGGCCTGACCCAGGCCCAAAAGGCCTTTCAAAACCTTCAATACCACGTGAGCGCACAGGTCATTGGGCAGCAACGCCTGGTCGAGAGCATGCTGATGGCCCTGTTGGCCGATGGCCACCTGCTGGTCGAGGGGGCCCCAGGCCTTGCTAAGACCCGGGCGATCAATGTCCTGAGCCGCGGGATTGAGGCCGATTTTCACCGCATTCAATTTACCCCAGATCTCTTACCCGCCGATTTGACCGGGACTGAAATCTATCGACCCCAGGAAGGCACGTTCGAGTTTCAACGGGGGCCTTTATTTCATCATCTCGTCCTGGCCGACGAAATTAATCGATCGCCGGCCAAGGTTCAGTCCGCCTTGCTCGAGGCCATGGCTGAACGCCAAATCACCGTCGGCCGGGTGACCTATCCCTTGCCGCCTCTTTTTATGGTGATGGCGACGCAAAATCCCATTGAGCAGGAAGGGACCTACCCGCTCCCAGAAGCACAGCTCGACCGGTTCATGTTGTTCATTCGGATTGGGTACCCGGAGCCGCGGCACGAACGCACGATTCTTCATCTGGTTAGAAACGAAGCGCGCGGCGTCAAAGAACCCTCGGCAGTCGCCTTCGAACCGCTTCCCCAAGCCATCCTTTTTGAGGCCCGCCATGAGGTGCTCGATCTTTATCTCGCCGAGTCGCTGGAGGAATACCTCTTGCAATTGATTCTAGCGACCCGGGAGCCTGGGGCCTACGATCCTGAGTTGGCTCGGTGGGTTCAGTATGGCGCAAGCCCCAGGGCGACCATTGCGCTTGATCGTTGCGCCAGAGCCAGGGCTTGGCTCCATGGACGCGATTTCGTGTTGCCAGAGGACATTCAGACCGTGGCAAAGGATGTGCTGCGTCATCGTCTCATTTTGACCTATGAGGCCGAAGCGGATGGCATCGATGCCGACCATGTGATTGAGACGCTGCTGCGTCACGTTGCTGTTCCCTGACCCTCCTAAAGACAGCGAGAGGCTTACGATGCGTCCTTATCAGCATGATTTTATTCGTTATGCCATCGAGGCGGGCGTCCTTCGGTTTGGTGACTTTGTTCTAAAATCAGGTCGCCGAAGCCCCTATTTTTTCAATACGGGACTGTTCGATACCGGTGAACGGCTTGGACGGCTCGGTGAATTCTATGCCGAAGCCCTGATCGCGACGGGTCAAAAGCCCGATGTACTCTATGGTCCAGCCTATAAGGGGATCCCCCTGGCCTGTGCCACGTCGATCGCCCTCGCGCGAAAAACGCAAGAACCCACTCCCTTCGCCTTCAACCGCAAGGAAGCCAAAGACCACGG
>QYQA01000029.1 GCA_007280285.1 Methylococcus sp. | reverse complement strand
GGGTGTGGCGTGCAGCTGGAGGGTTCAGTTGCGAATCAGCGGCAACAGCTCCGATCGATGGAAGCGGATAGCCTTTCAAAACTCTACCTCGAGAATCCAACCGCCAAGAGTCGGGTTCAACAAGCGGCGGGCTATGCAGTGTTTGATGCCTCTGGTGGCCAAATTCTTTGGGGTGGGCTTGATCATGGCAACGGTGTTGCTGTGGATAACCGCTCTGGAAAGCGAACCTACATGAAGATGTTTGAGCTCCAGCCTGGACTGGGATTTGGTTACACCAACTTCCGTTTGGTCTTTGTCTTTGATACCGTCTCGGCCATGGAGGACTTTGTTGGTTCAGGCTGGGAATTTGGTGGTCGGGCGTCGGCAGCCGCTAAGGGTCAGAGCGAAGGAGGCGCTGCAGCAGCCGGCGTCAATGTGGCTCCAGGGATCAACGTCTATCAGCTGACTCAACAAGGCGCATTGATTGGTCTTAGTGTGACGGGGGCCAAGTATTGGCGAAATGATGACCTCAATTAAAATCCAGAGGTGCCAAGAAAGGTCCAGCCTGATGAATAATAACAAGAGCCTAATAGGAGGAGAAGATGGCGCTGATCCATTGCCCAACGTGTTCCTGCCAGAATGATTCCACTCACAAAGCCTGCGCTCAGTGTGGTCAATCCCTTGCTGGGGTTGGCAAAGCGCCCATCCGCTCGCTGAGCGGCAAATTAAGGGTCTTGGGGGTGGTGATCATTGCTGTGGGCATCATTGGCACAGTCCTTGGAACCTGGTGGGGTCCACCAGGGTTACTGCCCGGTGTGGCCTTCTACATGATGGCCAACTTTCTGGAGCCTTCAGCTTAAGGATAGAGGAGGTATGGCGCTCTCTGGTCAAGCCAGAGGGCCTCGTCCTTCGTCAGAATGGATTCGAGATCACTGACCGCAGAGCCTGGGTTATCGACCCAAAGCCGCATAAGATCACTGCCATTGATGAGATCGATGGCGAGGCGATCGAATTCATATTCGTAACCAAAGTCGCGCCAGAGCGGATAGTCGGGCCAGAGCCTTCGGATCACCTTGAAGGCGAGGGCTTGGAGGCGCCAAGGCTTGAACGTTTCATGACGATAAAAAGCGCCATCGACATGAATCTGAAGGCCTGAACAGAGTTGGCCTGCATGTTTGTGGAAGGTAGGTTCAAACCAGCAGGGGCGTAAGCGACAACCCTCAAGCCACGTGGGGGCGAGCGCCTTCATGTCCTTCAACAAGAGATCAGCATTGAGATCGGGTGCGCCAAAGAGTTCGAGGGGTCGAGTCGTCCCCCGTCCCTCCGAGAGAGTGGTCCCTTCCAGCATGACGGTGCCCGCATAAGCCCTGGCCATCGAGAGGTTCGGTGCGTTGGGACTTGGATTGATCCAGCTTCTCTGTTCAAGGGGCCAGCCGAAGCCCGGTGACTGATCTGGGGCCCAACCCGACATCTTGATCACCTTGTAATCAAG
This sequence comes from Methylococcus sp., assembly GCA_007280285.1. Classification (GTDB taxonomy): domain Bacteria; phylum Pseudomonadota; class Gammaproteobacteria; order Methylococcales; family Methylococcaceae; genus UBA6136. The sequence continues at coordinate 4,663 of QYQA01000029.1, read as the reverse complement.
ATCAAGGCTGAGTTGATCGATGAACCAGTGTCCGAGCTCGCCGAGGGTGAGGCCATGGCGCATCGGCAGGGGACCTGCGCCGACGAAACTTTCCCAGCCCTCCCTCAAAATCAATCCCTCGATCGGACGGCCCGCTGGATTTGGGCGATCTAGAACCCAGACCGATTTGCCATACCGAGAGGACGCCTCCAGAAGATACCGGAGGGTGGTGATGAAGGTATAAATCCTGCACCCTAGATCCTGAAGGTCAATCAGCAAGACATCAAAGTGGCTCATCATCTCGGCGGTGGGCCTTCGGACATGGCCATATAGGCTGAAGACAGGAATCCCTAGCTGGGGGTCTACAGAGTCCGCGGATTCCACCATGTTGTCCTGTTTGTCGCCCCGTAAACCATGTTGGGGACCAAATGCGACCGTCAACTCAAGTCCTTTAAGGGCGGAGAGGGCATCTAGGGTATGACGGAAGTCTTCGGTCGTGGAGGCAGGGTGTGCGAGGAGACCCACACGTCGACCGATCAGAGGCTTCTGGAGGAGGGGTTCTTCGAGGAGACGGTCTATACCAAACTTCATGATGCGTTCGACAGATCTTGGGTGATGAAGGCTTGAGGTGCTGAGGGTATCGAGAGGCACAAGCCCTCAGCATGATGAAAGTCGGGCTGAGGGATGGGGTGGTGCAGTGCCCAAAAGCTCATCGATGTCGCCTCCTCAAGGAGGATGGCCGAAAGGCCTACTCTAAAAGGGGGTTCGCCGATAGATGGGGATTTTGGCAGGAGGCAGTGATCAAGATGAGCCTCAATGAGAAGCCATTGAGAGGAGCGCTCGATAAACACTTTGGGTGGTATGGCAACGTCCGTTGGGGTCATGCCGCTTCGGTAATCACTGAAATCGTAAACGGCCCAATCACCAGAGGGTGAAACGTTGAACTCTCGGTAGCCCGCATCTTGTTCGAAACCGATAAAGGCTTCAAAGCAGGTGCTTTGCCAAAGACCGTCTCGTCGCCTCGGCATGGGAGAGGGGTCCCCTGCCAGAACACCCGCTATATCGCCCAAGAGTTTGAACTGAAGCTTCAGTCCCTCATTTGGGGCATACGCTACATCGCAGCAGAGGCTGTATTCTCCCCTCGGGGGATGCAAGGGATGGAACTTGAGCGAGACCGTGACCATGTGCCATTGTAACCGCTAAGCTTTAGCGATTTCGCCTTGGTTGATGGGGTCATGAGAGATTTCTTTCGGAAGGTGGATCCGATGCAGGGAACAATCCCGGATTCAAGGCGTAGGAGCATCGTCAAAGGTTGAGATCCTAAGGATCAGAGTGGGGGTTTTAGGGTCTCGGCCGCTCTGGTGGGAAAAACAAGCGGCCTCTATTTCACCTTGACGCCGTCCGCCCAAGCTCTTCGGTCAGGGGGATTAAGGGCGGTGGCCGCAACCTTATTTGATCAGCAAGACCGGTATATCGGTGAGTTCAATCACCTTGGCCGTCACAGACCCTACAAGAAGCGCCATGAGATGACCGAGGGTCCGGGTCCCCATCACGATCTGGTCGCATTGCTGCTCTCTTGCAAACTGGACGATGACGTCAGCGGGATCCCCGACACTCACATGGAACTGATGCGGAATACCTTTCGCTAAAAGCTTTTCTTTCGACGGTGCCAGCACTTTGAGGCCCTGCTCGAGGTGAAAGTCGCGGATCTCATTTTCGCCGATAAAGCGGCCTACATCCCCTCTTATGAGGGGTTGCACGCTGAGTAAGTGAACTTCAACCGGACTCCCCAGACGGTCAAGCCACACTAAGAACGAATCGATCATGGCTGGGGTCGAATCGGTATCGTCGATTGGAATCAGTAATTTCAGCATGTGGGTCATTCTCCAGAGGGATCGCTGGGAGGTTGCGGTTGTTCGTGGGCGAGGTCAACCAACTGGATTTCGGGATGCACGGTGCGTTGTTTGAGCCATTTGCCGACCACAATGACGCCAAGAGCAGATGCGATGGGGATGGCAGTGTAGGCAGGGCCGCCCTCGTTGAGCCAGGTAAATCCTGCTAGTGCTGGTTCGCTGACTAACATTTCACCGGCAACAAACCCCAAGATGGCCGCGCCTAGAGTAATGATGCTGGGATAACGCTCCATCAGTCTCAGAATCATGGTGCTGCCAAAGATGACCAGTGGGATGCTGATGCCGAGACCAAAAATCAGTAGGAGATGATTCCCTTTCGCCGCAGCAGCCACCGCCAGAACATTGTCAAGACTCATCACCAGATCGGCTAGCAGAATGGTGCGGATGGCTGCCCCAAGATCCGTCTGGTTACTGACGCCCTTGCTATGACCCTCGCCGGGTGTCAGGAGCTTCAAAGCAATAAAGAAAAGGGCTGCACTCCCAGCTATCTTGAGATAGGGAAGACGCAGTATCTGGAGCGCGACAATCGATAGCCCGATGCGCATCAAAATTGCAGCCACCGATCCCCAGGCCACCGCACGGTCTCGATCCCGCTCCGGAAGTGATCGGGCGGCGAGGGCAATCACGACAGCGTTGTCCCCTGATAAAACGATATTGACCAGCATGATCTGGCCAATGCTTAGCCAGAAGTTGGGGTCATAGAGCAGTGCGGACATCCATGCATCTCCGGTTTGGAACGAGTCCTCTAGCCGCTGTGGAAGCGATCATGGTCTCGGGATATTAACCAAGCCATGGCCAACTCAGGCAAATGTTAGGAGATTCTAACAGGCGCGCGGAGTGGATGTTGAGATAGACCGACGGACCGTCTCGCTTTAGTCGGCTGTATCTTGGGTTTTGAGGAGAGCCCCAAGGCTTGCCAATGCTTTGTGGGTTGTTGTTGACGCGCTGTTCGTCTGATCTTTTCCATAAAGGTCTGCGTTGTTATATCTCGAATGTTCGTCGTCGTGACAGTAAAGGCACAGCAGCTCCCAGTTGCTGCCATCAAGTGGGTTGTCGTCGTGATTGTGGTTTCGGTGATGAACCGTCAGTTCGGGGAGGTTCTGAAGGCTGAACTCTCTCGTGCAGCGGCCACAGACCCAGGGGTAGAGCTTCAGGGCTCGTTCCCGATAGCCTTTCTCGCGATCCTCCTTGTCCTTGCGGGCATTGGCCACCACCTGATCCAGTTTGTTGTGGTTAAGTCCGCCTCTGCGTCTGATCGCCATCGTGAAGCTCCGGTTGAAATTTAAAAGGACATGGACATCCCCCTTGGCGCTGGGCTTGCCGCTCATCGGGTCGCCGTCTGAAGGGTGCTGTTCGCTCTTGCCGTCTAGATATAGCTTGATTGACTTCCTTCCCTCCCGAAAGGAAGGGGATTCCTGATTCAACGAGAACAACTTATGCCGATTTACGACACAAGACTGACATTCTCTCCACAGGCTAACACCGCAAGTCCTGCGGCTTTAATGTTGCGAGCGGCGTTGATGTCTCTATCCAAAACGGTAGCGCAGGACGGGCATTCCCATGTCCCTGACATCAAGCGTTAGCTCGTCGTTGATGTGGCCGCAACCAGAGCACCGCTTGGAGCTTGGGAAAAACTGGTTGATGGCGACGACCGTTCGTCCACCCCAATCAGCCTTGTATCCGAGCATCTTAACGAAACGACCCCAACCGGCATCGGCAATGCTCTTGCTCAGTTTTGGGTTGCGGATCATGTTCTTTACCTTGAGGGATTCGACGCAGACGACTTGGTTTTCGTTGATGAGTCTGCGGGATAACTGGTGGAGGTTATCCATCCGGCAATCGGAGATCTTGGCGTGAATACGAGCCACTTTCTGCTTTGCCTTGATTCGGTTCTTGGAGCCGAGCTTTTTCTTGGCAAGCCGACGCTGGTGTTTAGCCAACTTCGTAGCATATTTGGCCGCATGGCGGGGATTGCCGGTCTTCTTACCCTGGTCCGTAACGAACAGGTCTTTAATGCCAAGGTCAACCCCAACCCTGTTGGGTGTGACCTTCAACCGTTCGGGGACGAACTCACACAGGCAGGAGACAAAATAACTCCCCGCAGGGTCCTTGGACATGGTGCTTGGTGCGGAAGGAAGCTCACGCGACCATCGAATGTCGAGAGGTTCTTTGCTTTTGGCAACAAAGAGCTTGCCGCCAACGTATTTGAACGCGCTCGCGGTGAATTCAGCAGACTGCTTGCCCGCCCAAAAGTTTTTGTAGGCCGTTTGTTGATGGCGAAGACATTGCTGAAGCGGGACGCTAGACACGTCGCTGAGATAGCCAAACTCAGGGCGTTTTTTGATATCGGTCAAACGAGCGTTCGCCTTCAAGTAGTCCATCTTTTTTTGGTGTTCGTAAAACTCTTTCGTTCGCCAATCAAGAATCGTGTTGTAGACCTTACGAACACAACCAAACGTCCTCGCCAGCAGGGTTTCCTGCTCAGGTGTCGGGTAGAACCGATATGTGTAGCCGCGTTTGACCGAATCCATGACTTACATTGTATGGTAGAGAATGTAAGGCTGGAACCATTAATCCGACCCGTTGGGTCGGTCGCTAACCCTCCACGCCCTAAAGGACGGGTTCTCTCGCGAGGAAACTGATGAATGATCGCCCGATTTCAATTTCAGCGCTCTTAAGAGAACCCTCTAGGGTCTTAGGCGCTGTGGAGCCGATGCCCGATTATCGCCAAGGCCAGCCAGCCACCTTGAGGTGCATCAGCGCACCGATCC
>QYQA01000009.1 GCA_007280285.1 Methylococcus sp. | reverse complement strand
CGGGGAGAAGCCGTCACCATCAGGCTGCCCATCGATCACATCCACTCAATACCGACCTCGCATCAGATCGAAAAAAAGGTTGCCTGATCAAACCTCGTGAACGCGTACTTACCGAAGACCCTCAGTAGGGTCGGCGAGCGACTTTCAGTCCGGGTCACATTCAACGAGACCGTGATGGTCAAGGGTCGACCGACTATCCCGTTCAGTATAGGCAATGGAACTCGGCAATTAAGGTATCAAGGCCGCTTGGGCAGGGGTAAATCTCTTCTGTTTACCTATCGTGTTCAGCCCGAAGATATTAATTCTGGAGCCGTCAGCCTTGCGACCGTCCTGGGTGAGGTCATCGCACTGCCTCCATCCGTATCGATCCGGAGCCCTCAAGGCATCGACGCCACGACGGCAAAATTCGCCGATGGTCGAACCTTTGTTGTGCTCGGAGCGCTTTATGAGCCTCTGGGAACCGTTAGCAAAGTGGCCTTGAATGAGGTATTGACGTCTGAACTCCCGAAGTTTGCTAAAGGCACCGTCTGGCCGGGATATGTCATCCCCACCTACACGCCAGCTACCCACGATGTAAAGCTGTTCAAAGTAGCCTATCGATCGGTCATCCCAGAACGGAGCAATCAATCAACCACAGCCTATGGTCTTGTTGCCATCCCCCTTCCTAACACGAATGAAGGTCCCGGGATGATCGCTTATCGGCCGTTAGTGTCATACCAACACGGGACTGTGATGCAAAAGCATGAAGTTCCCTCATACGCGTTCACACCAGGACCACATTACGACAATGCCTACGAGACTCGGCTTAATGTGGCCCAATTTGCGGGTCAAGGCTACAGCGTCATCGCCGCGGATTATTTTGGAATGGGTGATTCAAAGGAACCCGAAGCCTATTCGGTCAAGCGCAGTGAGCAGCAAGCCTGTCTTGACCTATATCGATCATCGCTCGGCTTGCTGAAAGCGCAGCAGGTGGTTGTCAGTGACCTATTTCTCGCTGGCTGGTCGCAGGGGGGACTGGTCACGATGGCCTTCCTCGAGAAACTGGAAGCCGAGCAGATAAAGGTGAGAGCGGCCTCAACAGCTTCTGCGCCTGCCTCAACCCTGGCTGCCTTGTCAGCGTTGGTCTACAACCCAAGGGATGGGAAAGACGGCAATACTGCCGATGCCGCATGGATCAATATTGTTTTTATTCTCAGCGCCTTCTCCCAAGAGAATTATTTAACAATCCCAGGGCTGGCGAGGGACTTCTTTAAGCCGGAATATTATGAGACGTACCTGAATATTTATGAACGAAACTACAATATTGACACGTTAATAATCAGGCCTGGGTGTATCAGCGTGGGGGGAAGCCCTTGTACGCCAACCGATGCGCGAGAGATATTCCAATCTAAATATCTTCAAAAGTCGTTTTTTAGTGACGCAGAATATGTTAAGGTCATGACTGAAGCTAATGGCGATGAATGGGTTTTTAGCACCCAAATCAAGATGTTCTACGGTCAGCAAGACGAAGCATTTTCGAAGGGAGTCACAACCTTACCCGCCACCTCTCAAGCGATCTTTAATCCTGGTTACATCCAGAGCATTGAAGTGGCTAAGGGTACTCATCGGGGAACATTCCTATCCTCGGTTCAGGCACAGAAGGAATGGTTTGACGCCTGCGTAAGGGATACCAGCTCAATGGGTTGCCTAGCCCAGTAAGAACAACACCCTTAGATTGCTTAATTTCGAAATGCATTCAGACCCTAGTCTTTTTAATATCATGTTATGACTTACTGATGCTATAGAAAGAAATGTCACCCTTCATGGCCAATCTAAGACTTACGTGGCGCGGCATTGAAGAATATGACAATCTGACATTTCAAACTGAACCATCAGTAAACCAACTCCGCGTCCGATGACAAATACCACAAACAGAAAGCATGACCGGCACCTCAACCAGAACCCCCACAACGGTCGCTAGTGCAGCGCCTGATTCCGGCCCATAGAGCGCAATAGCCGTAGCGACAGCCAACTCAAAGAAGTTGCTGGCTCCAATTAAAGCGCCAGGAGCCGCAATGACGTATGGCGCGCCCGCCCATTTCATCAGCCCGTAGACCAAACCCGCGTTGAAATAGACCTGGATAATGATGGGTACTGAGATCAAGAGGACGTGAAACCAGTGACCGATGAGATTGTCGGCTTGAAAAGCGAAGATCAGTATCAAGGTGCCAAGGAGGGCACCAATGGCCATAGGATGAAGCTTTGGAAGAAACACACCTTCAAACCAGACTTTACCCTTTAATTTGACCAGAAGGGATCGGGTCATGATGCCTGCTACCAATGGGATCACAATGAAGATCAGCACCGAGTAGAGCAACAGATCAAATGGGACCGTCAAATTAGACGTGCCGGTGACGAGCCACGTCACGATAGGCGCGAATGCCACGAGCATGATGAGATCGTTGATGGCCACTTGAACCAGGGTGTAACCAGGATCTCCATCCGTCAAATAGCTCCAGACAAAGACCATGGCGGTACAGGGCGCCGCCGCCAAAATGATCGTGCCTGCAATATATTGGTCCGCGGCATCGGCGCCTATCCAGGGAAGAAAAAGGTGCTTAAAGAATAGCCAACCTAGGAACGCCATGCTGAAGGGCTTCACTAACCAGTTGACGAACACGGTAATGAGGACGCCCTTGGGATTTCGACCGACACCGATGACGGATGCGAAGTCCACCTTGAGCATCATAGGGTAAATCATCAGCCAAATCAGGACCGCAATAGGAAGGTTAATCCCGGATAGTTGGAGGCTCCTAAGATCAGCGACTGAATCAGGAATCAACTGGCCAATCAGCACCCCAAGCAGGAGACAAATCCCGACCCAGACGGTCAAATATCGGTCGAAAAAATTCATCTGCTTTCGCGCAGCAGCGGTTGCTTGTTGCTGAGACATGGTCATCACTCCTGATGGGATTATTTAATTTCTCTACCAATCCTTTGCAGTTCTTCGGTGATGGCCTCTTTGCTCATAGCCTCGACAGGAAGATCGACCATCGCCTGGACCCGACGCTTCAGAATATCGAATGTCTTGTCGAAGGCGGCGATGATCTCTTCAGGTGTCCCCTCTAGGTGACCGGGGTCTTCTACACCCCAATGTGCGCGGATGGCTGGCCCAAGAAATACGGGGCAAGGTTCTTGGCCTGCTGAGTCGCACACCGAAATAAGGATATCGATGGGCTGATCACGAAATGCATCCATCGACTTGCTGGAATAACCCTCGGTAGGCAAATTATGGCGGGCAAGTGTTGCTAACGCCCCTGCGTTAATGCGGCCGATAGGCTTACTACCCGCGCTGTGCCCTTGGTATCGGCCATGACCTAGTGCGGTGACCAACGCCTCGCCCATCACGCTTCGGCAGGAATTGCCAGTACAAAGGACCAAAACATTCAATGTCTCGTTATTCATATCTTTTGTTCGTGTGTTGTCGATATAAAGATCGATGCGTGTCTATCGTGAGCCAAGGTGAGGATGCCTCACCCTGGCCCTTCAATCATTTATCTCGTGTATCCAGTCATCATGAATCCCTGCTTTGAGATGTTTACAGGTCCATCAAACTTCAGAGATTAAGATCATCAGGGTGAAATCCTTATCCTATGGTTTCTTTGAAACTTGGCGTGCAACAGGATGTGGATAAGGTTTCTACTTTCTCTTTAAGCTCTGGTTTTGCGCCAAAGACCGGCACGCTAGCAAGGGAATGAAAGGCTTCCCAAGGGATGCCTTGAGGATCCTGAGTCCAGTATTTGTCAGATTCAGCATAGCAACAGGCCGTCCCTTTCTGTTCGATCACGGGCAGTGCAGCGCTTGACAGCCGACGGTTGATGTCAGAAAGATCACTCTCTGATTCGACCTGAATACCCAAATGATCGAGACCAGGCTTCGCCCCACGGGATGAAATCGCAAAATTCACGATAGGATCATCGAGCATCCACTTCGCATAATCCGGCTTGACAACGGAAGGTGCTGCTTCAAAAAGGGCCGCATAAAAACGGATATTGGCTTCGATGTCATCGACACTGATATGGATATGAAGGCGTTTCAATGGGTTACTCCAAGGTTAACAAAATTTCCCGTTACAACAGTTCTCGGTCAAATAGCTAATAACAGCGTTCATCCTTGCATAATCGGCGGAATAAATAAGGGACCTCCCCTCCTGACGCTGGTTAATGAGTCCCGCGTGACAGAGTTCCTTGAGATGGAAAGACAGCGAAGAGGGAGGAATATTTAGGGCCTCAGCAATCCGACCCGCAGGCCTTCCCTCCTCTCCCGCCTGCACCAAGAACCGAAACACGGCAAGCCGGCTTGATTGAGCGATCGCCGTCAAGGAAAGTAAGACTTCATTTGTTTCCATGTTTCTATAATAATCGAAATGATAAGGAGGAGCCATCATTTCATGATGACCGAGGGGATCAGTCGATTCGATGATAGGACCAGTAGAAAGAATTAGTGCTTGTCATCAGACCCCTCTTTCACACAAACTGAACACCAGCATGTTCTCATGAACGACATCCTAAAGAGCGGGTACATCATGATCGAAGCCAACCTAACGAATGTTTCACAACCGGTCAGACTCCTTTTTACAGGTTTTCTGTTAGTGACCCTCATGGGTCTCTATATGGCGGGCTTCCAAATTATGGAGACCCACGGCAAGGCCGATGGCCAACCGGGTCTATCAGTCAATGACATTGTTTATAGCTATTACGGTAATCGCAGCGGATCGAAGCTCGAGGCGATGCTCAATGGTCAGATGGAGCCGATGGCCCCAGATGAAGTTCGCTTCAAGTTAATCCAGTGGGCTCGTGAAGGTGCGAGCATCAAGGACTGGCTTCCTGAAATTAAACCGATCATGGAACAATACTGCGTTAGCTGCCACACAGCGGGCGCCAGCATTCCGAATTTCAATCAATTCGAAAGCTTACAAAAAGTGGCTGAGGTCGATGAAGGGGCCAGTATCGCAAGTTTAACTCGGGTGTCACACATCCATCTGTTCGGCATCTCCTTCATCTTCCTCTTTGTGGGTTGGATATTTGCCATGGCAAACTTTCCGGTGCGCTGGAAGATGATTCTCATAGCGACACCCTTTGTTTTCCTTCTGCTCGACGTGTTGTCATGGTGGCTCACCAAATTCTTCCCGGTGTTTGCATGGCTCACGATGCTTGGAGGGGTCGGATCTAGTCTCGCCTCAATCATCATGATCGAAGCCAACCTAACGAATG
>QYQA01000101.1 GCA_007280285.1 Methylococcus sp. | reverse complement strand
GGATGTGCCCGCACCAACGAGCTGGTCAAGTTCCTCCTCCACCAGAAAGAGATGCCCCGGCTCGAGCTGAACTACCCCAAGAATGAGGAAGAAGGCGTGAAGTTCGTTGCAGCGATCAAACGAGAAGGGATCGATCATGCGGCAGAACCTTTACGAAATGATTCCAATGGCGCCTACGATTTTGCCTACTATCAATTAATGGTCAAAGCGCGTGAGGCTTGGATAGCCTCAGAAGGCTATGCGCCGACCGATGAAATGCTCTCCAGAGCTTTTTTTGATGCTGAAATTACTCGGCACACAAGAAAACGAATCCTCCATAACCCCCTGGCCTTTTTAATCCGTCGCTTCAACAAATGGCGTTCACCTTACAAGGACAAAGACGGCGTCGCGTTCTAAGGTCTATTCGTTATCTTCTACGTATCGATGATTGACGATTTCCTTACACACCCAGGTCGGCAACGCGACTCCAGATTCCGTCTCGCAGCTTGATGCGTAAATGGTGATGCTTGTTTGCCAGTGATCGAGATAAAGGTAGGAGGCAATCGTCAGAAGGACCAATAAAGCAGCGGTCTTAAGGAGCGACAAAGTGGCCTGATTCATGGGTCTGAAAAAAATATTGAATCTATCGGTCCCCCTTGGGGCGGCTTTAAAGGGCCGCCTCCCTGCTGGACACAATAAATCTATGGCTGGGCTTTAAGGGCAGCCTCGAGATCCACTTTGAGAAAGAGGTCCTCAGGACTGACGTTCGCCGGATAGGATTTTATGACCCGCCCAGCGCGATCGATCAGGTATTTCTGGAAATTCCAAGAGGGTGCTATCCCCGAGGCTTTGGTCAACGCTTTAAAAAATGGTTGGGCACCGAGCCCTAAGACAGAACTGGTCTCATACATGGGAAAGCTTACGCCATATTCCTTCAGGACTTTTTGGGTTTGAAGAGGATCTTCATGTTCCTGCTGAAAGGAATTTGAAGGAAATCCTAGCACGAAAAATCCTTCACCCCGATAACGCTGATAAAGGGCCTCGAGCCCTTTCAGTTGGGTTGTATAGCCGCACATGCTCGCGGTATTGACGACCAAAAGAACTTTCCCCTGATAGTTTGAACACAATGAAACGGCCGATCCACCGGATAAGGGCTTCACGGTGTAATCAAGAACCGCTGGACAGGCGCCTTCAGCAGAGGCATCAAGCGACCAGAGCGCGAACAAAAATAAACCGAGTCTCATATTCATCTTGCTTTCTCTCCTTGTCATGATCTTCATAAAGAATAAGACCACTAAAGATGGATGGAGTTTCCCTTGAACATCAGATATCCCCGCCAAGATGATGAATCTCATCATCTTCTCATGATCACCCAGGCCCTCTGATAAGGGATCCTACTCATGCGGAGAGGGAGACCCATGATTCTTAACTTGAATCCCTGTCACCGTATAGGCAAGGTCGAACCATCGCCATGCCTATCTTTACTCAAGCCTTATCAGGAGCGTTAATCATGTTGAATCGAACTGAGCTTATTGGCCGTCTCGGCCACGATCCAGAACTCCGCTATACCGCGGAGGGGAAAGCGATCGCTAATTTGTCCATGGCAACAACCCACCGCAGCAAGGATCCCGCAGGCGGGGACACCATTGAAAATACCCAATGGCATCGCGTCGTATTTTTTGGGAGGAAGGCTGAAATTGCGGGGGAGTATCTCAAGAAAGGTGCCCTCGCCTACGTTGATGGGCGCCTTCAGTCACGGCAATGGATTGATGCTGAAGGAGAGCAACACACCGTCATTGAAATTCTAGGGGATTCCCTCACCTTTTTAGAACGGCGACAGGAGAATTCGCTGGGTCCCGCCAATGAAACCCTCGGGCCGGATATTCCCTTTTGATGGATTCATAAAAGCCGGCGCGTGGCCGGCTTTTATCTAAGTCTCTTCAAAGGACTTCAGGATTTAGATCCCATTAGGAAGATCATAGCTATAGTGTTTCCTTAGAGGCTTGACGATCTCCCAGGCGCTATCAAGACCCGCGTGAAAGGACACCAGATCCCCTGCCACGATAAGCACGGGTTCGCCGCCCGCTGGCGTCACAATAATTTCACCTTCAAGGACATAAGCCGTTTCCGTTTCATCAAAATCAATAGGGAACGTCGATACTTCCTTTTCCCAAATCGGCCAGCCGTCTACGCCGAGTTCCTTCAATCGGGTTTCACTGGGGTTATGTTCAATGGTGATCTTGCTCATGGCGGTATCAATGTCCTCAATGGAGACAGTCATCAAAAAAAAAGAAAGCGCCTGACAGTGCGCGGGTCACATGATAAACGGGGGATGGCGCCTCTGGCTAGCAGGCAAAGTCCATCAAGCCCCTGGCGCCGCAGCCAACAGTCCCTCAATGTCCGCCTTCATCTTTTCAGGCGTATCGGTTGGGGCATAGCGCCGGATCACCTGGCCATCCCGATCCACTAAGAATTTGGTGAAATTCCATTTGATGGCCTCTGAACCTAAAAGACCTTTAGCCTTTGTCTTAAGGCAGGCATAGAGAGGATGCGTGTGGTCACCATTCACCTCAATCCGGCTAAATAACGGGAAGGTCACATCATAAGTCGTTCGGCAGAACGTCTTAATCTCATCATCGCTGCCCGGCTCTTGATGGCCGAATTGATTGCAGGGGAACCCCAAAACAACCAGCCCGTCTTCTTTGTAGCGGCGGTATAAGGCTTCAAGGCCTTCATATTGGGGGGTGAACCCGCACTGAGAGGCCACATTGACAATCAGCAGGACCTTCCCTTCAAAGTCCTTCAAGGCGCGTGAAGCCCCGTCAATGCCCGTGACTTCGATATCCATCATGGCTGACATAAAAGGTTTCTCCTAAGCGTTGAGACATTCATTCCATTCAGAATGAAGCCATTGGTCATAGTGGCGGCGCAGCACACTGTCGGTTGGACGGGGGAATAGGGCTTCGACCTCACTCGCCAGTCGGTGGAGGACATGGCGGCGAAGGACAGAATCTTGGGGGAGTTCAAGCAGAGGCGTGAGCGCCACCAAAGGGGGCTCGATGGCATCGGTGAGTGAACCCTCGACAAGGTCGAGGTCCAACATAGCCGGATGTTGCAACGACTCATAGCGATCAATCAGGGCTTCATAGGCAGATGCTGAAGCGAGCACGTCAAGCAGTTCACGGCCCACGAACTGAAGCTGATGGCGCCGCTGAACCGATTCTTGAGGGCGTGGATAAAGAGCCTCAAAAACCATGGCAAGGTACTGGAGAAAATGACGTTGGAGAACATCTTCCTTAGGGACATGTTGCCCAAGAAGCCGCTCATTCGCTGCCGTTTCGCTAAATGCTGGTTCTGCTGGAAGCGGGGTGAGCTCTGGGGTCGCTTGGGCCTTTGAAGCGGCCAGGAGAGTCGCCTCCTGAGGCATGGCCGAAGGGGAAGCCGCTGTGGGATTGAAGGAAGGTGTCACATCATGAAGGGGATGCAGGAAGCGAAAACCGAAGACCATTCCAACATAGACAACAACGCTCAAGGGGATATCGATCAAAAGCTCTAGCATGGGGGAATTCCTTATGGCTGGAACAGAAACATCACGGGGATTTTAAGGATGCGGCATTGTAGACTGGACAAAGGTCTTCAGCGTCCTTCAACGGGTAAACGGACCATTGTCGATCTACGTCCCAATCCCCCATCTAGGACCTCAGAGTCTCAGAATGATTCCGATAACATGCTGTTTGGGTGACCTGTCGGACTTTTGAACGTGATAAAAAACCAGATATTTGAGCCATGCGGCCAACGAGAGCGCATAATAAAGGCTCATCCAAACATCGTGGGGAGAGGGCAAATCGCGCCTCCCCAGGGTCCCCTTCATGATGCGGAGACATTCTATGGAGCATCAAGCCATCATCGTCGGTCCGGGCGGCGGTTATCACCAGGTGACCCTAGGAAGCCGGCCGGCCCAGCCACCAGGCCCCAATGAGATCACCGTTAAACTCTACGCCAACTCCCTGAATTACCATGATTTTTCGGTCGTCAGCGGGATCATGGGCCCGGTAGAGTCGCGTATCCCGATGGCCGATGGCGCAGGCGAAGTGATTGATCGGGGTCGTGAGGTGACCGAATTTAAAGTGGGCGATCGCGTCGTCAGCACTTTCTTTCCAAAGTGGATCGCCGGAGAACCGACCGGGAATGGCTTTAGCCAAGTGCCAGGGGATGGCATCGACGGCTATGCCCGATCCGCTGTCACTGGCCCTATCACCGCCTTTACCCACGCTCCAAAAAATTGGACCCACCATGAAGCCGCCACCCTCCCAACGGCGGCCCTCACCGCCTGGAAATCGCTGATGGTCGATGATCATCTTCAACCCGGCCAGACGGTGGTCACCCAAGGGACCGGCGGAGTCTCCCTGTTTGCCCTTCAGTTCGCCAAGATGGTCGGCGCGACGGTCATCGCGACCTCGTCGAGTGAACAAAAACTCGACCGGCTCAAGGCTATGGGGGCAGACCATGTCATCAATTACACCAGGAACCCGAATTGGGGTTCGGCCGTCCTCGATCTCACCCATGGCCTGGGCGCTGACCATATCCTCGATGTCGGGGGACCAGCGACGCTAAGGGAATCGATGACCGCCGCTCGGGTCGGCGGTCATATCGCACTGATTGGGATTTTAACCGGGACCCATGGCGAATTTTCCTTTATCCCAGCGCTCCTCAAGCAGCTACGATTTCAGGGGGTCCTGGTTGGCAATCGCTCCCAGCAACAAGACATGATTCGGGCGATTGAAGCGAACGATCTCCGCCCTATCATTGAACGGATTTACCCTCTCAAGGACATCGTCGAGGCCTTTAAGCATCTTGAGAGCCAAGCCCATGTCGGGAAAATAGTCTTAGACATCCCCTGATACGATGAAAACCAGGATCTGGTTCCTGCTGTGCCTTCTCTTGACCTCTTGTGCCCAAGGGGGCTATGGCTATGATTCAGGCTATATGAACTATGGTTATCGCCCCTATTATGGGATGGGCTATGGCGGCATGGGTTATGGCGGTTACTATGGCGGCATGCGGTCGAACACTTATATCTACCGCAACGAGGCGGGCGAGCACCGCTTTTATGGGGGCGGTTTTGAGAACCACGGCTATGGAGGAGGTGGGTTTGGCGGACGCCGCTAACCCATCCATTCTGTTTTGAACCAGCACATCCCCACTGTCCAACAGGAGACATCGTGAAGCGATCGACCTTATTCATTTTAACGACGCTCTTTTTAACCGCCTGCTCGACGGTTCCAAGTGGTCCCAGTGCGCTGGTTTTGCCAGGCCAAAATAAGGATCAACAACAGTTTCGCAATGATGATGCAAGCTGCAGAAAACTAGCCCACAGTCAGTTGCTCGCGGCCCCCCATCAGCCCCAAAGTCTCGGTGAAGGTCAACTGCACTTTGATATCTATTATCTCCAGTGCATGTATGGGAAAGGCCACCTGATCCCGGTCTCAGGGGAGGTCATCCCCGATGTCCCTGAAAAATCATCCCACGCCGCTCCAAAGTAGGGTGATTTTTTCATGATCTCGTGCAAAGATTTCGGCAGGGTGACCCATGGCGCTCTCATTAGAGTGGACCGAGGCTTTACCCGACCCTCTTTCAAAGACCCTTTGCCGCAGTGAATTTAAAGCCAACCATCAGCGTCAAGCATCGTCATCGACTTATAGAACTTATGCGGTCATTCATCCTTATCCTGTCGTTGAATTTTTTGTTGGCCAGCTGCAACTCCTTTGGACCGGATAGCCTCAAGGGGAGTCACCCCCTCTATAACGAGGCGATCAATGACAGCATGAATGAACAGTTCATGCTGAATCTCGTCAGACTTCATTATTTTGAACCGACCTTTTTTCTCGACGTGACCAATGTTGCAGCGACCATGAAGCTTGATTTCAATGGCGGGCTTGATCAAACCGCCCTCGGGGTGACCGATTCGGCCAGTGATCTCATCAAATTCACGGCAGGCAGTGAGTATTACACCCAGCCCACGATCTCTTTTGCGCCACTCCAAGGCGACGCTTTTGTGAGAAGTCTCCTCATGCCTATTAGCTTAGAGTCGATCTTTGAGCTGACCAACTCCGGATGGAGCGCACGGAGAACCTTTGGATTATGTGTCGAGCGGATCAATGAGCTTGAAAATGTTCCAACGGCATCAGGCCCGATGCCGCAAACAGCACCTAACAGTACGGATAAATTCCAACGCCTGATGGATTTAGTAGAGATGGTACGTTCCGCCCATATTATTATTTGGAATTACGAAGAAAAGACCAAGCAGGCCATCATTCATGTCCGACATCATACAAGGTATGAGAAGGAGATAGCTGAGATCAAACAGCTGCTGGATCTCGATCCAAATCGAGACAGCTATATCGTTTCCGGCAACGCGTCTATTAGAAATAGAGAAACAATTTCAATAGATTCAAGATCTCTGATGAGCATTATGTTCTATCTTTCCCATAATGTTGATTCTCCTCCAGAACATCAACAGACTGGACTCGTCAGAGTGACAAAAGATGTAAGCAATACACCTTTCGAGTGGTCACAAACCCCAGCTGGTAAAATATTTAGAATTCATCAGAGTGATTGGAGGCCTCGAAATGGATTCTTGGCCATCCCCTATTTGGATCACTGGTATTATATTGAACCTAATGATCTTGAGAGCAAAGCGACCTTCATGTTGTTAACACAACTCTTCAGGCTGCAGGCGGGTGCCTCTAAGTTCCCAGCACCCGTCCTGACAGTCCCGGTTCGTTAAAGCCCGATACCTTATGAATAAACGAATAGATCAGCAAGAAAAAATGCAACTAATAAGCTCATGAGAAACCATCTGAAGATATTCACCATCATGCTGTCCTTAGCCGGCCTTTTTTCAACCGCCTATGCCGACGATGCTTATCCACTGAAACCCATTGATACGTCTAGCCCGAGATCGACCCTTAAAGGTTTCCTTGCCGGCACTACTGAAACTTATACTTTAGCCTTTTCAACGGTATTCAATTACATCAAGAGTGATCGAGAGATGCTCAGCGATGAAGATCTCAACACGATTAAAAAAGCCTTGGTGGTGGGCAGACAGACGGCCCGAGCGTTAGACTTTTCTAAAATACCCCCAGCCATGCGCCAAGAGTCGGCCAGAACGAGCTTCATCGAGCTGAAAGAGATCCTCGATAGGATTGATATTCCACCTGATGAGGAGATTCCTGACGCCAAGATGATGGCCTCTTCTGAATTTAAGCGATGGACGATACCGAACACTGAGATCACGATTGCTCGCTTGGAAACGGGTGATCGCATCGGAGAATATGTTTTCACGGCCGAAACCATCGAGCGAGTCCCTGAATTTTACGAAAGGATAAAAGATCATCCCTATAAAACGACGACAACCAAAAATTGGAGTGAATTCCGTACTCGACTCCCCACCGGTATAGCCTTGGCATTCCGAAACGTCATACCGCCCAGAATGATTTTGGGTGAAAACTTATTTACTAAGGAACTTTTTCTTCATCAGCCTTTGTGGCGCTGGATCGCCATCGTTATTGTTATCTTGGTGTGTTATCTGATGATTTTATTTTTCAATTGGCTCAGCGGCACGAATAAAAATAACGATGCACCGGCAACCGTGACTTCAATCTGGCGGGCACTCCTTCGGCCATTCGGATTCATGATCACGTCCCTTTTCTTTTCAAAGGTAATGATTGATGTCATTCACGTCTCAGATTCACTCTATTATTTTTTTAATACAGCCTTCTGGACTATCTTCTATATGAGCATCACCTGGTTGTCTTGGACTTTTGGCGGCGCTGTAGCTGAAAGCATCATCATTTCAGAGAAGGTGCATACCACAAGCATTGATGGTCAGGTCATCCGGTTTCTTGCTCGCTTAGCGAATATTGCTGGCGTGATTGCGATCATTATTACCGGAGGAGAGCAAATCGGTCTCCCGACTTATTCGGTCATTGCAAGTCTTGGGGTAGGCGGCTTAGCCTTTGCCTTGGCCGCACAGCAAACCTTGGCGAACCTCTTGGGGTCCCTCATCATCATGTTCGAAAAACCCTTCTTGATCGGTGATTATGTGGTTATCTCAAGCTATGCAGGAACTGTCGAAGATGTTGGCTTTAGGAGCATCAGAATCACTACCAAAACAGGCTCTCTGGTGACGATTCCCAGCAGCCAGATCGTCAATGGTCCGGTTGAAAACCATGGTAATAATCCGCCCCCTCATCCTGATCTTCACCCGCATGCCAATCCTCACCCCAAACCTATCGAAGAGTGAGAGTCGATAAAACCCCAAGGGTTGCGGGCACACCCTAAGACCCCATGAGCGCGGGAGGATGGGTCATGCTGGCGTTTGATTGGTTCAAGCCTTATAAAGCGCTAAGATCATGGCGCCTTCGACCAGATTGGGGGGTCGCTTCTAACCCCCGACGCACTGGGGGTTTACACTGCAAACGGCCCCCGATTATTTTTGATGGGTAGACTCATCCATTAAATGGATCCCAACCAGCCTTGCGACTACGATGGCGACATACATCTGACCAAAGACGGCCTCTAGGTTTGAAAGCATACCCGCCACCGGCGTCATCGGGGAAATATCCCCATAGCCGACCGTTGCCAGCGTCGTGAAGCTGTAGTAATGCTGGAGACCCATTTCAAAGCGACGTTCGAAATCATCATGGCACAAACTGGTTTGGCAACCGAAGGAATCAGGCACTAATAGATTCAGTGAGATATAAAGATATCCAAACGATAACCCAACCAGAAGATAAATGCAGATGGCCCCATAGAGCCGGTTGGTTTTAGAAATCCTTTTGCCGACGAAGACATCCAGAGAGAGATTCCAACAAATCATCAGATAATAGAGAAGAATCAGGGCATAACGAATCTGAGTGAGCCACTTTTGCATGGGGTGCACATATTCAAAGACTGTCAGAGAAGACACCACGACCCCGGCCAGTATGGTAATGGTCGCCTGGCGGGTCTTGCCGAGGCTCACAATCGACGCCGTGGTCAGAATCGACACCGTCAGTAAAAGCTCAAAAAGTCTCCCGAGAATCCCACCGGTGATCATGATCGGATAACTGCTGATCATGATCAGCAGGGCCGTTAAAAGATTCCGGTAGGAATGATCTGTTTTTGGAAGTGTCATGATGTTCTTTAATAAGGCGCAGTCAAGGGTACAAGCGATATTAAATGGTACCAAATTCATCAGAAACTGGGGTCACCGTTTGAGCCTTCCCTGCCCTTGAGATCTGGCTGGAGAAAGACCTTTTTTTGGGGCCCCCTTCCATTCAAAAAGGATAAGTCCTGAAAGAATAAGCCCCGTACCAGCGAGGACCGAGCCATGCAGTGGCTCATGATTCATTAAATGACCAACACCCAGCGACATCACTGGTGTCACCAGCGTGACCATCGCCACGCGGCTCACTTGAAGGTGCTTTAAGATATAAAAATAGAGTGAAAAACCAAAGGTCGTGGCGATCAACCCTAAGAAAAGGATCGAATAGAGGCTCCTTGGAGCGATATGGCTCGGGATCGTGCCATCCAGCAAAAACCAGGTGATGGTGAAGAGGGGAACGGCAATCAGAAGGCTGCCGGCGACTTGCACAAAGCCATCCAGTTGGCGATGGATGGCTTTGATCCAGACCGCACTGATCGCCTGCCCGAGAGCCGCTAATAACACAGCCGCAATGCCCATCGCTGATGCATTCGAGAGGTTGAGGGCGGACTGGAAGATAAGGGCCAGCCCCAACAGCCCCAGAATATAAGACAACAGCTTAAGGGGCGTTAAACTGGCTTCACCCAGGAAGCTGTGTGCAAGGGGTGCCGTTAGAAGGGGGGTCAGCCCGAAAACCACGGCAATCCAGCCTGACGCAATATGTTGTGAGGCCCAGTAGGTGAGCCACATGGAGCCAAAGATCTGCACAGCCCCAGCGACATAGCTTAGTAAGGCATTGGGATCGAGGGCCAACGGTGTTTGCCGAATAAAGAGCACAGGAACCACACCCAGGAGTCCTAAGCTCATTCGGGCCAACACCCCAAAAAGATAGCCAGGCCCTTCCCCACTCCATTTAATGGCGAGTGGGGTTAAAGACCAGAGAATGATGAGGCTGATAGCGGCGAGGATAACTTTCATACGCACTTCTTGAGTGAACCAAACTCCCTAAGTCCGAGTCTTTGTGTTCATACAAAACCACAAACCATTCAACCGACGCGTGCCATGAATCGCTATCAACCCGATGAAGTCGATCTGTTTAGAATCAAATCAGCCGAACATGACCAAGATAAAATCAGAGCGCTC
>QYQA01000006.1 GCA_007280285.1 Methylococcus sp. | reverse complement strand
CGCCTTCGTCCGCGCCACCGCCCCTTCCTCCACCACTTCATCCACCAACACCCAAACCCTTTGACCCACCTTAAGGGACAGTCGATCGGCACTGATGGCGGCTTGAAAGGCCATAAAGCGCTCAAGTCGCTCCTCTTTGATGTCCTCACTCACAGGATTCGGTAAGTCATTGGCCTTCGCCCCTTTGACGGGGGAATAGGCAAAGGCGCCAACACGGTCGAGTTGTGCCCGATCGAGAAAATCAAGAAGTTCCTCAAATTCCTCCTCGGTTTCACCGGGGAAGCCGACGATAAAGGTGCTGCGAAGGGTGAGATCAGGGCAGATCTCCCGCCACGCCTTGATGCGGGCCAGCGCATTCTCGGCCGCTGCAGGGCGCTTCATCAGTTTGAGAATACGTTCGCTGGCATGCTGAAAAGGAATGTCCAGATAGGGCAGGATGAGGCCCTCCGCCATCAGCGGTATCACCTGATCGACGTGAGGATAGGGATAGACGTAGTGAAGCCTGACCCAGGCATCAAGCTCACCCAGCGCAGCAGCCAGCTCAAGGAATCGGGTCTTAACCGGTCGCCCATTCCAGAAATCGGTCCGGTAACCCCGATCAACGCCGTAGGCACTGGTGTCTTGCGATACCACCAAGAGCTCCTTGACCCCGGCATGGACCAGTCGTTCAGCCTCACCGAGCACCTCACCCACGGGTCGACTCAGGAGATCCCCCCGCATCGAGGGAATGATGCAGAAACTGCAGCGGTGATTACAGCCTTCAGAAATCTTAAGGTAGGCATAGTGCCTCGGGGTCAGCTTAATGCCCTCTGGCGGAACCAGGTCAGTGAAGGGGTCATGGCGTGGCGGGAGATGTTCGTGCACCGCATCGACGACCGCTTCATAGGCATGAGCTCCTGTGATCTTAAGCACTTTGGGATGTCTTGATCGAATCTCTTCCTCACGCGCGCCAAGACACCCCGTCACAATCACCTTGCCATTGTGTTCCAAGGCCTCGCCAATCGCATCGAGCGACTCCTCGACCGCCGCATCAATGAAACCACAGGTATTCACCACGACGAGATCAGCATCCTGATAGTGTTTGACGAGCTCATAACCCTGGGCTCGCAGCTGTGTCAGGATGCGTTCACTGTCGACCAGGGCCTTGGGGCATCCTAGCGATACCATACCTATACTGGGTCGGTCGTTCTTCAATTTAATGTTCATGGGGTCTATTTTGACAGGTCTTGTCTACAGCTACACGCGCTTCAGCGACCGGCAGGCGGCGTATGCGGCCAAGTGGGCGACTGAACATGGCTTGCTGCTGGATGACAAGCTGTCGGTGCGAGATGAGGGATTGTCTGCCTACCACCAGCGACACGTCAAATCAGGGGCACTTGGTGTTTTCCTTGTCGCTGTCGAGCAGGGCCGTATCCCGATCGGGTCAGTGCGGGTAGTCGAGGGGCTTGACCGGCTGAGCCGGGCTGAGCCGATCCAAGCGCAGGCCCAGCTCGCCCAGATCGTCAATGCGGGTATCACCGTGGTGACAGCCAGCGACGGCAAAAAATACAGCCGCGAACATCTCAAGGCGAACCCGATGGATCTGGTGTACAGCCTGCTGGTGATGATTCGCGCTCACGAAGAAAGCGACACCAAAAGCAAGCGGGTCACGGCGGCCATTCGAAAGCAGTGCGAGGGATGGATGGCAGGCACCTTTAGCGGAGTGATCCGCAACGGGAGAGACCCGTTGTGGGTGCGCCGGGAAAATAACGAGTGGAAGCTGATTCCTGAGCGGGTTACCGCTGCCCGCGAGGCCTTGTCGCTTTAAAAGCGCGGCTACGGGGCCACGGGCATTATCAAGAAGATGCAGGAACTGAATTTATCGCTCACTGGGGGTAGTCCGCAAACCTTGCAGATTTATCGACTGATCAAGCAGCGGGCGTTGATTGGCGAAAAGGAGCTGGAGATTGATGGAGAGTCTTTCAGATTGCCCAAGTATTACCCAGCCATTTTGTCAGACAGTGAGTGGGCGGCGCTTGAGTCCATCGTCAACGGCCGCGCCCGGCGCCAGGGCAAGGGAGTCGTGCCGCACATTTTGACGGGTCTGGGCATCACGGTTTGCGGTTATTGTGGCCGCGCCCTAGTAGGCCAGAATATCGGAACACGACGAAAGAACGATAGCGACATCATCTAGGATGGCTAGAGACGCCTGCACTGCACCAGTTATACCCACGGTGGATGCAGCGTCCCAGGAACGGTGAGCGTGGCACCCTTCGAGCGCGCCCTGATGGCTTACTGCAGCGACATCGTGAACCTGCAGGCGCTATACGGTGCTGACCGATCTGCCGGACCGATTGCGGCATTAACCAAAGCCAAGACCGATCTGGCCGAGGTCGCCGTGAAGATGGAGCGCCTGTCAGTGAGTTCTACGAAATGCCAAGCCTACAGCGCTCCCAGCGCTGAACGGCCGCATTGCGCAGAACGGTTAATGCCTTCGGCGCCCCAGCCGTCCCCGCTCGGTCCGTTTAGCGACAACAAGGTCGCTTCACGTGACTCGCAGATGACTCTACGGGCTTCCGGGAAACCTTGCAGCTCACCGATGGTGAGCCGCCCGGTCCTGGCCCATCTGGGGGGCATGAAAATCATCAAGGTCGCGCCGCTACGCGGCTGACCTTTGATTTTCAGCTATGTTTCTTCGCCAGTCACAAAAGGCTTGCACGCTCATCTGTGACTGATCGCGGTAAGCGCGTGAACATAGCCTAACCAGTCCGGGTGGGACTGCCAAATCCCTACTTCCCAAGTCAATATTATTAGTCATTTGACGCTTCCCTTTTTGGGAAATATAATGCTGCTCTGATCATGAATTTGCCCAACACCTCATGCGAATACTGGGATTGCCGCTCCTTGAGGAGTTCAAACAAAAGCACGCGGACTCACGTGGGCAGCTCGACGCATGGCAAACGGATGTCGAACGTGAGCACTGGCAGACGTCACAAGACATTAAGCGGCGGTACCGAAGCGCAGATTTCTTGGCCGACAACCGTGTCATTTTCAACATCAAGGGCAACACGTATCGGCTGGTGGTGAAAGTGCGATATCAAAACGGATTGGTAGTCGTCGAGTGGGTGGGAACGCATGCCGAGTACACCAAGAAAAAGTTTTAGGCTGTTGCAGCGCAGCAATTGAAAAATTGACGGAGAACGCAATGAACGTAAAGATCATTAAGAGCAAGGAAGGTTACGCAGAGGCAATGGCACGCCTCTCTGCGCTTATGTCGCTCGACCCAGTCGCCGGTTCCGATGACGACAATGAACTTGGATTGCTGGCTCTGGTGATTGCGGATTTCGAGCACCAAACGGTTCCCCCTGTACGGGTCGACCCAATTGAGTCCATCCTTTTCCGGATGGATCAAATGGACCTCAGTCGCAAGGACTTGATTCCCTACATCGGATCGATTTCCAAGGTTTCAGAAGTACTGTCCCGTAAGCGCCCGTTGTCTCTGCCGATGATTCGGCGACTCAACCGAGGCATGGGAATCCCTGCTGACATTCTAATTGAGGATGTGGAAACCGACAGTTCGATTGTTAGTCAATACCCAGACATCGACTATTCCAGTTTTCCTTTGAAAGAGATGCTGGAGCGCGGATGCTTTGGCGACTTCAAAGGCAATGCCCAGCGCTTGAAGGACTACGCAGAAGACCTGGTTACTAAGTTCAAGCGTGAATTTCTGCCCAAACATCTGGAGCCAGCTTTTTTGCGTGCGCCCTTGCATCAGCGCGGCGACCGTCAGGCCGATGAGATGGCTCTATTGGCATGGCGCATGTGCGTGGTGCGCAGCGCACGAGAAACCAACTTATCCCGAGAGTACAAGCCCGGCTCAGTCACGCCTGAATGGTTGCGTGAATTGGCAAAGCTATCGGCATTTGAAGAAGGTCCAAAGCTTGCCAGGGAATATCTGGCACGCCTTGGCATCACGCTCGTCATCGAAAGTCACTTTAAACGTACTTTCCTTGACGGTGCAGCAATGTTGGATAACGGCCGCCCCATCGTAGCGCTGACCCTTCGTCATGACCGAATCGACAATTTTTGGTTTGCACTGCTCCACGAGTTGGCCCACGTGGCCAAGCACCTTTCAGATGCGAACCCAGTCTTTATTGATGATTTGGATAGTCAAAACTCAGAACACATCGAAAGCGAAGCCGATGAAATGGCGCAAGAAGCGCTTATTCCAAAACATCGGTGGGACGCAGCCATAGTTAAGGAAACCCTGCTGTCTGAAGATGCAATTGCATTTGCAGATGAAATCGGCGTACATCCCGCAATCGTCGCTGGCCGCCTCCGTCACGAAACAAAAAACTTCCGTCTGCTGTCCCATTTGATTGGAAAGACCGGGCAGGTCAGTCAGCACCTCGTTCGATAGTTTTTCAGATCCATATTCCCAAAAGAGGAAATCAGTTATTGCCTTGTTCCTTCTTTGAAATATCAGTGAGTTCTACGAAATGCTAAGCCTACAGCGCTCCCAGCGCTGAACGGCCGCATTGCGCAGAACGGTTAATGCCTTCGGCGCCCCAGCCGTCCCCGCTCGATCCTTGTAGCGACAACAAGGTCGCTTCACGTGACTCGCAGATGACTCTACGGGCTTTCGGGAAACCTTGCAGCTCACCGATGGTGAGCCGCCCGGTCCTGGCCCTTCTGGGGGGCATGAAAATCATCCCGGTCAGCCGCTTGTGGAGCTGGGCCTCGTTCATGGGCTGGCCCTGCTCCCAGGAAAGGCCCGCGGCATTGGCCAGGCCTGCGTACTTGGTGACAACGGCTTTGGAGATGCCCAGAGCCGCTGCTATTCGCTAATGGGAGAGTTTGCCCACGTATTTAAGACGCAGCATTCACCAGGGCTGCCAGGCGAGTAAACGACTTTCACCACCAAGTTCTGCCTGCTCACGGTTTAATTGACGGGCACTAGATACCACTTAGGCAAGGCCTTTAATGGGCTCTTGAAGCGGTTTACACTGACTATCTTTAGCTCAGCCAAGGCTGAAAAAACCAATGCGGGGGGCACTCATCTTGGCCCCTGCCGATTTAAAGGGGACGATTCAAGCGGATCCTTCAGCGCTTCAAGCACTTTCCGCGAGGAAGATCGCGCGCCGCGGCGAGGGGAGCCCCTCAAGGGTTCTTTGTGGATCCAAAGGATCCAAAAAGTCCTCCAAAGATTGAAATTGCATCCAGGAAGTCCGCCGTTGTTCAAGCGGTGTCGTGACCGAGACATCGACCAGTCGCACCTCTTTGAAGCCACAGCGCCTTAGCCATCCAACCAAGGTCAAGGGGGATGGAATAAACCAGACATTCCGCATTTGCGCGTAACGATCCTCAGGGACCATGACAGCGCCCTCGCCACCCTCGATGACCAACGTCTCAAGGACCAACTCACCCCCCGCCCGAAGCGACCCCTTGAGCTCGAGAAGATGATCAATGGGTGACCTTCGGTGGTAGAGGACACCCATGGAAAATACCGTATCAAAAGCGCAAAGATGAGGCGGCAAGGCTTCGATACCCATAGGGAGGACATCAATCGGAAAACGGCCCGCCAATCGCCGAACCGCTAAAAACTGAGCGACGCTCAGAAGGGTGGGATCAATCCCAATCGCTCGGGCGGCCCCTGCCCCAAGCATCCGCCACAGGTGATAACCATTGCCGCAGCCCACATCCAAAACGGTTCGCCCTTGAAGGGGTTGGATCGCGCCTTGAAGGCGATCCCACTTAAGATCTGATCGCCACTCGGCATCAATAAACACATTAAAGAGGTCGTAGGGTCCCTTGCGCCAGGGATGAAGGCACCGAAGATCCTGTTCAAGTGTTTGAAGTTGTTCGGTCTCGAGGGCGCCCTCCAAGGTCACGGCGTCAAGATCGAGTCGCACGCTTTGAGCGAGACCCTGAGGCAGCCGTTCAATCACCGATAACCACTGGGCCCCATCGCCATGGGCTTCGCCCTTAAAGGCGGTCTCGATAACACCGCCAAGACGATCACCCAACGCTCTAAAGCGGGGCTGAGCAAGAACCTCAGCCACCTCCTGATAAAGCGTGAAGGGAAACTCGGCTGACTGAAAAACCCTACTCATCATGTTAGTATTTCATCCCACGACTGCCACTCGCCGAGGCAGGCCACCCAGAAGCCCCTCTGCCGCATCGAGGCTTATCATGACCACACCGTCCATCGAGTCTGTCAAACATTACCTCTTAGATCTTCAAGACCGGATTTGCAACCGTCTTGCTGCCGAGGAGCCTGATGCCCTTTTCGAGGAGGATCAATGGACCTATGCCAGCGGCATCGGCGGCGGCAGGACGCGGGTTCTGGCCGGTGGTTCGGTCATAGAACAAGGGGGCGTCAACTTTTCCCATGTCACGGGGCATACCCTCCCCGCATCGGCTACCGCCCATCGCGCTGATCTTCAAGGGCGTGGATTTCAGGCCCTGGGGGTGTCTTTGGTGATTCATCCACGAAACCCCTATGTGCCGACGTCGCACGCCAATGTCCGTTTCTTTCTCGCTGAAAAAGAACATGAAGCTCCGGTTTGGTGGTTTGGCGGCGGGTTTGACCTGACCCCTTATTACCCCTTTGAAGAAGACGCGGTGGCCTGGCATCAAACCGCACGGGAGGCCTGTATTCCCTTTGGCGAAGAGGTCTATCCCCAGTATAAGAAATGGTGTGATGATTACTTCTTCCTGAAGCACCGGAATGAAACGCGAGGCGTCGGTGGGTTGTTTTTTGATGATCTCAACGCCTGGGGTTTTAAACGTTGCTTCGAATTCATGCAAAGCGTCGGTGATCATTATCTCAACGCCTATCTTCCCATCGTTCAACGCCGAAAATCGATGCCCTTTGGGGAGCGCGAGCGCGCTTTCCAGCTGTATCGTCGTGGCCGCTACGTGGAATTCAACCTCGTCTATGATCGTGGCACCCTCTTTGGCCTCCAATCAGGGGGACGAACAGAATCGATTCTGATGTCGATGCCACCGGTGGCCCATTGGCGCTATAACTGGAGTCCTGAACCTGGGAGTCCCGAAGAGGATCTTTACCTCAACTATCTCAAAGCCAGGGACTGGCTTTGATTCAGGACCCCAAGAGACCTTTCGTTCACGTTCCGGCGTTACGTTCAGACAGGTGGGTGATCAACTGATCCAGAGAACCTGACTGTTCAAGCTCGTCCCCAAAACTCGCTCGATAGTTCTGGAGAAGGCTAATGCCCTCGATCAGGATGTCGAAAACCTTCCAATCGCTGCCGTCCTGGATCATCCGATAATTGACAGCTACCGGCTTGCCTCCTGAAGGCAGGATTTCAGTTTTGACCATCACTTTCTTTTCGCCGGCCTCCTCTTCCATCGGTAGGTAGCGAATTTTCCAGTCGGCATATTCCGTAAAGGCTCGGGTATAGGTCCTCACCAGCAGCATGCGAAACTGCTGTTTAAAGCGTTCGCGCTGTTCAGGCGTCGCGGTTCGCCAGTTTTTACCCAAGACCAGAACCGATACCCGATCAAAATCAACATGAGGATTGATGATCTGATCGACCAGTCCTGTCGCCTTCTTGAAGTTCGATTTGTATTCAGGCTTCTGCAAGGAAATCTGCAACTGATTCGCGGTCAGCTGGATGACTTTCTGCGGCGCTGTCAGCGCCTCCTCCGCTGCTAGAGGTCGCAGCCCCAAGAGCATAAGGTATCCCGCCATCAGCCACACACTCAATACCCGAAGGGTACTCTTCGATTGCATACACTTTCTCCAAGAAACATCACATCACCTATCATAACCCCTGTGCCTCGAATAAACTACGCTCCAACCAGACAAGAAAGACCCCGCCATGCCTGATTCCTCCCCCCTTAATCCCATGAGACAGCGCCCAAGAAGGATGCGCCGAGACGACTTTAGTCGACGACTGATGCGCGAGACGCACGTGACCACCGCGGACCTTATCTACCCCCTTTTTGTCACCGAAGGCGACAACGTCCGGGAAGCCGTTGCCTCGATGCCGGGTGTTGAACGACTGAGCCTTGACCTCTTGCTCGAGGAGTGCGCTGTCGCTGCTGATCTTGGTATTCCGGCCATCGCCTTGTTTCCGGTGATCGCCGCCGGCCAAAAGAGCCTCGACGCCCATGAGGCCTTCAATCCAGAAGGTCTGGCGCAGCGAGCCATCCGAGCCATTAAAGCCGCCTTTCCCCATCTTGGCGTCATCTCGGACGTCGCCCTTGATCCTTTTACCCGCCATGGTCAGGACGGACTGCTTGATGACTCGGGCTATGTCCTTAACGATGAAACCGTCATTGTCCTGGTGCAACAGGCACTGAGTCATGCCGAGGCGGGCGCCGACATCGTGGCACCCTCCGATATGATGGATGGGCGCATTGGCGCTATTCGAGACGCCCTGGAGTCCCACGGGGCGATGTCAACCCGAATACTGGCCTATTCGGCCAAATATGCCTCGGCCTTTTATGGGCCCTTCCGGGATGCCATAGGATCAACCACCAACCTCGCCGGAGGCGACAAAGCCAGCTACCAAATGGATCCTGCTAACCGCTTGGAGGCCTTACGGGAAGTCGCCCTCGACCTTGAGGAAGGCGCCGACATGGTCATGGTCAAACCCGGCCTTCCCTACCTCGACATCATCCGCGACATCAAGGAACACTTTGGTGTACCGACCTTTGCCTATCAGGTGAGCGGTGAATACGCCATGCTCAAAGCCGCGGCACTTAACGGTTGGCTGGATGAACAAAAGACGGTCATGGAATCGATGATTTGCCTCAAACGGGCCGGCGCCGACGCCATACTGACCTACTCAGCCAAAGACATTGCCCGCTGGATAAAGGAGCGATGAAAGCCCCTGATCGCTATGCTGTTTTCGGACACCCCATCGGGCACAGCCAATCACCAAGGATCCATGCCCTGTTTGCAGCGGCGACCCAGCAGGCCATGACCTATGAGGCTGAAGACATTCCTCCTGAAGGCTTCAATGACGCCATCTCCCGCTTTCTGGGATCGGGAGGACGGGGACTCAATATCACCGTTCCTCTCAAAGAGTTGGCGTTCCTTGTCGCCGACACTTTGAGCCCCGAGGCGGGTCGCAGCAAAGCGGTTAACACCCTCCTGTTCAGTCCCGATGGGCATATTCATGGCGACAATACCGACGGCAGAGGCCTGGTTCGGGACTTGACCTTGAACCTTGGAATCCCGCTAAAGGGACGACGAATTCTGATTCTGGGGGCGGGTGGTGCGGCCAGAGGGATTCTTGAGCCACTCTTAAAGCTTGAGCCTGCCCAGGTGACCCTCGCCAACCGAACCACTGAAAAGGCTCGTCAGCTGGCCTTTGAGTTTGAGGATCTTGGCCCCCTCAGGGCCTTGGCCATGGCGGCACTTCAAGATCAACAGTACGACATCATCCTCAATGCAACCGCCGCCAGCCTTCAGGGGGACGTGCCGCCGCTTCCGGACCAGATCCTCGCGGCAGGCGGTTGTTGCTACGATCTAGCCTATGGCAAGGAGCCAACCCCCTTCGTTCTGTGGGGGCTTCAGCAAGGGGCCGTACTCAGCCGCGACGGCATCGGCATGTTGGTCGAACAGGCCGCCGAGGCCTTTTGGCTCTGGCGCGGCATCCGTCCAGACACCCCATCGGTCATCGCAACCCTCCGCGGGACCCACTAGACCCACGAGACCAACATCGCCTGATGCTGCTGCTTCAGGCGGACGTAAGCGTCCTTTGAGTCAATCAGATATTGAAGCTCCTCATCACGCAGCATTCGCGCTGGGCGGACCGGGCTCCCGACATAGAGGTAGCCACTTTGCAGTCGCTTCCCAGGCGGCACCAAGGCACCCGCACCGACCATCACCCGATCCTCGATCACCGCACCGTCCATCACTAAGGCCGCCATACCGATCAGACAAAGATCACCGATACGAGCGCCATGCAGGACCGCCTTGTGTCCCACGGTCACACCGGCACCGATGATCAAGGGGTAACCTTCGGGGTTGCGCTCGCTCCGATGGGTCACGTGGAGTACGGCGCCATCTTGAATATTGGTCTCTTCACCCATGTGGATAAAATTGACATCGCCCCGAACAATGGCACCCGGCCAGATAGAGACATCGCGTCCCAAGGTCACATCGCCAATGACGACCGCGGTGGGATCGATAAAGACACCCTCTTCAAGGACCGGTTCATGGCCATGGAAGGGGCGAATGCTCATGTCTCCGGCCTCGAGGCTTTCTCGTCCAGCCCGGAAAGGCCAAAACGACGCTCAAGCTCTAGGAGGACCTGCTGGGGACCAAGCCCTTGGTGTGATAACAGAATCAGCGTGTGAAACCAAAGATCAGCCACCTCATAGACAATCTTCTCAGGAACGCCATCCTTAGCCGCCATGACGGTTTCAGTCGCCTCCTCCCCGATCTTCTTGAGAATGGCATCGAGTCCCTTACTGTGAAGCTTTGCCACATAGGACCGCTCGGGATCCTCGTGCCTCCTGGCTTCCAGAACGTCGGCGAGTGCATTAAGAATATCCATCAGCTCGATCCGTAGATGTCTTCAGGGTTTTTAAGAACGGGTTCTACCCGCTCCCACCGCCCGCCTTGGAGGCGGCGGTAGAAACAATGATGGCGACCGGTATGGCAGGCCATCCCTCCCTCTTGCTCAACTTTAAGAAGAATCACGTCCTCGTCGCAGTCCAGTCTAATGTCAGCGACTTTTTGGCGATGACCTGAACTCTCCCCCTTGCGCCAGAGCTTTTGGCGAGAGCGCGACCAATAGACCGCGTAGCCCTCCTCGACGGTCAACTCGAGGGACTCCCGGTTCATCCACGCGACCATCAGAACCGTCCCGCTCGAAACGTCCTGCGCAATAGCCGGGACCAGTCCGTCGTCACCCCATCGAACCTCATCAAGCCAGGCGCTCACAGGCGAACCTCGATCCCACGCTGAGCCAGGTGCGCCTTCGCTTCCCGAATGGAAAATTCGCCAAAATGAAAGATGCTGGCCGCAAGGACCGCATCCGCCTGACCCAGGGTGACCCCGTCGGCCAGATGATCAAGGTTACCGACGCCACCAGAGGCAATGACGGGAACCGGCACCGATTCACTGACGGCCCGCGTGAGAGCAAGGTCAAACCCTTGCTTGGTCCCATCCCGATCCATACTGGTCAAAAGAATCTCACCGGCACCCAGCGCGACCATTTTTTGGGCCCACGCGATGGCATCAAGGCCTGTTGGCTTGCGCCCACCATGGGTAAAGATCTCCCAGCATGGCGGCTCCTCCGAGACCTTTTTAGCGTCAATCGCCACCACGATGCACTGGGATCCAAAACGCTCAGCGGCCTCTTTCACAAAGTCCGGACGATGAACGGCTGCGCTGTTGATGCTGACCTTGTCCGCCCCCGCGTTCAACATCCTTCGGATGTCCTCCAGCGTCCTGATACCGCCACCCACCGTCAACGGAATAAAGATTTCACCGGCAACCTTTTCCACCACATGCACCATCGTCTCCCGATCGTCCGAACTGGCGGTAATATCGAGAAAAGTCAGTTCATCAGCCCCCTCAAGATCATAGCGACGGGCAATCTCAACCGGATCCCCCGCATCTTTAATTTCAAGAAACTTGACCCCCTTCACGACGCGGCCATTATCGACGTCAAGACAGGGAATGATGCGTTTTGCGAGCATGGTTAATAGCTCTCTGCGATGATCCGGGCCTCTTTGAAATTGAGCGTCCCCTCATAAATAGCCCGTCCGGTAATGGCGCCGGTCACGCCATCGCCCACGATGGCACCCAGGGCATGGATATCCTCAAGACCATGAATCCCACCCGAGGCGATGACCGGAATCCGGATCGCTCGTGCTAACCGCGCCGTCGCTTCCACATTAACGCCCTGCATCATCCCATCACGCGCGATATCGGTGTAAATGATGGCTTCAACCCCATCGTCTTCAAACTTTTTAGCCAGATCAATAACATCGTGTTGTGACAATTTCGACCAACCATCAATGGCTACTTTGCCATCCCGAGCATCGAGGCCCACCATAATATGGTTGGGGAACTCGGCGGCCACTTGCGGAACGAAATGAGGACTACTGACCGCCTTGGTGCCGAGAATGACGAAGTCAACCCCTGCATTCAAATAAGCCTGGATGGTGTCTTCATCCCGAATCCCGCCACCCACTTGAATTTGGATATCGGGAAAGGCCTTTGAGATCGCTTCAATCACGCCGCCATTTCGAGGCTTTCCCGCGAAGGCGCCATCGAGGTCCACGAGGTGAATGCGCCTCGCGCCCTCTTGAACCCATTGTCCGGCCACCGCTAAAGGGTCCTCGGAAAAAACCGTATCGTCTTCCATGCGCCCCTGACGAAGTCGGACACACTTGCCATCCTTAAGATCGATAGCCGGAATCAGAAGCATGAATAATCTCCTAAGATATCAGGTCAATAAAGACATGGGGACGCCTCACGGCGTGGGCGTCCAATGAAGAAAATTGGCCAATAGGCGAAGGCCCGCCGCCTGGCTTTTCTCGGGGTGAAATTGCACCGCAAAGAGATACCCCTTCGCTAAGGCAGCGGCAAACGGCATGGGATAGTCGGTGGTCGCTGCGACATCGGCAGCGTTGAGGGGCTCTGCATAATAACTGTGGACAAAGTAGAACCAAGGACGCCCCTCAAGACCTTCAAACAGGGGATGGGAAGCGGTGGGGTTCAGTCGATTCCAACCCATATGGGGAACCTTGAGCTGGGCGCCGTTTGCATCCTTCATGTTCTGATCGAAACGGACCACCTCGCCTTGAATCAATCCAAGACAAGCCGTTCCCTCATTTTCCTCACTGCGTTCGAGGAGCGCCTGCATACCGAGACAAATACCCAGCAGCGGCCGCGAGGCGGCTACTGCCGTGATCACCGGCACCAAATCCCTCGCTTTGAGGGCCGCCATGCAGTCGCGCATCGCGCCCACCCCAGGAAAAACCACACGATCAGCCGCAAGGATCACTTGAGGATCCGCGGTCACCTCGACCGTGGTGGCTGAATCAGCGTGTTGGAGCGCCTTAGCAATGGAATGGAGATTTCCCATCCCGTAATCAATCACGGCAACCGTAGACATAGTAGGACTTCAGAAAAAAACGGCCGGTCGTCCTTAGAGAGAACCCTTGGTCGAAGGAATGACGCCACCCATCCGGTCATCGACTTCAAGGGCCATGCGAAGAGCCCTCCCGAAAGCCTTGAACACGGTCTCGGCAATGTGATGGGCATTTTGCCCCCTCAAACTGTCAATATGAAGGGTCAGTCGGGCATGATTAACGAATCCCCTAAAAAATTCGCCAAACAGATCCACATCAAAGCCGCCAATCTGGCCGCGCCGATAGTCCACTTCATAGATAAGACCCGGACGTCCAGAGAAATCGACCACGACCCGCGATAAGGCTTCATCGAGCGGCACATAGCTATGGCCGTAACGTCTAATGCCGCGTTTATCCCCAACCGCCTCAGCAAAGGCCATCCCTAAGGTGATGCCAATATCCTCGACGGTGTGATGGGCATCAATCGCAAGATCCCCCACCGCCGTGACATCAAGGTCCATGAGACCATGGCGTGCAATCTGGTCCAGCATATGCTCCAAAAAGGGAACACCCGTCGCAAAACGAGTGGCGCCCGACCCATCCAAGTTGATGGCGACCCGGATCTGGGTCTCAGCGGTATTACGAACAACTTCAGCGGTACGAGCAATCATTGTCAGCAGAGAAAATACGGTGATGGGCGATCATCATATAACGGTGGGGCGATTTTGCTAAGCGCCTGATGTGAGACAACCGACCCTCAGGGGGACATAAAGCGGCCAAAGGACACCTCCAATACGCCCAAGAACCCCATATTCAGCGGCAACTGCTAGAATTTTATTTTCCGTCGATCCCCTCTTCGCCATCATCATGAAAAGCTTCCGCAAAGAACTTTGGTGGGATACCCCCCACCGCATGGGTTTTGTGAATATCACCCAGGACGTCAATCGCTGTCTCCATGAAAGTGGCATTCAGGAGGGCCTCGCCCTCGTCAATGCCATGCACATCACCGCCTCGGTCTTCATCAATGACGATGAACCGGGCCTGCATGGGGATTTTGAACGCTGGCTGGAAGATCTCGCCCCCCATCAACCGCTGAGCCGATATCACCACAACCGGACTGGGGAAGACAATGGGGATGCGCACCTCAAGCGGCAGATCATGGGCCGGGAAGTGGTGGTCGCGATCACGGCGGGGTGCCTTGATTTTGGGCCCTGGGAACAGATTTTTTACGGCGAGTTTGATGGCAAGCGGCGAAAACGGGTCCTGGTGAAGCTGATCGGGGAGTAAGCGCCCCACAGCGCACTCCTCCCTCATCGGACTTCCTCAAGATCCGGCCCTGTCACTCTCTATGGACAGGCTCAGACCTTGCCGTCCGCAGCAACAACAGCGCCATCCCCACCATCAAGGCCAGCGCCGCCAACAGAAAAAACCAAAACAAGCGCATCGAGGTTTCCTCATATGCTTCCCAGAACCAGGCCTCAGGCGGTAGCATAGCGCGCCCTAAGGGAGAGATCATGAGAAGAACAAAATGTCCGAGCCATCCCACCACGACCTCCACTTTTTTTAAAGCCGCGTCATGAGTCATTCTTCTGTATGGCGCGTGGGTGGCTGGCTCAATCTCATTCAGACCACCTTCGTCGGCATCCTCCGGGTGCTCTCAGTGCCCATTGTCCTCCTGCTGAGTGTGGCTTCGGGATATACCACCTATTATGGCCTCAGCTTTTTTATTACGCATTGGATTGCGCTCACGGTCACCGTCGCGGTTCAATCGATCATCGTGATCTCCTCGCTGGAACTTGCCAGCATCCATTACCGCGCTAATCCCCTCCGCTTCTTGAGCGTCGTCATCTCTTTGACGGTCGCTCTGATCGTCTCTGTCAGCTTCTCATACTTCAAGTTCTACGAATTCTCAGAACGCGATACGGTCCTGATGAAGCGCCAAAATGCCCTGTCGAATGAGATCAGCATCTATCTGACCGAGGTGGTCAACCTCAAAAGTCAGCTGGCTAAAGAACAGCACGAACGCATCAGTGGTGCAGCCCAAGACACGCAGCAGGCTTTTCTCAGCGCGCACCCCGGCATGAAAGGACAAGGCCCTGGAAAGGGACGGATCTGGACTTATTTCAATGACATTCAGCAGCGAGAAGAGATCAAGCTCAAAGCGCTGGAGCAAAAAACACAGCCCCTTGACCGCGCGATCTTTGAGTCACGAACGGCGCTGACTCAGCTGGCGCAAAATCTCCGCGACCAGGCCTCATATGACCGCTTCATGAAGGCCTTTCAAGAGGTCATTGTCGAATCAGATCGCCTCGCTTCCGATCGTGGTCAACCTCCGATCAGTGCACCCCGCATCCCTTCATTTCAAGGGCTTTCCAAGGACATCACGCCCACCATTGACATGTGGATGGATATCTCGTGGTTTGCGTTGGCCTGTGCCGCGATGGTGGATTTCTTTACGCTCGTCCTGTCATACCGCCTCGAAATGACGGCGCCAGGGCCTCTTTCAGAGGAAGAAAAAAACCTCGCTTACCTTGGACTCCGACAATTCAACCACTTCACCATCAATCAGAATGATGAGCTCGAATTCAGTATTGAGCGCACCGAGCTTGAGCGCGCAAGGCGCGTTCCCGATTGGCAACGGATGTTTGCTGTCGCTTTTCTGCTGAATCGAGGGTATCTTCGGAAGATGAGCCGTCACACGGTCGAATTCGCGCCGAATCTCTACCCGATCGTTGCCGCGCGCATCCCGGAAGAAAGTCGATCTCATCAAGGTCATGCGCCGAACGATGCGCTCACTGAAGCTATGCACCGGAAATTCCATGACTGATTTCGATCCGATGCCGGACGATGGCGGCTGGATCGCAGGATTCGAAGGCGATCGAAGCGTCATTGTTGCCCGAATAGGCCCCTTCCAGCGTCTCTTCCAAAGGCCCCAGAATTACGTCAAAAAGCTGCACCATACCGTCTACGACCTTCCGATTGAAGAGTGGTCGATTGCGCTTGAAGCGCCCTCCCTGGGCCCTCTTTGCGAGATCAGCGCCGCTCTCAGCGTTCGCTTTCAAGCGACCCTTGCCTTTGCCCGGCAGCATCCTGAGCATCTCGGACGACTCGGCGATCATATTCGGGAGCGTTTCAAATCCCTGTTGAAAGATGTGTCAGAGGAGGAGCTCAGGCGGCTTGAGACGGCAAAGTGGCTGGATCAAGGGCAACGCCGACTGGAGCGAGACATCGAAGACCTGGTGCATGAACTCTTGGCCACTCGAGACATTCAAAGCCGATGCCGCTGCACCATCGAGGCCCGCCTTCACGAGGTCAATCAGTCCCTTTTGGACCAGGCCATGACCTCTCAGGACCCTACCCGTCAGGGGATAGCACTTGAGATCATCAAGCGACGCCGCGAGGCTCAAGAGCAATGGGTGCGGGAGCAGCATGAACAGCAGCTCCTCGAACAACGCCTGAAGCTAGAACAGCAACAGGATATCCTTACCCTCCTCAAGCAGGAGTCCGAACTCCTTCGGGCTGAACGGCAAGAAATGGTTCTTCGTGCCAGAGAGTTGCTCCAGTCGCAAGAACTTCAAGAGTCTGAAAAAATTGACAGCGAGATCCGCATCAAGCGGGAACGCCTTCGCCACGAGACGGAACTCAATCGATTGGAACTCAAAGCGAACCTTGACGAGAAAGAAGAGCGGACCTCCAATTTCACTGAAGTCCAATCGCACCTTCAAAAAGAAATCGAACTCCTTGCTATGGAGCGTCAGCGGCTGGCCTTGGAAGAGGAAATCCACAAGACCAAGGTCACCCGCGCCAAAGGATGGTTTAGTGGGGTCAAGAACATGTTCTCGGCCGAAAAAGGGGCGGAGAACAACCCTTCACCTAACCAAGAGGGGGACGAGTAAGCCATGCTTCGATTCATCGCTACCCTCACCCTCGGGCTAGCACTCGCCGCCAGCGCCAAGGCGAATGTCTGGTCCGAGGCTTCAGGACCCACCGGGGGGGCCCCGAAGGCCATTGGTGACACCAGTGCCGGCTGCCTTCAGGGTTCAAAAAGGCTTCCCGAGGACGGCGAAGGCTATATGGCCATGCATCTTGAACGCGACCGAATCTATGGCCACCCCCGCCTGATCGACACGATCAAGTCTTTAGGGAGACGAGCCGCTCGCGGCCTTGGCATTCTTCATGTGGGTGACCTCGGGATGGCTCGGGGTGGCCCCATGCCGTTTGGCCATCGCAGCCATCAGACCGGTCTCGATGTCGATGTCTGGTTTGACCTCCATCCTTCTCTTCATCTGAAGGCGAACCAAGACCGCTCCAACATCAAGGCCTTTAGCCTTCTCAGTCCCGTCAGCAATGGCCTCAACTACGATCTTTGGGACGAGAATCATGCCATCATCCTGAAGGCTGCCGCCCAACACCCCGAGGCGGACCGTATTTTCGTCAACGCCAGAATCAAGCAGGAGCTTTGCCGAACGACCCAAGGGGACAGAGACTGGCTCCGCAAGATCAGACCCTGGTTCTACCATGAAGATCACTTTCACCTGCGTCTGGCTTGCCCGGATGACAGCCCTTCCTGTGTCCGTCAAAAAGCGATCCCACTCGGGGATGGTTGCGATGCGCTCGATGGGTGGCTGAGTAAACCGTCGGAACCGACGCCTCAAAAGAAGCCTCCGGCGCCGCCAAAGCCTCTTATGCCACCCGAGTGCAGGGCCATCCTAGCCGAACCCTGATGACCCATGCTTCGAGGATCAGCGTTTGATGGCCGCGAGCGGCTCCACCAGAAGCTTCAAGACTTCAATGCGGCGACTATCGGTTCTTAGGACACTAAAATTGAAACGGCCCAAAGAGACCTTCTCCCCTCGCTTGGGAACATGACCCAACTGGTGCACCAAGAGGCCGCCGAGCGTATCAAACTCATCATCCTTAAAGTCAGCTTCAAAATAGTCGTTAAAATCTTCTATCGGGATCAAGGCCTTGAGGGTAAATTCATGATCGCTTTTACGGAAAATGAACTCTTCCTCGCCAAAGTCATGCTCGTCCTCAATATCCCCGACGATCTGCTCGAGGACATCCTCAATCGTCACCAGACCCGCAGCCGCCCCATACTCATCGACCACGATGGCCATATGACTTCGGGTCGCCCTAAATTCCAGCAGGAGGATATTGAGGCGCTTGCTTTCAGGGACAAACAAAGCCGGCCGCATCACCTCACGAACCAGCGCTGAACGCTCATTGAGACTGTGCAACAGCAGATCCTTCACCAAAAGGATACCCACCACCTCGGTTCGGTCTTCAGCGATCACGGGGTAACGGGAATGGGCAGACTCTGCCACCAGGGGGAAGATGGCCTCTATTTCAGCGTCCTGGGGAACGACCACCATTTGCGACCTTGGGATGCTGATATCGCGGACCCTCAGCTCCGAAACCTGCAGCACCCCCTCAATCATAGAAAGCGCCTCATGCTCAATCAGATTTCGCTTTTGAGCGGTCCTTAGAAGCTCCAGCAGATCATCGCGATCTTCAGGCTCCCCTGAAATAAAGTGAGTGAGGCGCTCGAGCCAGCTCCGATGCTCGCCGGCGTGTTCGTCATTCATGGCCGAGATGTCTCCAGTAGCTCATAAGGATTGGGATAACCAAGATCTTGCAGGATCTTTATTTCAATTGCTTCCATCTCTTCGGCTTCAGCCTCTTCGACATGATCAAAACCACGAAGGTGCAATACGCCATGGATCACGAGATGGGCCCAATGGGCCTCTTGTGGCTTGCCCTGCTCCAACGCCTCTCGTTCGACGACCGGGGCACAGATGACCAGATCCCCAAGAAGACGGCAAGGAACACCCTCTGGAACATCACAACTGAAGCTCAGCACGTTGGTAGGACCTTCTTTTTGGCGATACATCCAATTGAGCTCTGCACCTTCCCGTTCATCGACAACACGGATTGAAAGCTCAAGGTCGTCTTCTCGGTGCGCGGCCTGAGCCCAGCACAAGAATCGCTCGATGTCAGGAATCGAAGCGGCACAAACGTTATCAAGATCAACGATCATGAGGCTGCGTCGGCTTGGCCAGCTCATACGCCTCATAGGCCGCCACGATGCGCTGAACCAAAGGATGGCGGACCACATCTTGGGCGCCAAAGAAGGTAAAGGTAATCCCCTCAACGTCTTTGAGAACCTCGAGAATATGACGAAGGCCTGATTCCTTGTTCCGCGGCAAATCTATCTGGGTAATGTCCCCTGTCACGACCGCCTTTGACCCAAACCCTACCCGGGTTAAAAACATTTTGATCTGTTCCACCGTCGTGTTCTGAGCCTCATCCAGAATGATGAAGGAATCGTTGAGCGTCCTCCCCCGCATGAAGGCAAGAGGCGCCACTTCAATCACCTGACGCTCCATCAGCTTTGCAACGCGCTCAAAACCCAACATTTCATAGAGCGCATCATAAAGGGGTCTCAGGTAGGGATCGACCTTTTGTGCCATATCGCCGGGTAAAAAACCCAACTTTTCGCCGGCCTCAACGGCCGGTCGCGCCAGAATAAGGCGGCGGACTTCCTCGCGCTCCAAGGCCGCGACCGCGCAGGCCACCGCGAGATAGGTCTTGCCAGTCCCCGCCGGCCCAATGCCAAAATTGATATCGTGTCGGCTGATATTCTCAAGGTAGCGGTGTTGATTGGCGCCACGCGGACGGATAACCCCCCGCTTCGTCCTAAACACCGCCATCGACCGTTCGCTGCCAGTGGCCAGCATCGCTTCAACATTGGATTCCTGAAGGGTCAGGTGAACCCGCTCGGGCGTGATCATTTCATCCAAGGTCGCGTCAAAAAGACTTTTAAGGACGTGGGCGGCCGCCGCGGTTGCACGGTCCGCTCCCATCAGCGTGAAGTTATTGCCCCGATGCGCGATCTCAACACCCAATCGACGCTCAACCTGTCGAAGATGATCGTCGAACTGGCCACAAAGGCTCGCAAGCCGCTCGTTGTCATCCGGTTCAAGATGCAACTGGAGGGTCGAAAGGGTTTCAGTCAAGGGCGTGCTACTGGCTGACCTGAGAAGAGTGGGTATCGGCAACCCAGCGGCCCCGAAGCGAGTTCGGCATCGCTTCGGTGATAAAAACATCAACGAACTGACCAATTAGACGCGCATCACCCGGAAAATTCACCACGCGATTGTTGTCGGTCCGCCCTGACAGCTCCCGGCCGTCGCGGCGCGAGCTGCCTTCGACCAGAACGCGCTGGGTGCTCTGAAGCATCCCGCGGGAAATCTCCCCCGCCATTTCATTGATCCGCCCCTGAAGCCTTGCCAGTCGTGCCTTTTTGACAGTGAGCGGGACATCATCCCTAAGCCCAGCGGCCGGGGTCCCCGGGCGCGGGCTGTAAATGAAACTGTAAGAATGATCAAAACCTAACCACTCGATCAACGACATGGTGGCTTCAAAGTCCTCTTCGGTTTCTCCAGGGTAACCCACAATAAAGTCTGAAGAGAGCGAGATATCGGCGCGAACCTTTCGGATGCGATCAATCTTGGCGATATAGTCTTCGCGGGTATGCCCCCGCTTCATGAGCCCAAGGATCCGATTGCTGCCGCTTTGGACCGGGAGATGGAGATGGCTGACCAACTTTGGCAATTCCCCATAAGCCGCGATCAGGCTATCGCTGAACTCCACCGGGTGCGAGGTGGTGTAACGGATCCGTTCAATCCCTTCGATAGCGGACACATAATGCAAAAGCAACGCAAAATCAGCTGTCTCGCCGGTCTCCATGAGCCCGCGGTAAGCGTTGACATTCTGGCCCAGGAGAATGATTTCTTTGACGCCCTGGTCCGCCAAAGTGACCAGCTCCATGATCACATCATCGAGGGGACGACTGATTTCCTCGCCTCGCGTATAGGGAACCACACAGAACGTGCAGTATTTACTGCAGCCCTCCATGATGGAGACAAACGCCTTGGGACCCTCAGCCCGAGGCTCCGGCAGCGCGTCAAATTTCTCGATTTCAGGGAAGGAGACGTCGATCTGCGGGGCCTTGTCCTGCCTCGCCCGATCAAGGAGCTGAGGCAATCGATGCAGGGTCTGCGGGCCAAACACAAGATCAACGAAGGGCGCCCGCTTTTGCAGCGCCTCGCCTTCCTGGCTCGCAACGCAGCCACCGACACCGATGATCAAATCAGGACGAGCGAGCTTCAAAGGACGCCAGCGGCCAAGCTCAGAGAACACCTTTTCCTGCGCCTTCTCGCGAACGGAGCAGGTATTCATCAGGAGGACATCCGCTTCCTCGGGGTTTTGAGTGACAACAAAACCATGCGACTTCATCAATACATCCCGCATTTTTGCAGAATCATATTCATTCATCTGACAACCCAAGGTTTCGATGTAGAGTTTTTGCGCCATCCCGTGTGGTTCATTGAAAGGGGCACTGATTCTATCAAATTTCTGAGGACACTCTTCAGTCCCTGGTTTTCTTTTTTAATTAAAACTCACGGTTGCCACCTCGCCGGGGGATGCCTTGTCTGGGAGGATGTCGAGGCAGGCGGTATCATAGGGTCTGGTGATGGTGTCCACTTTAGGGACCCCTCGAGTTCATAGATCAACCTCAAGACCCTACCCCATGAAATGGCTCAAAAACCTCTTTGGTCCCGCCATGAGTCCCGAACAACAAAAACAACTCGAGGTCTACAAAGACTTCCGGGCACTCAGCCGACAGCTCAACCTCGAATTGATTCGCCAGCTGCCGCCCCCCGCGCTTCCCGATGCCGGCAAGAAGCTCGGACTCTCCAAAGCAGGAACCCTGATCCTCCATCAAGAGGATGAGATTGCGATTGCCTACGACTTCTGTCTTCAGCATTTTCGCCGGCAGGGAAAAAATGTCATAGAACGAGCCCTCGACGCCGCAACAAACGCCACCCCGGAGGATCACAAGACCTATTGGGAAGGGCTCTCAAGCGCCCGGTTTTCGATTTTTCTCATCGAAGAGATCTTGCCTCATCGCGGCGCCAGACTAAGGGATGTCGTTCAAGATGAGGGCCTCGAGATCATGGATCTTGGGCTCTCATCGACCGGCATCGAGGGCGCCCTTATCGTCGGGCGGATTCTTTTCTTTCCCCATTTCAACATGTCCTCTGGAACCTTTATACCGGTGGCGCCAGAAATCTTTGAGACCAAAATCAAAGAGGTCATCGATAAGTTCCAGCGGGACGCCCCGACCCCGAAGCGCGTGCTCTCATCGGCCCAGTCGGCGGCCTTCGAGGCGCAAACGCTTCGGATTGCCCTTCACGAGGGCGGTGAGGACAACAGTTTCTTTACCGATATGGAGGCCTGAGCCTCAGGGGGGTCGACCCTAGAAGTTTTTCGTGAGATCCATCCCTGAATAAAGACTTGCGACCTGATCGGCATAGCCGTTGAAAGGGAGCGTGGGACGCTTTAGAAAATCACCAATGCGGCGCTCTTTGGCCTGGCTCCAACGCGGATGATCCACCGCCGGGTTGACGTTGGCGTAAAACCCATATTCCGAGGGGCCTGCCTTCATCCAGGACGTCACCGGCATCGTTTCAGTCAACCGAATGCGGACGATCGATTTGACACTCTTGAAGCCGTACTTCCAGGGAATCACGATCCTGACCGGGGCGCCATTCTGATTCGGTAGGACATCGCCATAAAGCCCAACGGTGAGAAGGGTCAGAGGGTGCATGGCCTCATCGAGACGAAGACCCTCCCGATAAGGCCAATCCAACACTGCGTTTTTCTGGCCCGGCATCTGATCAGGGTCCATG
Organism: Methylococcus sp.; assembly: GCA_007280285.1. Lineage (GTDB taxonomy): Bacteria > Pseudomonadota > Gammaproteobacteria > Methylococcales > Methylococcaceae > UBA6136. The sequence goes on along the minus strand of QYQA01000006.1, from coordinate 13,800 downwards.
AGGCTAATCAATTCAACAAATTTGGCATTGCCTCTTGGATCTACCCGGTTCAGCAACTCCTTGAGGGGAAAGCCAATCCATGGAATGACCATCGACCAGGCCTCAACGCAGCGGAGCCGGTATATTCTTTCTTCAAGGGGAGCCAGTTTAAGGATATCGTCAAGATCAAAGGTTTGAGGTTTATTGACCTCCCCCTCGACAACCACCTTCCAGGGACGAACCTTAAAGTCGGTCGCCTGTTGAGCGGGGTCCTCCTTGCTGGTGCCAAATTCATAGAAGTTATTGTAGGTGGTGACCTTTTCAAGGGGGGTCGTGGGGTCACTGACACGAAACGCGGGGTTTGGTTTCGCCCCAAGCGATCCGGCCTTGGCGACCAAAGGCGCGGCTATCCATCCACCGAGCCCTGCCGTCATGGTCTGTCGTAAAAAGTCACGGCGTGAAGCCCAAAGTGCTCTCGAGGTGACCTCGCACTCCTTCAAATTCAGATTGAATCGCATCGCGTACTCCTTACAGCAGGTGAAAACCGTCAATGAGGGATGATCAGGGAAGGGGACGGCCGCTTTCTTACCTTCATCAGTACCCGCACGATCATGGCAACCGAAAAAGCGATCGCAAATAGGGAAGGTTCGGTGATGTCCTTCTTCACTAACCACCAAAAATGCACCACACCAGCAAAACCGGCTAAATAGACCCATCGATGAAGACCCCGCCAACGCTTCCCCCCAAGACGGCGCATCATGCCATCTGTGGAGGTAACGGCCAGAGGGATCAGGATCAAGAATGCCGAAAACCCCACGGTGATGTAAGGGCGCTTACTAATGTCCTTTAGAATATTAGGCCAATCGAAAAATTGGTCAAGGACGAGATAGGAAAGAAAATGAAGGACCACATAAAAAAAGGCGAACAGCCCTAGCATGCGCCTAAAGCGGCCGATGAAGGTCCAGCCCGTCACCGATCGCAGCGGGGTCACCCAGAGGGTGATCATCAGGAATGAAAGCGTCCAGAACCCGGTGTTATGGAGAATCTTTTCGACCGGATTGGCCCCCAGCGCATCCAGATAGCCATTCATCAGCAGTCTGGTCATTGGCACTAGGGCCAGCACAAAGATCAGTATTTTAAAGCCGACGATGGCACGATTCGCCTTTGGCTGTTGGCGCTGTCTTGCTGATGGGATATTGGGTTCCATGCCATGTCCAAATCGTTGGGTCATCACCGCAACCTCGCCTTCGTTAGGGCCGAAAAAATCATCCCCTCAGAATGTATCATGCTCTCTTGAAAAATGAGCCGTTTCCAGTTTATTTCGCGCGTGAAAAAATTTCAGGTTGACACCGATGAAGCTCTACCTTGATACCGCCAATCCCGCACTTTGGGTCCGCTCCGAAGGGGCACCGCCACTCGCTGGGGTCACCACCAATCCGACCCTGATCAGGCGGGCTGACTACCCCGTTACCCTAGAGACCTATCATCATCTTCTGATCAAGGCGGGAGAGCGAGGACTCTCAGAGCTTATGCTGCAATTGCCGCGCAAAGACCCGACCGAAGCCCATCAATGGCTGGCGACACTCCTGCCGACAGCCATCAAGGCGAAGACCCGCCTGGTCATCAAGCTACCGTGTCATGCCGATTGGCTGAGCGTCATTGAGGCAGTCAAAACCTTTGAGTGCCCGATCCTTCTGACCGGACTTTCGAACCCGATGCAGCTGCTTTGGGCGAAATCTCTCGGCGTTCAGTACGTCGCCCCCTACCTTGGGCGCCTTGAAGACGATGGGCGCGACAGTTGGGCCTTAGTCGGGGCCTGCATCGCGTGTCAGCAAGAGGGTCTTAAGCTCGTGGCCGCCAGCATCAGAAGCGAAGAAGCATTATCGCGGCTGATCGCGCTAGGGGCTTATGCCGCCACCATCAGCCCCTCGCTCGTGGAACGTCTGATCAGGGACCCGCTGACCGATCAAGCCATTCGGCAATTCGAGGCGGATAGTCAACAAAGCCTCGCGTCTCCAGCCATCCCTTAAAGCCAAGTCGGCGCATTACTCAGCCACAGAACAAAGGCCTCCGGCGCGACATGTGATCCGGTAATAGCCTTCGTGACCACAGCCTTTCACCTGAACTAAATAGTCACTGAAAAGGCCATCCTCCCAGTCGCCTTCCTTCACCCGTTTTAGGCTGGAATCCACCACCTTCGCACCTGGGCAACTGAAATCATTGACCCCCTCACGGCGGGCGAGGTCGAGGACATCAAGGGAGCGGTCCAGCGGCTGACTTCCAACCGACATATCGGAACAGCCATTCAACAGCACCCAGAAGGCCAAGATCATGAGGCTTCTGACGCCCAAACGAGGGTCAGGCCACCCCGAGATACCAAGATCACTGATCTTCATTTTTTGACGGTCGTCCATCGAAGTCCTCATGCCAGCTTGAGCTCCATCAGGGACACATCATCATCAAAATGGGAACGACCCTGGAGCTCGACCATGGTCTCAAGAACCTCATCAACCTTCCTTCCAGCTTGTCGCTCCGGCGCCTTGAGGATGCTAATGAATTCATCAAGTTCCATCTCCTGACCGCTGGTCTTCTGAATTTCATAAACACCATCACTAAACACATACAGCGTGGAGCCTGGAGGAATCTCGGTCTGCGCCACCTCAAAGGTCATCTCGGCGAGCGTCCCGATCGGCATAGCACGGCAGCGCAAAGATTCCACCCCACCATCTGGCGTCAACAAAATCGCTGGGGGATGACCGCCACTCGAGTAACGCAAGATCCGGGTACTTTTCTGCCACACGCCATACCAGATGGTGAAATATAGATTGTTATGTTTTTCCATAAGAAAAACACTATTCAAAGAGTCCATAACCGCGATGGGTTCACGAAAATTCACATTGACCAGCGTCTGCCCCATGAGGGCATTCATCGCACTCACCGACAGCAGGGCCGAGCCGACCCCATGATTGCAGACATCCAGAAGGAAAATAGCGAAATGATCCTCGTCGATGGCGTAATAGCCAAAAGCATCACCCCCCAATGAACTACACGGCTTAAAGATCCAGGCCGTATGGATATCGGGTCCGGTCATCAGTTCGGGTAATAACGAGCGGACATAGTCAGCAGCCTCATGGAGTTCGGAGGCTAGCGCCTTTTGGCTCTCCTCCAAGGCCACAAACGCCTCGTCGCGTTCAAGAAGCCTCGTATAAGCCGCCGAATGGTAGCGAATGCGGGCAATCAATTCGACAGCGTCGGGCAACTTAACTAAGTAGTCATTGGCGCCGGCACTGAAAGCCTCCGCCTTAGTCGCCGGCTCTTCTTTACTCGAGAGAACGATCATCGGCACCTGAGAGGTGTTCACTTCCGACCTAAACGCCCGCACCAGGGTGATCCCATCGATGTCTGGCATCACCAGATCCTGCAAGATAACGGTAGGCTGAAGCTTCAGCGCCATCGACAAGGCCTCATTCGGATCACAGGTATAGTGATATTCGATATCGGTCTCTGCCATCAGCATCCGCTTAACAGCCTCACCGATAATGCGTTGGTCATCAATCAGGAGGACCACAATCTTATGATCAGCAAACGAGCGGCGAGAGGAGTCTATTGAAGGGATATTCATGATATTGGATCGTTGTTAATGGGGGATTAATGGGCACTCAAGGGCATACATCAGTTCTTGACCAATCGCCCCCAGCGGCAGAATGGATTGCGCGGCCCCCAACTCTCTGGCGGCTTTGGGCATCCCATAGACCACACTGGAAGGGGCGTCCTGAGCGATCGTCGTCAAACCCGCCTGCCGCATGGCCAGAAGACCCTCAGCGCCGTCGCGGCCCATCCCTGTCAGGAGAACCCCAATAGCTTGAGGCTTTGGCACTCTCGCGATACTGTGAAAAAACACGTCGACGGAAGGACGATTGACACGCTCAGGCTCAGCGAGGGAAAAACCGAGGGTTCGATCTTCCTGAAGGACGATATGTTCTGGCCGAGCCGCCACATAAACATGACCAGGCTGAAGCACGGCTTCATCGATCAGCGCTGAAACCGACAGGGCTGTCAGCTGATTCAGCCATTCGGCCAAACCCTGACAAAAATGATGATCAAGGTGCTGGACGATGACGACGGCGCCTGGAAAGCTTTGTGGGAGATCCTTGAGAATCGTCGCTAACGCCTTAGGCCCTCCGGTGGAGGCGCCCATGGCTACCAACGGGGGCAACGGTATCCCGATGTCCACGATGTCAGAACCCAGCGTGTGATGCGACGAGTCAATGGGATGCTGATGACCCAAAAGGGTCCTTAGGGTCTCAAGGCGGTCTAGAAAATCCTCCCAACCGACATCCGTCCCAAGGAGAGCCTCCGAAGGCAGATTAGCGACATCAGACGCCCCCTGACCGAGGGCATCAAAGACCTTGGTCTGACTCTGGGGATCTCGGTGGCCCAGCAGCAAAATCCCTGAGGGAGCCTCAGCCATTAAACGTCGCGTCAGTTCCCCGACCGCCACCCCCTCAAAATCAAGCCCTAGCAAAAGCACATCGGGCCGGTCGACCCGCTGACGATCCAAAATGTCCTGGTAACGACTAGCGACCCAGATGACTTCGACGTCCTCTAAACGGGAGAGTAACTCGCGCAGCTGTTTAAAGAGGGGAGGATGCGTCAGTCCGATAGCGACCCTCATGAAGGCCTTCCCGCGCCGATCAGATCCCTCACCGCCTCAATCAGTCCTGCATCGTGAAAACTGCTCTTTGTGAGATAAGCATCGGCACCCGCCTGCATCCCCCGCTGACGATCTTCTTCCCGGTCCTTATAGGACACAATGATGATGGGAAGTGCCTCAAGGCGAGGTTCTGCACGAATTCGAGTGACCAGTTCAATCCCATTCATCCTCGGCATGTCGACATCGGTCACCACCAAGTCAAAGGTCTGTTCAATCAACTGATTCCAGCCATCGACGCCATCCACGGCAATCGCCACCTCATAGCCACCATTTTCGAGGAGTTTTCGCTCAACCTCTCTCACGGTTAATGAGTCATCCACCACCAGAATCCTCAAAATCTTTTGTATGGCCGTCAAAGGGCTTCTCCGTTTAGGTCTTTGTACCTGCCCTGACAACCGATCGGCCGAGCGAATCAGATCCTCGACATCCAAAATCAAAACAGGGTAGCCTTCGGCATCGAGAGCAACGGCATTGATGTGGGGAACTTTCCCTAAACGCCGATCAAGCGGGCGAACCACAAGATCGGTTTCACCGACCAGCTGCTCTACCTCCATGGCATACTGTCGCCCCTCTGCGCTAAAGAGGACTAAGGCCAAAACGCCCTGGTGGCCTTCTCTATCCTCCTCTGCCAAGCCAAGAAGACGTCGTGCCGACACCAGGGCGACATTGCCTTCGGCTGCCGCAAAATAATAAAGCCCCTCCAGACACTCGACGCACCGCCCATCAAGCCGCTCAGCCCGATCGATCCGCGATAATGGCAAGGCAAAGGCCTGGCCGGCGATCGTCACCCGCAAGGTTCTCATCACCGAACGGGTCACCGGGAGGAGGAGCTCAAAGCGCGTCCCAAGGCCCGGCTTCGAGGACACTTTGATGGCGCCCCCACTGGCGTGGACCATACTTTGAACCACATCAAGTCCGACCCCCCTGCCAGAGATCTCGCTCACGGCATCACGCGTCGTCAACCCGGGAAGGAAGAGGAAATCAAATAATTCGGCGTCACTCACGGCTTCGGCCATCGCTTCCGTGACCAAGCCCTTTTGTACGATCTTCAGGCGCAACATATCAGCATCGATTCCCCGACCATCATCACTGATCGCAATCAAAAGACGTCCGCTTCGGTGGCGTGCCGAAAGACGGAGTTGACCTGCGGCCGCTTTACCCGAGGCCTTTCGTTCTTCGGCGGTCTCTAAACCATGGTCGAGCGCATTGCGGAGAAGATGATTAATCGGTGCATCCAATCGGGTCAAAATATCGCGATCGATCAGCGTCTGAGCCCCCTCTATATCCAGTTCGACCGATTTTTCGAGCTGTCGAGCAAGATCACGAACCAACCGCGGAAAACCCTGAATACCCTCTGAAAAGGGGCGCATGCGTCCATGAAGGGCAAGATTATGAAGGCGGTCCGCAAGAAAGTTCATCCGACTCGACAGATGCTGAAGACTGGCATCATGCTGTTCCATGACCTCCCATTGCTCATGAAGCCCCTGCTCTAGCAAGGAGCCATCACTTTGGGATTGTAACTGGGTCTTTAGATGTCGTTGAAGACGCTTCAGGGGCTGTAATCCCCGACAAAGATTTTCTAGTCGTCGCGACTCGAGCAATAGATCGGCCGAGAAAGCCAGAATCTGGCTCAGCGTTTCAGCCGCGATTCGAATGGGGGGGTCGCTGGGCTCCGGGGCCGGGACCGAATGCTCCGGTTGAGGGGTGTCTTCAAGGCCCTTTGAAAGCACCGCAACAGTCACCAGAGGAACCGGCGGCGGGGCCTTTGATGACTCGACCGACGGTGCCTTGGAAGCCTTGCTATCTGTGAAGTACTGACCCAGTCGATCAACCCATTGCGCAGCCTCATCGGCATGGTCGGTCATCCAACCGAAAAGAGCCTCGTCGTCGGTTTCTACCGCACCGACCATCCAATCGAGGGCACCCAGTAAAAGGTCGGTCCCCACGGCATCCATTTTGAGACCGCCGCCGCCCGCCGCCACCAGAATATCCTCCATCACGTGCGCCATGCTGACGATCGCATCAAGATCGACGACCCGCGCAGCCCCCTTGATTGAGTGGGCTGCGCGCATGAGCGGCTCGATGGCTTGCGGGCTCCCTCCCCCCCGTTCTAGCGTCAGAAGACCTTCCGTCAGAACGGCACTGTGATTGCTCAATTCCTCTCGAAACAACCCCAGAAGAAAGGCGTCACCCCCACTCATGCCAGCGCCTCCATCATCAAGCTGGCCAACCGTTTCTCATTCAATAGCGCCACACGATGCCCACCATAGATAAAAAGACTGGAGACAAGGCCGCGCTGTGAACGCTTAAGGTTCGCTGGCACCGACTCCAGCTGTTGCGAGTGCCCATCGAGGGTTCCGATCACCTCATCGGCCCGAAACACCCAGCGATCCCCTTCTAACTTGACGATCAACATTCTCGGAAAGACGCGCGCCAAGGGGGCTAAAGGCTCGCTCTCCGACTCACTGTCAATGAAATGCTCCAGCGTCAAGCACAGTCGCAATTCGCCCAAGGTATTGACCAGACCTAGAAAATGGCGGTTACTGCGGCCCGGAATGGGGATAACCGGCGCCGGCGCGAGGGTTTTCTCGATCACCCTTGACGGCAGCGCAAGCCAAGCGCCGCCGACCCGAAAGACCAGCAGTTTGAGTGGGTTTTGATCCACGACATCAGGCACCTTGCCGACCCGCTCGGTCATTTCATTGAGATAATCAGGGGGCGGCGGCCGGTCTAAGAGTTGGCGACCGGCCACACCATAGGCCGGACAGTTTCTGCAATGAACAAACTCGGCCAACTCGGGGCACAGACGGTCCCCCCAAATGCCCACCACTTTCCAGCACTCTTCTGGTGGCGTCTCGTTAGTGAGCGTCAAGTCCATGGCTCAGGAATCTGTCCATCGTGATTTCAATCGTTCCGCAGCCTCATGCTCTCCCTTTTCCTCCAACAGCAGGCGGAGGTGCAACAGGCTTTCAGAATGCTGAGGATTGAGATAAAGCGCCCGACGAAAACGGGTCATGGCCTCTGAGACTCGTCCCAAAGCGCCAAGGAGAACACCGGCAAAACACTGAAGATCGGGATTCATTTCATGTTTTAACTCTAAAGCACCCACCCGCTCATAGGCTTCTTCCAAGCGTCCCTGATCGGCCAGGGCTAGGGCCTCCTTCCAAAGCACGTGTTCCTCAAAGATCTCTTGAGGCCCAAAGCCCCCTGGAGGCGCACTGAAGGTCGAGGCTGACAGCCTTTTTTTGGCGTGGGCCAGGATCGGTTCCGTCCGCTTGACCCCGGGGAGGATTCGCTGCCGGTGACCCAGCGAAGGGGAAGGCTGCGCCGCGGCCTTGGTCGATCGCTGCCAGGCAAACGTCCCCTCCCTGGTCGCCCGCACGAGACCCAACTCGGGTGCAGGCCGCTCTGCATGACCTAAAAAAAGCAAACCCTCCGGCTGAAGACGCATCAGCAAGGTCTGAAGCACGGTCAGACGAGCCTTATCATGCATATAGATCAGCATGTTTCGGCAAAATATCACATCGTAAGGACGACACTGGAGTATCGATTCGCGGTCCGCTGCATTCACTGTCGTAAACCTGACCATGGCTTTGAGTTCGCAATCGATGGTGATAAGGCCGTCCTTCGGCGTCAGCTGATGGTACCAAGGTTCCGCCCCAGATAACCGTAACCGCTTAGCAGGATAAAGCCCCCGCTGCGCGGTCTCGATAGCGGCGACACTGATATCCATCGCTTCAATCTGAGCCTCATCAGGCTTAAAACCAAGACTCTTCAGCACCGCCGCAATGGACCAAGCCTCTTCCCCGGTTGCGCAAGGAAGGGTCAGAATTCTAAGAGGCGCTCGCCCTCGGTGACGCTGAAGCCATTCAGCCAGGAGATTGAACGCAGCGGGCTCCCGAAAAAACCAGGTCTCCCCAACCAAGAGCGCCTCAAGCAGCGCGCTCTGCTCCAACGGGTCGATCCGCCAACGTTTAAAATAATCATGGTGATCGGTTAACCCGAGGAGCCTTTGGCGCGTCATCACGGCCGACTGGATGGTTTCATCACCAAAAACGGCAGAATCAAGACCGAAATCGCGACTGAGCCATTCAACCAATGCAGCGCCAAGATCCATTCCGTTTAGGCGCCCCGCCCTACCAGCAGCAGGAGCTCATCCGTCAACAAAGATCGCCAATCAACCACCTCGACCAATCCCATGCTGCCTTGGTAAACCCGGGGCACCAACCAAGAGCGCGCTTCGCCAACGATACTTTTGGGTAAATCCGTCGAGGTCTCAAGCTCAATCATTTCAAGCGCCTTTTCAGCCAAAATGGCGAGCTGGTGAGGGGGCTCACACTTCAGCAGAACGACCCGGGTGCTCATCAACCACTGACTCGGTCCGAGCCCTCTTAACTGCATGAGATCCACGACAGGGATTAAGACGCCGCGAAACCTTAATAGCCCAGCCACATGAATCGGCGCCGCCGCTAGCGGCTCAAGGTGAGACAGCGGTAAGACCGCCCGGATGTCCTGCGCCGCGATAGCAAACTGTTCCTCGCCTAGATGGAACAGCAAATGGCTCATGATTCATCCAAGTGGGCTGGCACCATGCGTTTCCGGAGCTCCACGCAATTACGCCCATTCACTCGGCTATAACGGTGGTCATCCATAAAGGTCCGAGCAAAATAAACCCCAAGCCCCCCAATAGCGCGCTCATCAAGAGACGCCTCCAGGTCAGGGGGGGGGATACTGAAAGGATCAAACGCAACGCCATCATCCTCGAGACGAATCAGAATCTCGCCATGCGACTGATGGATCGTTAGATCAATGCCGCCAGAAGGCCCCTCAGGAAACCCATAAGAAATGATGTTCTGCAAAAGTTCTTCAAGGACGAGATCCACATGGTAACGCGCCTTATCGCCCCAATGCCCCTCGATGGCGCAGGTCTCAATGGCTTGGGCCACCACATCGAGACTCGAGGCCTCTGGAGGCAAATGCAATACCAGCGGATCAGTCACTTCGGAAGAGGCGCTCATAGAGCCTATGATCATGAATGTGGTCTCAAAAAAAATCGGTCATTGACGACCCACCTCAGGAACTTAGGTCCCGGCTCATAGTGAGGTCGCAACGAGACTTCATAACCTATTAAATACCGCCATCTTATAGTATAGAATTTCGATGAGTGCTAGTAGGAAGAATCCAATCAATTCCCCACAAGGATCCGCCCATGAAAGCCACAGCTGATGATGTCCTGACCCACCTCCTGAATGGTATTAAGGGGTTCCAAGACCGCTATTACCACCAAGACCCAGAGCGCATGAAGGAGCTCAGCGAACAGGGCCAAAGCCCTCGAGTGTTGCTCATCGCCTGCAGTGACTCGAGGGTCGACCCTGCCATTCTGACCGGCGCTCAACCTGGGGACCTTTTTGTGATCCGAAATGTGGCTAACTTGGTCCCCCCCTTCGAGCTCGAGGGTCATGTTGACGGAGCAAGAGCCGCGATCGAGTATGCGGTGAGGGATCTCAAGGTCAACCACATCGTGGTTCTCGGTCATGCCTCCTGTGGCGGTATCAAGGCCCTTTTGGGGAGTGTTTCAGGCCATAAAATCGAGCGGGATTTTATTGGTAGTTGGGTGTCTATCGCGCTTGCTGGCTGCTCCCGGTATCTCCATAACCCCAATGGTAAAGGGCTTGACGGACAGGGGATGAATGAACTCGACGTGACCACGCTCTGCCAGCACCAGCATCTGACCGAACGGGCCGCTATTCGTGGCTCTCTCGCCAATCTCACCACCTACCCCTGGATCGAGGAACGCATCAAGTCCGGTGACTTAAAACTGCACGGCTGGTGGTTTGATCTTGAAACGGGAGATCTCTGGTGCACGGATGCAGAAAATACCTCGTTCCTTCCGGTCCTTGACTGAAGAATCAACCAAATAATGAAACCAAACGGCTCCTCGAGGACCGGAACTGCTCTAGAATAAGGACGGTAGAACGACCCTTGGCGACGCCCCATACCCCCTCATGCAATCAACGGTGACAAAACTATGCTCTCGATTTCAACGGAGAAGAAAGGAAACGCCCTCGTCCTCACATTAAACGGCCGACTTGATGCCAACAGTGCCAAAGAGCTTGAAGCCGAAGCCCTCGTATGGATCGAAGGCGGTGACCACCAGCATGTGCTAGATTTCAGCGGCGTCAACTTCATCAGCAGTGCAGGCCTTAGGGCGATCCTGTTGATCGCTAAACGCCTCGAACCGATCGGCGGCAAAGTCAAACTCTGCGGCCTGAATGCGACCCTCATGGATGTCTTTGAGATCAGCGGCTTCAGCAAGCTCTTCGTTATAGTACCGACCGTCGCCGAAGCGATCTAGCGTGAATCTCCCTGAGAAATCCCGGCCACTTCGTGTCGCTTTAGGCTCCCGCTGGGCTCTTCTCGGGCTCCTTGCCGCCGCGTTAGCGGGATGGCTCTTCTTTCAGTACCAAGAAAAACAAACGGTACGGATCGGGATTCTCCATGCCCTCACGGGACCGATGGCCGTCAGCGAGAAATCGATGGTAGAAGCCGAGCTCCTCGCCATTGAAGAAATTAATGCAACCGGCGGTGTCCTTGGCATGCAGGTTGAAGCCATCGTCGCCGACACCGAATCCAATCCGGAGACCGCCGCGGTAAGCGTTGAAAAGCTGCTTGTCCAAGATCAGGTGTCGACCGTCATCGGTTGTTGGACCTCCGCCTGCAGAAAAACCGTTAAGCCCATTATCGAGCGGAACAACAGTCTCCTGATTTATCCCATGGCCTATGAGGGACTTGAAAACTCCCCCAATATCATCTACATGGGGGCAGCCCCCAATCAGCAGGTGTTGCCTGCCGTCAACTGGGCTTTCGAGAATCTTGGCAAACGCTTCTTCCTGATCGGTTCTGACTATATCTGGCCGCATTCGGTGAACGCGATTGTGAGCGACCAACTCAAGGCCTTGGGCGGCGAAACGGTGGGAGAGATGTATATGCCCTTCGGCGGACTGGACGCCAGCGAGGCCGTCCGGCAAATTAAAGCCGCTAAGCCTGACGTCATTCTGAGCACGGTTGTCGGTGATTCAAACGCCCCCTTCTACAGGGCCCTTCGCGAAGCTGGAATCACGGCCGAAAAAACGCCGGTGATCTCTTTCTCGATCGCAGAAACCGAGACCAAAGCGATCCCTCATGCCGACCTTCGAGGCCATTACGTGGCTTTTGGTTATTTTCAGACGATTGAGCGACCGGAAAACGAAGCGTTTATCGGCCGCTTTAGAGCCCGCTACGGACACGACCGCGTCGTCAGCGACTTTACCGAAACCGCCTACTTCAGCACCATGTTCTGGCACCTTGGGGTCGAGCGCGCCGAAAGCACGGAACCCACGGAGGTCGGCCAAGGAATCCTCGGCTTAAGTTACGATGCCCCAGAAGGCATCGTCACGGTGGATTCTTCCACCCGTCATGCCTGGCGTTCCTTCAATATGGGCAAGATCAATGCCGAAGGCGCCATTGAGATTGTCTGGTCGGCTGAACATCCAATCCGGCCCATTCCTTACCCCTCGTCACGATCAGCCCCGGAATGGAATGCGTTTTTGGAGAACCTCTATAACACCTGGGGGCAGCAATGGGTTAACCGTTCACCCAGCGCCAAGATACCCGGAGAAAGGCCTTGAAGCTCATTCCAGAGTGGATGACACATCGACAGAACTTAGCCACCCGATTGATCTTTTGGTTTGGATTATTGGTCCTCCTGCCGATGATCATTTCGGCGCTGATCATCGACCAAGTATCGAGTCACGCGCTCCGGGAGAACACCCTCCAGAAACTCGCTATGGTGGCCAAGGATAAGGCAAACTCCCTCGAAATCTATGCCTTTGAGCGGACCCGCGCGGCTAATGTGGTCGGTCGTCTAAAACGTCTTGCCGATGCTATTGTGGCGTTTGAGGATCCCAAAGCATCGCCGCAAATGAAGGGCGAGCAAAAAAACAAGATTGACCACCTGACCAGCTACTTTTCGGCAAGCCTCGGATTTACGGGGGCCATCGTCCTCTCGCCCTCAGGCGAAGTCATCAACCAAACCTCAAATACCCCCGACCTCGGTCAGAATATCTCCTCAGGACCCCAAAGAGACTCCCCTTTGGCGAGTCTCGCTCGAAGGACCATGACCCTCCTCGAAGCTGATATTTCTGATTTCGATTTGTTTCCTGGCATGGCCGATCCGCTGGGCTTTGTGTCCGCTCCGATCATCCTTGAAGATGGCCATCGCGTCGGCATTCTCCTTTTACAGATCGATACCAAGGAGATCTTTGACATCGTCCGTGATTATGAAGGGCTCGGCCATACCGGCAACGTCGTCGTCGGCACCCTGACCCCAGAGGGCATCAAGATTGCGGCTCCCTTAAGAAACAGAAGTGATTCCAGCTTTAAGCTCGTCGTCAAGCCTGGAGATTCCTACGGTGTTGGCATTCAAAATGCCATGAAGGGAAATCCTGGCGAAGGCGAGGTGATCGGCATCCTTCGCCGTTCTGTCCTCGCCTCCTGGATTTATGTTCCCTCCTTTCGCTGGGGCATCGCCGTCCAGGAGGACACAGAAGAAGCGATGGCCATGGTCGGCGAGCAGCGCTGGGCCATTCTGGGCGTGGTTGCCATTATCCTAACCCCGATTCTATTGATCGCACTGATGGTGGCTCGATCGATTTCAAAACCCATCAGAACCGCCGTTGAAGCGGCCGAACGGGTCGCTGCGGGAGATCTCACCGGTGATCTTTCCGCGGTGGGCCATGATGAAACCAGTAAGCTCATCAATGCCCTCGGCCAGATGGTGAACTACCTCAACTCCTTAATCGGCCAGGTCCAGCGCTCCACCATTGATTTGGTCTCAACGGCCAACAGCCTCGGCGCGATGACCCGCACCCAAAGTAACGAAGTCAATAATCTCGGCTCGACAACCATCGAGATTGCGGCGGCCACTAAGGAAATTTCGGCCACCGCCGAAGAATTGCTCCAAACCATGGCCGGCATCAATCAGGTGACCGATCACACCACCGACCTTGCCAATGAAGGTCAGGCTTCCCTCGAAGATCTCGAGGCGACCATGACCAGTCTCTCTGCGG
>QYQA01000080.1 GCA_007280285.1 Methylococcus sp. | reverse complement strand
GTACGCCTGGGACTTGTGCATTCCTGACTACAAAAAGGGAGTTGAGCCCCAGACACCGCAATTGAGGAACGTTCAAACGTATTGCTGAGGACTCTGCAGGCTCTTGCAAGCCAAGACCGAAGAGTACGTGTGGTGAGATCATGCGTCGTTTATTCAGCGTTTGAATCTTTGCTAGTGACTTGTTTTGTAATGGAGGCGCGTGGCGGAGTCGAACCGCCCTAGATGGATTTGCAATCCACTGCATAACCGCTTTGCTAACGCGCCGAGAAGGGTAATTATAGGGTTTACCAGACCTTGAATGGCCCAGTTCTCTCTTGAGATCGGTCGTTACCGATACCGCTGATCAGCGGTTGAAGAATTTGGAGCGGGAAACGAGACTCGAACTCGCGACCCCAACCTTGGCAAGGTTGTGCTCTACCAACTGAGCTATTCCCGCGTCTTTATTAACCAATAATTCTAGATATAAGACTTGAAATTGTCAACACTGTGACAGCCTTAAGTGGCATCTTTCTTACTTGAAAAGGCTGGCATCGCGGCTTGAAGATAGAGGATCATAGACCATAGCGTTAATGCGGCAGCCAACACCAATAACAGTTGACCGATTCTCTGAAGATCATCTTTCAGGATATCCATCCCCAACAACAACAATGTGATAGAGACCATCTGGGCTGCCGTTTTCCACTTTCCAAGGGCAGACACAGCGACCTTGCGGCGCTCGCCCACTTCGGCCATCCACTCACGAAGGGATGCAATAGTAATTTCGCGGCCGACAATCACGGCCGCCGCGATAGCCACCATGGGGCTTGGATCAGCCTGAACAATCAACACCAAGGTCACGGCGACCATCAGCTTATCGGCTACGGGATCTAAAAAAGCCCCAAACCTTGTCGTGAGAGCCATTTTACGAGCGAGGTAACCGTCTAGCCAGTCGGTGAGGCCAGCAAATGCAAAGACCATACCGCATGCCGCATGTGACCATGGCCAAGGCCAGTAAAAAAGGCCTACCAACACAGGGATTAGTGCGATTCTTAAGAGTGTCAGATAGGTGGGGAGGTTTAACTCCATGACTCAAGTTTCGTGTTCGTGAAATAGATCGTATATACGTTGTGCCAGCTGGGGGCTTATACCATCGACCTTGCTGAGAGAGTCTACACCGGCACGACTGATTTCTCGTATTCCGCCAAATTGGCGCAATAGCTGTTGTCGTCTCTTGGGCCCAAGCCCTTGGATCCCTTCGAGACTATTCGGTTTTCTGGCCTTTGCACGTCGCGCCCGGTGACCGGTGATGGCAAATCGGTGGGCTTCATCCCTGAGCTGCTGGATCAGGAGCAGGGCAGGGGAGTGAGAGGGTAGCATGAATGCCCTCATGGAATCGTGATCAATCATCATTTCGAGGCCGGGTTTACGTTCGCGGCCTTTAGCAATCCCAAAGATGACGATATCGTCCATTCCGAGTTCGTTAAGGGTCGATTTAACCGCATTTATTTGCCCTTTTCCGCCGTCAATAAAGAGGATATCGGGGCGATCAATCTCGCCGCTTTTGATTCTACGGTACCGCCGTTGAACCGCTTGTTGAAGGGCTGCATAGTCATCGCCCGGGGTAATCCCCTCGATGTTAAAGCGTCGATAGGCTGATTTAATAGGACCGTGGTGATCAAACACAACGCATGAAGCGACGGTCAGTTCCCCTTGGGTGTGACTGATGTCAAAGCATTCGATGCGTCTTGGCAGCACTTTCTGTTGAAGGGCTTCTTTAAGCGCGATAAAACGCGCCTGAAGACTTTGTCGGTGTGCCAGTTTCGTGGCGAGCGCCGTTTGGGCATTTGTTCGTGCCAATTGGACCCGCCTCGCGCGTTCAGAGCGGACATTGCTCGTCAGGCGGATCGGGTGCCCTGCCAGTTGACTGAGTACTTCTTCGACGAGCGCCGGTTGATCGATGGCGCTACCGAGCAGGATTTCTCGAGGAATCGACTTCCCCGGGTAATACTGGGTCAGGAAAGCTTCAAGAACCTGACTCTCACTATGATCATAGGGCATGATAGGAAAGTAACTTCGGTCACCGATCTGTTGGCCGCCTCGGATAAAGACAACTTGGATGCAGGCCGTCTGACCTTCAATCGCTGATGCGATAATGTCAAGGTCACCTTGCTCGCCGTGGACGGCCTGTTTCTCAAGGACGGTTCTAAGCGTTGATATCTGATCTCGGTATCGCGCCGCCTTTTCGAAGGCGAGAGACACGGCGGCCTTTTCCATCCGATCAGCGAGCACGTCAATCAGTTGTCGGCCATCGCCGTTGAGAAACATGAGGGTGTCATGGACATCTCTGGCATAGTCCTCTTTAGAAATAAATCCCACGCAGGGTGCCGTGCACCGTTCAATCTGGTATTCAAGACAGGGTCTTGAACGGTTGTCGAAAAAAGAGTCCCGGCATTGTCTTACAGGAAACACCTTCTGAAGAAGCTTCAGGCTTTCCCTGACAGCACTGGCGCTGGGATAAGGTCCAAAGTAGCGGCCAACCGGCTGCTTTGATCCCCGATGAAAGGTGACCCGCGGAAATTCTTGTTGGGTCGAGACGTGAATCGCAGGATAACTTTTGTCATCCCTTAAAATAATGTTGTATCGAGGGCGATGACGTTTAATCAACTGACTTTCAAGCAGCAGTGCCTCGCCTTCGGTATGGGTCACCCGAACATCGATACTTCGGATTCTTAGGACCATGGCCTGTTGCTTCGGTGAGGCCTCTTTCCCTGAAAAATAACTTTGTACTCTTTTTTTAAGATTTTTAGCCTTACCGACATAGATGACTTCTCCTGTCTCATCGAGCATTCGGTAAACCCCCGGCCGCTGAGTGAGTGTCTTCAGGAATGATTCCAGGTGAAAAGTCTTCTCGTGCGTGGGATGAGTCATTTGGAATCCGCGCCTGTCATGCTGCCGATCGACATCGTGTCTCACTCGGCATGACCTCCTGACCGTTCAGAAGCTGGCTTTCGGTTCGCGGTTCATCGAGGTCCCAGCGTGTCGGCTGAATCGCTTCATCCGGGCCGGGTGGGTATACCTCTCCTCGCGCTTTACTTCGGACGTTCCCCGCCCTAGCTTCCGGGGTTCCCCCCGGAGCGAACGTGACGATATTGATCGCCGCATTCCTATCTCTGTCATGAACCGCGCCACAGTTAGAGCAGGTCCACGCTCTGATCTTCAGACTGAAGGTTGCCTGATACGCACCACAGCAGGAGCCGGTGCGAGAGGTGGGTGCCCATCGGTCACAGAAGAGGACTCTGCACCCTCTCCAATGGGCTTTGTACTCGATTTGACGGCGAATCTCACCGAATCCTGCATGGGCAATGCCTCGGTTGAGCCCCGCTTTCTGGGCCACGTGCTTGCCGGGGGCTTCCTCCGTTCCCTTGGCGCTGGCCATCATGCCCTTGACGTTCAGGTCCTCAAGACAGATCACCCCAAAGCGTTGGATCAGATCATCTGTCAGCTTGTGTTGAGTGTCCTTCATCGCACCCTGCTTGGGGCTCAGTGTTTTCTGGGCGTGCTTTAGCTTTCTTCGCAGTTTGATTACCGCTTTGTGGGCCTTGATCTTTTCACCCGTTGAGTACACCACCAGGATTTTGACTCCAAGGTCTACGCCAACCGCCTGGTCATTCTCCGGGTGCAGCGCCTGCTCCACCTCCACCATGAAGGCCACGAAGTAACGGCCACAGGCGTCACGGGACAGGGTCAGCATCTTGGGCTGGGCCACCCTCAGCCTTTTAGGAAGTGACGACTTGAGGATTCCGAACCCGGGAAAGAAGATCTTCTGATTGGCCCAGGCGTCGGCAGCAGTCTTCTGTCTTGGGTCAAGCTGTGACCGAATCGAACACGCCTTCTGGCGGCGATGCTTTTTGGGGGAGCGGTTCTGGCCCTTGAAGAATCTTTTGAAGGCATCATCTAGTGCGCGGAGGGCTTGTGTCAGAGGACTCGATGGCAGCTCTAAAAGCCGTGCCGTGTCCTCCTGCTTTTTCCATTGGGTCACATCCTGGCTGATATCGATGACCGACTTGGCCTTTTCAATCTCCCCAGCTTTCTTCTGCTGGTAGGATGTACCCCACTCAGCCAAGGCCCGGTTATACACGTAACGACAAGCGCCCTCAGTCCGAGCAAACAGGCGGCGTTGCTCCTGATTCGGGTAAACCCTTAATGTGTGAGACTTGTTGATGTGCATCACCATTCGACGCATCCTAAATGGCTTATGAAAAGCGTACAAGTCATTTCATGTAAGGAAATAGCCATTTTTCTGACCGAACCCAGATTAAGCACTTGAGGGTGATTGTCGGATGGCAGGGATGTGGTGGAACCCGTCAGGGGATCAAGGAATTCTTGGAAAGGCCAGCGGAGATAAGGCGCTGATGACACCGAAGAAGCCCTTGAACGTCCTGCTGCGCAATGACCCTTCTCCTCGGGGGTCGTCGGCATCCATGCCTCCTTCAATGATCATGTCTTCACTGTAGTGATCACGTCAATGACCATATAATGCAAATAGAGATTTCAATGCAATCATCCTGATGGAACAACCGCCACATGACTGATCTTAGCGACCCCCGGCTGCAAAAGGGGCTCAACAATCATTACCCCTTAACCTACGTCAAAACTCGAGAAGAAGGACGTCTTCTTGGGATGCTGAAGACGCTCTCCCTCCATCATTACGGTGATCATCGAGCGCTTAAGATATGGAGTGCGGCCAGTGGCCTTGATGGTGATCGCGCTGTTCAAGATCCCCTGGCGGTCCTTGATGCTATTCGTCACACCAAGGACGACGTATTTTACGTCCTCCACGATCTTCCTTCACTGTTCGAAGGCCATCCGGTTTTGGTGAGGGCCCTCCGGGATCTCTATCGGGATCTTGAAGGACGCCAAGTGTTCGTCTTCCTCTCTCATCCTAAGCTCTTGTTACCGGATGAGCTTAAGGGACAGATGTGGTTGGTTGATCTTGGAATGCCGACTGGGAATGAGATTCTTGCATATCTCCATTCTTCATTGTCGGGGGCTGGCTGCGGCGGCCGCGTTGATCAGGAATGGGAGTTGCAAGCGGCCACTGCGATGAAGGGGTTGAGTCTTGATGAGATTAACCATCTCGTGATGGGTTGGGCCAAATCTGATCAGTTTGAACTTCCAGCGGTCCTTGAAGATATCTACGCGGACAAGACCGCGGCCCTCCAAAAGGAAGGCTGCCTCCAGTTCATCTCGAAAAGTCTCGAACTCCACCAGGTCGGTGGTCTTGAGAACCTTAAGGAATGGCTCTTAAGCCGCAAATCGTTGTTCAGTCGGCAATCCTTTCAGACTGATATTCCGATGCCCACCGGGATTCTTTTTATGGGGATCAGTGGTTGTGGTAAGAGTATGGCGGCTAAAGTCATTTCGAGCGCCTGGAATTTGCCTCTGGTGCGTCTTGATATGAATTTGGTCATGTCTGGGGCCTATGGGACGCCAGAGTATGCCTTTGATCATGCCCTTAGAACGGCTGAAAACATTTCTCCCCTGGTGCTGTGGGTCGATGAAATGGAAAACAGCTTCGGATACGACAGTATGTCGGGAAGTTCTGGGAGTAGCAGCATTTTCTCAAGCTTTCTGACCTGGATGCAGGAGAAGCCGCCTCAGGTTTTCGTCGTGGCGACGGCAAACCGAATTGAGAAACTTCCCGCGGAGGTACTGCGTAAAGGTCGATTTGACCAGTTGTTTTTCCTCGACCTTCCTTCGGATGAAGAGCGCCGTGCCATTTTCAAGATTCATATCACGGCTTATGGTGGAGACCCTGACACCTTCAATATGAATCTTCTATCCATTATTACCAAAGAATGGAGTGGTGCCGAGATTGAACAGGCCGTTAAGGCGGCAAGAATTCACGCCTTTCAAGAAGATAGGGTCTTCGATGAAAAGGACATTACCTACACCTCAGCAAGAATGGTTCCCCTCTCAAAAACGATGGAGGAGCAGATCAAGCATCTCCGTCAATGGTCGCAGACGCGAGCAACGCCTGCATCAAAGAAGGCAGCATGAGGCGCTTTAACAGTTCATTTAAGGTTTAGAAGAATGCCGGCCATCGACACTGCCACCTCGACATTTAGGGATCCATCATGACCATTCGTTCTCGGTTTGCACCCAGCCCAACAGGTTATCTCCACGTGGGTGGTGCGCGTACAGCGCTGTTTTCGTGGCTCTATGCGCGAAAACATGGCGGCAACTTTGTTCTTCGTATTGAGGATACGGACCTTGAGCGTTCAACACCCGAATCAGTGAATGCGATTCTTGAAGGGATGGCTTGGCTGGGTCTTGACTATGATGAAGGCCCTTTCTTTCAGACTCAGAGATTTGATCGATATAAGGCTTTGATGGCCCGGCTTCTCGAGGAAGGCAAAGCCTACCCTTGTTATTGTAGCCGAGAGACCTTGGATCAGATGCGTGAACAGCAGTTGGCCAATAAGGAAAAACCTCGGTATGACGGACGATGCCGCCACCTCAGAGTCCCACCCCATGGCATCACGCCTGTGGTCCGATTCAAGAACCCAGATGAGGGCGAGGTCGTCATTGAAGATTTGGTTAAAGGGAATATCGTTGTTCGCAATGCAGAATTAGACGATCTTATTATCGCTCGCTCCGATGGGTCTCCCACGTATAACTTCACGGTGGTCGTAGATGATCTTGAGATGGAGATTTCACATGTCATTCGCGGCGATGATCACGTCAACAATACCCCAAGGCAGATCAATATTCTAAAGGCGCTAGGCGCCGAACTGCCTCTTTATGCCCACGTACCGATGATCTTAGGGTCAGATGGGGCGCGACTCTCCAAACGGCATGGCGCAGTGAGTGTGCTTCAGTATCGTGACGAAGGTTATCTTCCAGAAGCGCTCCTTAACTATCTGGTGAGACTTGGCTGGTCGCATGGCGATCAGGAAATTTTTTCCATAGACGAACTGGTTCAAGCTTTCGATATTCCAAATATCAACTGTTCGGCGTCCACCTTCAATCCTGAAAAGCTTCTTTGGCTCAATCATCACTACATCATGCATGGGGATCCAGTCCATGTAGCGCATCATCTTCGATGGCATTTAGGCCGCTTAGGTGTTGATCCTTCGGTGGGGGCTGACCCTGTGGCCGTGGTTAAGGCTCAGCGGGAACGCAATAAGACGCTGTTAGACATGGCGCATTCCAGTCTCTTCTTTTACCGAGACTTCTTAGAATATGACGAAAAAGCGGCGCAAAAGCATCTGACACGGGATGCTCTTCAAGGTCTTCACCTGCTGATGAAACATCTGGAGGCGCTGAGGCCTTGGGTTCGCGAGAGCATTCATGATCTGATTGTTGCGACGGCTGAAGCCCTTGGCGGTAAAATGGGCGCCATTGCACAGCCGCTTCGTGTTGCGGTGTCAGGGACATCGGTCTCTCCTCCTATTGACCTGACTCTTGAGATCCTCGGGAAGGAGAAAACCATTGAACGCCTTCAGAATGCCTGCCAGTGGATCGATTCAACAGCCACTTTGGACGTACAAGGAGATGGGTAGAAACCCTCAGTGATTGGCAGAAGTCGCCTGCCAGGTGAGAACACTTAAAATACTGGACAGCTGACCCCTTGATCGTTAAAATTATCAGCTTGACGTCGCGGGGCCATAGCTCAGCTGGGAGAGCGCTACAATGGCATTGTAGAGGTCGCGAGTTCGATCCTCGCTGGCTCCACCATGTTGCGACGACACCGTGTTCCGTCCCCATCGTCTAGAGGCCCAGGACACTGCCCTTTCACGGCGGCGACGGGGGTTCGAATCCCCCTGGGGACGCCAATAAAATCAGGGACTTGTGAAAGAAGTCCCAGTCGACTAAAACACTCTCTTGGAGAATGGTTAGACCGACGATTTCGTAAAGCCCGCCTTAGCGGGCTTTTTGTTGCCTTCAATTCGCTTAGACCAGGCCCTCTGATGCGAGAGTCGCTTGGACTGCTGGCCGATTCCTGACACGATTTACATAGGATTCAAGACCTGGCCAAGGTGTCAGATCCACATGGAGGACGTGTGCCCAGCTAAGGACAGTAAAGAGGTAGCTATCGACAATGGTGAAGTGGGGGCCTAGGAGCCACTCACGCCCTAATAACGTCTTCTCGACAAAGTCAAATCGTTTGCCAAGCCGATCTTTTGCCAATTGGTGTACTTCTCCTGGTAAATCACGGTTCCATAGAGGCCCGAATCCTTTGTGGAGTTCAGTGGCAATGAATGCGAGCCATTCCATGAGTCGGTAGCGCTCCAGCGTCCCTTGGGGCGGTGCTAAATCGCTCGTAGGAACCTCATCAACCAAGTATTGCAGGATCACCTGGTTCTCTGTCAAAAATTCCCCATTATTAAGCTGCAGAGCCGGCACATAGCCTTTGGGGTTCAACAGACGAAAGTCTATCCCTGTCTCGGTACGTCCCGTGGCAAGGTCAACCTTCATCAGTTCGAAGGGAAGCTCCAACTCTCTCAAGGTGATATGACAAGCCATTGAACAGGCGCCAGGGGTATAGAAGAGTTTCATGATCATCTCAGATGACGGGTTTAGAAAGGGGCTTTCAATGGATGTTCTTGGCCTTAGGAGGAACGTCTTTTGATACGCCGCGATGGCTGAACATAAAAATCCAACCTAGATTATGGGAGATGAGTTTTCCCATAATCGCCTATGATATCTCGTCGCGTCCCTTTTGTTGATCGCTCTTCTGACCATGGATCGAGATACCTTTTTAAGTAGGTCGTTGATGGTGCTTTTCGTGAAGGAGAGATAGAAGATGTGATCGTCCACCGAAAGGGGGCTGATCAATGAGATGATAGCGATGCGATGTCGCTCGGTTTAAGTCATTCATTCTTAAGGAGTCCACCCCTGAAAAAACACCGTGCTGATCAGGCCGTCAAGGCGGTCCTCTTAGATCAATACCGCCTTATTCGTGATGCCCGAAGACGATTTCTCATGCATCCTTATGATCGGGTTGACGCGCTTCATGATCTTAGAGTCGGCGTGAGGGCGACCCGCTCAATCTTGCGTGAGATGCGTCGGGTCTTTGATGCCAAGAAGATTCAGTCTCAGCTTCAATGGTGGCGCACGTTCTCCCAAATGACGTCTACAGTGCGGGATCTTGATGTCACGCTGGCTGCCCTTAAAGCGGTAGATGAAGAACCTATCGTGAGGCTCTCGGGAGGATCAAAATGGTTCGTGGAGGCACTAGAAAAAGAGGTTGACAGCCATCAGCAGCATCTAGAAGCGGCGCTTTGTTCTCTCCCCATGAAGCATTTTCTTCGCCGCTGGGAGCAATTTCTTCGTGATGATTCGTCCTCGAAGTCGAAGTTAAGTTGGGCTCAAAAAGACATCCGTACGGTTGCCGGAACGTTGATCTTGAAGGCGCACGATCGGTTGATGACGGCCGCGCGTGCCATCACCGAGGATACCGCGCCTGATGGTCTTCACGATCTCAGGAAAAAGGCTAAAAGGCTTCGTTATTTGTTGGCGGGATTCGGGCGTTATTTTCCCGCTAAAAAAATCAGCCCTTTAATCACGAGCCTCAAGGGTTTTCAAGACTACCTTGGCCAGTATCAAGATGGCCAGGTGTTAAGGCAGCGCCTCATTTCCATGTCCCTTGATGAAGATCAGTCCATGTCGGAGGAGGCCATACATGCCTTTAAGGCGATCGTTACCTGGCTGGATCAAAAAGAGATAACACGCCGCGGCCAATTTGAAGATCAATTCATGGTCCTGTTGCACGCGGCCCCGCGGCGTCGCTACCGTGCCTTAATGGACAGATAGGCCTCTTCAGAGACGAGGTAAGATCCAGCGGCCTGCAATGCCCCCTGCGGTGCACAGTAAGCCGCCCGGCAGCATGACAAAAGGCGAGTGGATCAAGCCAGCCCCTTGCCTGATGCCGATGATGAGAT
>QYQA01000069.1 GCA_007280285.1 Methylococcus sp. | reverse complement strand
TCATGATACTGAAGGCGCTCGATCTCCCGCTTCCGCACTACGCTCATACGGCATTAATCCTCGGTGAAGATGGCGCCCCTCTCTCGAAAAGAAATGGCAGCCTGAGTATCCAAGAGCTGCGTCAGATGGGGTATTTCCCGCTGGCCGTGGTCAATTTGATGGCGCGTCTTGGCCATCATTATGAATCAGAAGAACTGATGGACCTTGATGCCCTTAAATCGGGTTTTGCAATGGCTCACCTGGGCCGTTCACCGGCGCGGTTCGATCAGAATCATCTTAATCACTGGCAATCTCTCGCCCTTCGGAAGGTCAGCGACGAGACGCTTGATGCCTGGCTTCAAGAGGAAACACTTTTTCTCATTCCAAAAGAGCAAGCAGCGCTCTTTCGTGAAGTGGTCCGCAGCAACTGCAAGAACCCCTTTGAGGCGCACCAATGGGCACGTCTCCTCTTCACTGAAGAGGTGTTTGAGGTCGAGGCTGAATGTCAACAACTGGCTGATCAGGCGGGTGAGAACTTTTATCGACACGCCATTGATGCAGCCGTTTTAAATCCTGAAGACTTTTCAGCATTTCTCAGCGCGCTCAAGTCGACCTCGGGGGCTAAGGGGAAATCGCTCTTTATGCCTCTAAGAGCTGCTTTTACAGGTCGTCATGATGGACCTGAACTGGCTCAGCTTTATCATCTGATCCAACCCTCGATTCTTCAACGAAGACTTGCCGTCCACTTATCTCCCAGCCACTGATGCTCCATCTTTACAACACGCTGAGCCGTAAAAAAGTTGTTTTCACACCGATTGACCCCGGTATGGTTCGGATGTATGTCTGTGGTATGACCGTCTATGACCTCTGTCACTTGGGTCACGCGAGGGTCATGGTTGTATTTGATGTAGTCGCTCGCTACCTCCGTTATTCAGGTTTTAAAGTCACCTATGTCCGCAATGTGACCGATATCGATGACAAGATCATCCAACGTGCTGAACAACATGGAGAATCCATAGCGGCGCTCACCGAGCGTTACATTACCGCGATGCATGAGGATGAAAAGGCGTTAGGGGTCTACCCACCTGATATTGAACCTCGAGCCACCGCAGCAATGGCTGACATGATTCAGATGATCACGACGCTGATAGCCAAAGATTTAGCGTATGTGGGTGGGACAGGAGATGTCTTCTATGCCGTCGCTGCCTTCAAAGGCTATGGTCGTCTTTCAGGGAAGCAGCTTGATGATCTTCGGGCCGGTGAGCGGGTGGATATCGACGAAGCCAAGCGGGACCCTCTTGATTTTGTGCTGTGGAAAATGGCAAAGCCAGGAGAGCCTTCTTGGCCCTCACCCTGGGGGGAAGGACGGCCTGGATGGCATATCGAGTGTTCAGCCATGTCGACCCGTTGTTTAGGGAACCATTTCGACATCCATGGCGGCGGGATGGATCTCCAATTTCCTCACCATGAAAATGAAATTGCGCAGTCAGAAGGGGCGACCGGGTGCACGTTCGTTAACGTCTGGATGCATAACGGCTTTGTCCGCGTTCAAGAAGAAAAAATGTCGAAATCGCTGGGTAACTTTTTCACATTGCGTGAGATCCTGGCACAGTATCGCCCTGAAGTGATCCGTTTTTTTATCCTCAACAGCCATTATCGAAGCCCCTTAAATTACACTGAAGATCATCTTAAAGAAGCGCAGGCGGCACTCAATCGTCTTTATACGGCGCTTCGAGGTTTAGATAACGAGGAGACTTTATTAGCGGAGTCCATTGACCCTGTCTTTGAGTCGCGGTTCAAATCGGCGATGGACGATGACTTTAATACGGCAGAATGCATCGCCGTCTTGTTTGACATGGCTCGGGAGATCAATCGTCTTAAAGTTGTCGATCCTCTTAAGGCACATTTTTTGGCGCACAGCATGCGCTGTCTGGCCCATGTTATTGGTCTTCTCACTGATGATCCAGAACACTTCCTACAAGGAGGCATCGAGGGGACTGACACAGGACTTGATGCGGCAGCCATTGACCGATTGATCACGCAGCGACTGGATGCGCGGGCGGCCAAGGACTTTAAAGAGGCTGATCGGATTCGTGATCTCTTGTCAGCGGCTGGGATTGTTCTTGAAGATGCCCTCGGCGTCACCAGCTGGCGTCGAGGCTAACCTCCAATCATGCCCTCATGAGGAACCCCAATTGGAATGAAGGTCTAATGGTTTTTATCGTTGATGGAGGAGGTATTTCGTGATCCAGTTGATGTTAGTTCTTGTCGCGCTGTCGCCGGTTGTCTTTCTGATCGGCCTATTGAAACCCGGTTGGATTTTGTTCTGGATGAAGGAGCCTGATCGTCTGATGGCCTCAAGCGTGGGTATCTTGATGTTTATGGCGACCTTTACGGGCTACTCAGAAATGAAGGTACGCCACAAGGCAGCCAATGCCCAGGAAATGGAGCGCTTAAAATCGCCCGAAAGATCGAATGATCTTCAGCTCGATAACGCGCGATAGAGCCAAATTAAGAGACCGGCCTCCAACAAAGACTTAAGCGTCGGTCTCATCAGAATAAATCTCGTCATCGCCCTTCTAAGGCTCGGCATAATTATGAGCACACTGTGATGAACCTAATGGACGTAGAGAACAGCCTCAAAGGGTGGCTTGATCCTTATCTAAGGCAAGACCTCTTCAGTGCCAAGATGATCAAAAACATCATCATTGTTGATGACCGTGTGAGCTTCGAGGTGACCTTGGGTTATCCGTGTCACGATTTCCACCCGGTGATCGTTGAGGCTTTGACACAGAAAGTGAAGCATGACACTGGCGCCCATTCAGTGACTATCACGATCACTCGGGAGATCGTTTCGCACGCGGTTCAAAAGAATCTTAAACCCCTCAAGGGGGTCAAAAACATCATCGCCGTTGCTTCCGGCAAAGGGGGTGTGGGGAAATCAACCACGGCGGTTAATCTTGCAGCATCCCTTGCCCGCGACGGTGCCAAGGTCGGTATATTGGATGCGGATATCTACGGACCCAGTGTGCCCCATATGTTGGGTCTTTCTGGGCGTCCAGAAATCAAACCAGGTGACCGGATCACGCCAAAGCAAGCGTTCAATCTCGACGTGATGTCAATTGGTTTTCTCGTTGATGAGGATCAGCCGATGATTTGGCGTGGCCCAATGGTAACCGGCGCCTTACAGCAATTGTTACAGCAAACTGATTGGGCAGGGATTGATTACCTCATCATCGATTTACCACCGGGAACCGGCGATATCCAACTTTCTTTATCACAACAAATCCCGGTCTCAGGAGCCGTGATCGTGACAACGCCCCAGGATATTGCCCTTCTAGATGCTCAGCGGGGACTCAAGATGTTCCAACAAGTCAATATTCCTGTCCTTGGTTTGATTGAAAACATGAGCATTCATATCTGTTCACATTGCGGTCACGAAGAGGCTCTGTTTGGAGAGGGCGGCGGCCAGAAAATGGCAAATAAATATGGCACTGACCTCCTTGGGGCGCTCCCCTTGGACCTCTCCATCCGACATCAAGCTGATGAAGGCTATCCCGTGGTCATCGCTGACCCCGATGGCGATATCGCGCATCGTTACCGCGACATCGCACGACGAATGACCGCCCAGTTAGCCTTAAAATCGCGCGACTATAGCGCTCGGTTTCCAACCATCTCCGTGGTGAACGATTAATAAAAGGGATATCGTCTCATCGTGTGGATGCTTCTCGCGAAGGAGAATACTGACTTCTTTTAGATCATAAGGTCCAGGAAGACCTTCAGACGCCTCAAGGAATCTGAAGCCGTGTGTTAGAACAATAAATGTTAGGAAGCTATGGGTATCAAGTCTGATCGATGGATCCGCCAAATGGCGCAAGCAATGAAAATGATCGAGCCATTTGAGCCTGGCCAGGTTCGAGAAGGATTGAATGGCCGGAGCATTTCCTACGGGACCTCCAGTTACGGCTATGATGTCCGTTGCTCCAATGAATTTAAGATCTTTACCAACATTAATTCAGCGATTGTAGATCCCAAAGCATTTGACGCGAGTAGTTTTGTTGATATTCAGCAAGATGTCTGCATTATTCCTCCGAACTCCTTTGCGCTTGCTCGTACCGTTGAATATTTCCGCATTCCACGAGATGTCTTGGTCATCTGCTTGGGTAAAAGCACGTACGCTCGTTGTGGCATCATTGTCAATGTGACACCGCTTGAACCTGAATGGGAAGGGCATGTGACCCTTGAATTTTCAAATACCACGCCTCTCCCAGCAAAAATCTACGCGAATGAGGGTGTCGCTCAGATGCTCTTTTTGGGCGCGGATGAAGTCTGTGAGACGTCTTATCTGGATCGTGGCGGTAAATATCAGGGGCAGCGTGGCGTCACCCTTCCAAAAGCTTAAGTGTCTATGAATAACCAACGTTTATTTGATGCCGCTCAAAAGGTCATCCCAGGTGGAGTCAATTCACCCGTCAGGGCGTTCAAGGGAGTCGGTGGTTCCCCACCCTTCATTCAAAGGGCTGAAGGCCCCTACCTTTTTGATGAAGAAGGGCGGCGCTACATCGACTATGTCGGCTCCTGGGGGCCGATGATTCTGGGGCACGCTCATCCTGAGGTTCTTAGTGCTGTCCACGAGGCGGTTGATCGGGGGCTCAGCTACGGCGCACCAACTAAGATCGAGACCCAGATGGCGGAACGTATTCGTTCCTTGGTGCCCTCGATGGCCATGGTCCGTATGGTCAGTTCCGGCACTGAAGCCACCATGAGTGCCATACGACTGGCTCGCGGTTTCACCCAACGGGATCTCATCGTGAAATTTGAGGGCTGTTACCACGGTCATTCTGATGCCCTCTTGGTCAAAGCAGGCTCAGGGGCTTTGACCCTGGGTATTCCAAGCTCTCCCGGAGTCACTGCCGCCGTCGCTGCTCATACGCTGACGCTGCCCTATAACGATAGCGCGTCGGTTGTTGAACTCTTTAAAGAGTGCGGCCAGCAGATTGCCTGTGTCATCGTCGAACCGGTGGCTGGCAATATGAATTGTGTCCCCCCTGTGTCTGGTTTCCTTGAAACACTGCGCAGCGTCTGCGACGAATCGGGGGCGTTGTTAATTTTCGATGAAGTCATGACGGGTTTTCGTGTGGCGTTAGGCGGCGCGCAGGCCCTTTATCAGGTTCGCCCTGATGTGACAACGCTCGGCAAAGTCATCGGCGGCGGGATGCCGGTCGGTGCTTTCGGCGGCCGCCGGGATGTCATGTCACATCTCGCCCCACTTGGGCCTGTCTATCAAGCAGGGACCCTCTCAGGAAACCCAGTCGCCATGGCCGCAGGTCTTAAGACCCTAGATCTTATCGCCGCTCCTTTATTCTTTGAACAACTGGCGGCAAAGACCCACAGCTTGGTCGATGGGTTTAAATCGCTTGCAGATGCGGCAAGTATCCCCTTTTCGACCCACGCGGTGGGTGGTATGTTCGGACTTTATTTCTCTTCGTGCCCCTCGATCACCCGTTTTGATGAGGTGATGACCAGCGATATTGATCGCTTCAAACGTTTTTTCCACGGCATGTTGGAAGAAGGCGTCTATCTTGCACCCTCAGCCTTTGAAGCAGGGTTTGTCTCCATGGCCCATGATGAGGCGGTGATCGCCGAGACCTTAGCGGCTGCTGAAAAGGTCTTTAAGCGTTTATGAATGGCCGGTTAAACCCATCAGGTGGCAAGACACGGATGAATCATCCACTGAGCAATCTGAAACTTCCCCTCGCTTAACTTTTCAAGGGCACGATCGCTCAGGTTCTTTATCTCAACCGATGGGTGCGCAAGAGAGAGCGCTCAGTCGCATGTTGATAACAAGGGTCCTTGAAGTCCAAGCGCCCGAAGAGATTCAGTGGCCATCTCGATCTGAACCACGGCGAGACACTCCCAGCATCCATCGCTGCTCGGTGCGAGGTTCACGATGGCCCCCACAGGATCTGGTGGATTCCCAGACGCCACATACAGAGGCGCTCCTATAGCCAGGGGTTGATTCGCCTTGAAAGAATAGCGAAATAATCTTCGTTTTAATTGCCCGAGGAAATGGGTTCTCGCCACAATTTCCTGCCCGGTGTAGCACCCTTTTTGGTAGCTGATACCCTCTAACTGGTCTAGATTGAGCATTTGCGGGAGGTAAGCTTCCTGGCTTTCTTCGGTGATCCAGGCAAAACCCCTTCGGATGTCACTGAGCCTCATGGCGTCATTGGATTCAATAGCACCCATCGCAGCCTCCTTGGAAGGGAATGGCGCCAAGGATTCCTTGTCACTTAATTTAAATATCGGCAGGGGAGTCTGTTCCTCCGGGGGGGCTTGATGCCAGCAGAGGCCTTCAGGGTATTCAGAACACTCAAGCCTGACGCTCGATCTTAGAATAAACATCTTGAGCCGCTTTTCAAGAATCGCTAGGCGATCAATGGGCACCAGGAGTGCGTAGCCCCCAGGATCAAGGCTGAGCCTGAAATTAGCCAAAACCCGTCCTTTAGGGGTCAAAAATGCACCACAGAGCGTCCCTCCTGGTTTTAATGAAAGGACATCGGTCGTCGTTTGACCTTGGAGAAAAAGTCCTGAATCATCGCCCTGAACGCGGATAACACCGAACAGAGAAACGCGACGGGTGTGGGCCGCTAAAGAACCCCCTTGAACGCGGCCGGTGTTCATAAGAGACCTCGGTCTTCGGGCCCCAACGCCTTAATGGTGGTCACGTGCTTCAAGGGCTGCAATCCGTTCTTCCAAGGGGGGGTGACTCATAAAGAGCTGACCCAAGGTCCCGCCCCGATGACCACTGATACCAAAGGCAGCCAGTTCACCTGGCAGATCCTCTGGTTCGTGGGCGCGTTGCAACGCTTTGAGGGCGCCGATCATTTTCCCTGTGCCTGCAAGCTTTGCGCCCCCTTCATCGGCTCGATATTCTCGGTGCCTTGAGAACCACATGACAATCATAGACGCCAGTATCGACAGGACGATTTGCGCCACCATCTGGGTGATGTAGTAGGCCGGTCCATAACCGCCGCTGCGATCATCATTCGAGCGGAGCAACATACGATCCACCACCATGCCGGCGATCGATGCGAAAAAGTAGACGAATGTATTGATGATCCCTTGCAGTAATCCCATGGTGACCATATCACCATTAGCGACATGGCTCATTTCATGGCCCAACACGGCTTCGACTTCGTCGGCCTGCATTCTTTCGAGGAGGCCGGTACTCACCGCAACCAACGCCTGGTTGCGACTCATGCCGGTCGCAAAGGCATTCGGTTCAGGCGCCATGAAGATACCGACTTCTGGCATCCCGATGCCAAGAGATCGGGCCTGTGCTGCAACCGTTTCAACTAACCATGCTTCGGTCGCATTAGAAGGATTTAGGATGACATGGACGCCCATCGATTTTTTCGCCATCCATTTCGACAGAAGCAGAGAAATGAAGGATCCGCTCATCCCAATGACCGCCGATGAGAGGAGCAGCCCATCAAGATTCAAAAAAACACCACGGCTCTCAAAAACCTGCCCTAAGCCCAGCACATGGAACAGGACGCTGATCAACAGAAGGACAGCACCATTGGTTAGTAGAAATAGCAAAATTCGCATAAGGGACGACTCCAATAAGGAAGGGTTCAGTGCCATAATTGGGAACTATGAAACAAAAATCAAGATCACTTCGGTGGTTATTTCTCCGATGACACGGCTTTTCTGTCTCCTTGGGTTGACGCTACTCCACGCGTGTTCAACGCAGGATCTCAAAGCGATAGAAGATACGAGCCACCTCAAGGTCCCTGAAGGCTTCAAGATCACCCTGTTTGCCGACCACGTTCCAAGAGCGCGGACCATGGCGCTGGGGCCGGATGGAACCATTTATGTGGGAAGCCAAGGTGAAGGGGTCGTCTATGCCGTTCAAGATCGTGATGGGGATGGTGTTGCAGAATCACAGCGCGTCCTGCTTAAAGGACTGGATGAACCGAACGGTGTCGCGGTTTTGGGAAATAGCCTTTTCGTTGCCGAAATATCAAGGGTTAGCCGATATGGACCTTTAGGACAGGCTGATTTTCAAAAGAATCCAGCCATCAGGGTGTACCAAGATCTCCCGGATGAAACACACCACGCTTACAAGATTTTAAAAACAGGACCTGATGGTGATCTCTATTTTGCCATTGGGGTCCCCTGCAATGTGTGCGAGATAGAAGATCCCCGCTATGGAACCTTACTGCGCATCCATCCTGATGGAACGCATCCCGTCCGACTTGCTAAAGGTATCAGGAACACGATGGGCATTGACTGGGACCCAGAATCTAAGGATCTCTGGTTCACCGATAACGGCCGCGATTGGCTCGGCGACGATCTTCCCCCAGATGAACTGAATCACCTCACGGAGGAGGGACTTGATTTCGGATTCCCGCATTGTTTCGGACAGGCGCTCGTCGATCCGGATCAAGGGCATTCTCATGACTGCCTGCGTTCGACGCCCCCTGCTTTTGAGTTCAAGGCTCACGTGGCTCCTCTAGGACTTCATTTTTATCAAGGACAAAGCTTCCCTGAACGCTTCCATCATCAACTTTTTATCGCTCAGCATGGTTCTTGGAACCGAAGCCAGCCTTCAGGCTATCAGGTCTCCATGGTCACTTTAGATGCCCATAGAAAGCCAGTCGCTGAAACGCCTTTAGTGACAGGCTGGCTGGGATCTCATGGCCATATTCTAGGACGCCCAGTTGATTTTCTTGAATTGAAGGATGGCTCGCTCTTGATTTCAGATGACATGGCCGGCGTCATCTACCGATTATCAGCCCATGAACGGAGTCATCAATGATGGCAGGGACTTCTCTTCGCGCGGAGCATCTATTTCATGGGACTTTTGCTGATGAATACCATTTTTTGAAACTCATTTGTCCACAATCCTTGGTCATGAGCGAGAAAGTAGCTCAATCAGTGAGTGCTTATAGATCGGAGCAGCGCGAGCCACGTGCTCTAACAGCGTTTGAAATTGGGACAGGCACCGGAATAACCACGCAATTCATTCTCGATGCCTTGGGTGAGGGGTCCTTGACCTCTGTGGATAATGCCCCCGCGATGATGATTCAAGCAGAGGCCCATCTTCAAGAGCCTCTCACATCAGGCCGGCTGAGACTCCAAAGGGATGATGCCTTGCATGCTCTTATAGCCCTCCCCACCGAATCGATGGATCTTGTTTTAAGTGCCTATACCGTCCATAACTTTCTTGAAGGGTATCGGCGCGAAGTGATCAAGGAGATTCACCGGGTTTTAAAGCCAGGGGGTTGGTTCGTTAATGGCGATCGCTATGGTGTCGATGACCCAGC
>QYQA01000007.1 GCA_007280285.1 Methylococcus sp. | reverse complement strand
TTGGTTGGCAAGAGGATTGATGCCGACCTGTTGCAGCAAGGCGGACGTCTCCCGAAGAGGAAGCCCCATGACCCCTGAGAAACTGCCGGCAAGGCGATCGATAAAGAGGGATCCAAGACCCTGTATCGCATAGGCGCCGGCCTTTCCAAGCGGTTCGCCGGTCTGCCAATAGGCTCTGATTTCATCTTCTTCGAGCGGCCTGAACAGCACTTGGCTGACGTTGAGCGATGTCCAGTGCTGATCGCCGTAGCGAAGTGAGACCGCACTTAAGACAAAATGCTCACGCCCCGAGAGTTTTTTGAGCATCGACAGGGCATGATCCTCATCCTCGGGTTTGCCAAAAATTTCTCCGTCGAGCACCACCTCGGTATCGGCGCCAAGGACTGGGAGGGCGGTACGGGTCTCGGTTTGAGCGGTCAATGACTTTTCTGCCGCCAAGCGCTTGACGTACTGATCTGGAAGTTCAAGGTGGTGAGGAACTTCGTGGAGTTCAGCGGGGTGGATCTGATAGCGAATGCCCAATTGGTCGAGAAGGGCGCCGCGGCGGGGGGAGGCGGAAGCAAGCAGGAGTTGGGCAGAGGCCATGGTGCGATCTTAAGGTGGTAAAGGATGCCCGCATTCTACTGGACCCACTCAGCGATGATAGGGGTGATGGCTCAATAGGGTATGCGCACGGTAGAGCTGTTCTGCTAGGAGAATCCTGACGAGGGGATGCGGGAGCGTCAGGGGAGACAGGCTCCAGGCCTCATGGGCTCTTGCCTTACAGGCCTCGGCAAGACCCTCTGGCCCGCCGACCAGGAGGATAATGCGTTGTCCGCTCTTAAGCCACTTCGTCATTTCACCGGCCAGCGTCTCGGTTCCCCAGGCTTTGCCCGCTACCTCCAGCGCAATCACATGGTCATCGCGTTGGATCAATGCCAGCATCCTCGCGCCCTCCTCTTCTCGAATGCGTTCAAGATCGGCGTTTTTCCCTCGTTTTCCGGGGGGGATCTCGCGGAGGACGAGCTCACATTCCCTGGGGAGTCGCTTGGCATAGTCCCGGTAACCGCCAGTGACCCACTCCGGCATCCGGTTGCCGATGGCGAGAAGATGAATCTGCATGCTCAGGGCGACTCGCTGGGGATAGGTGCCGCCTTTAGGTCAGTGCCAGCATGCGCTCTAGCGCCTGCCGCGCGGGGATCTTGTCCTTCTCAGGAACCTCAATGCGGTTGACCACATGGCCCTCGACCAGATTCTCAAGCACAAAGGCCAGATGTTGGGGGTCGGTGCGGAACATGGTTGAACACATGGAGACGGTGGGAGACATGAAATGGACGTCAACGCCACGTTCCCGCATCTCTTCTTGGAGACGGTTGACCAGATTAAGCTCGGTGCCCACCAGCCAGCGGGTTCCAGGTTCAGACGCGCGGATCGTCTTGAGAATGGATTCGGTGGAGCCGATATAAGGCGACTTCTGACAGACCTCAAAAGAACACTCGGGGTGAGCGATCACCCGGGTTTCGGGGTAGCGTTCGAGGAAGTCGTCAATCTGATCGGGGCGAAACATTTGGTGCACGGAGCAAAATCCCTTCCAAAGAATGATGCGGGCCTTTTGGATGGCCTCTTTGGTCAAACCGCCTTGGGGCTGAGTGAAATCCCAGGTGACCATCTCGTCAAGACCGATGCCCATCTTGAAGCCGGTATTGCGCCCGAGGTGCTGGTCAGGGAAGAACAAAACCTTTTCTCGTTGG
Organism: Methylococcus sp.; assembly: GCA_007280285.1. Taxonomy (GTDB): domain Bacteria; phylum Pseudomonadota; class Gammaproteobacteria; order Methylococcales; family Methylococcaceae; genus UBA6136. Next base: position 44,820 of record QYQA01000007.1, on the reverse strand, counting down.
GCAAAGCTCGATTCCAAAATCTTTTGGGCATTACTGGAGGTACAGACGATCCCGCCATGGCGGCCGCAGAACCCTTTGAGATCGGCGGCTGAATTGATGTAGGTCACCGGAGTGATGGTTGCATCGGGATCGAGGCTGTCTGAAAGTTCCCGCCAGGCCCGTTCCACCGCCGGGAGACTAGCCATGTCGGCCATCGAGCAGCCCGCGGCAAGATCTGGAAGGATCGCGGCTTGGTCGGGTCCTGAAAGGATATCCGCCACTTCAGCCATGAAATGGACCCCGCAAAAGACGATGTACTCGGCACCCGATATGGCGGCCTCCCGGGAGAGTCTGAGGGAGTCGCCGGTCAAATCGGCATGCACGAAAACCTCATTCCGCTGATAATGATGTCCCAAAATGACGCAGCGCGTCCCGAGGGTTTTTTTAGCCGCCAGGATCTTAAGGCCACAGGCTTCCTCGTCCAGCAGAGCGTAGTCTTCAAAAGGTCTCATGGCGTTCAGTATCGGAGTCTCGTTTGGGTGAGATGAAGCGAAGGCTTCATGGTTTTTTAGCGGTGGGCGCTTTGGCGATCAATATCCGCCTCGGCATAGAGTTCGACATACCGCTGGGCACTGAATTCCCAAGAAAAATCTCGCGCCATGCCGGTTTTTTGAATCCCCCGCCAAACCTCAGGCTTTTCGTAAAGGGCGAGCGCCCGTTCGATGGCGTCATAGAAGGCCTCGGGTGTTGCTTCTTCAAAGAGGAGGCCGGTGGCGGTTCCCTCCTTGAGGGTGTGAGCATCGGCATCGACCACGGTGTCGGCGAGGCCGCCGGCCCGACGCACTAAAGGGATGGCGCCATAGCGCTGACTGTACATCTGATTGAGGCCACAGGGTTCAAAGCGGGAGGGCATCAAGAAGACATCGCTGCCCGCTTCAACCAATCGAGCCCGTGCTTCGTCGTAGCCGACTTTGAGAGCAAACTGATCAGGAAAGAGTTTGGTCCAGTGCTGAAGGCTTTGTTCAAAGCGGCTGTCACCGCTCCCGATGAGGACGATCTGAAGGGGGAGCGCCATCAACCTGGGTAACAGATCGATAAGGAGATCGATCCCTTTTTGTTCCACCAGTCGGCCCACCCAGGCCAGAAGGGGGACCTTAGGCGCAAGAGGAAGACCAAAAGCGGTTTGCAGGGCGGCCTTGGCGTCTTGCCGATGTTCGAGATGGTCCTGATCAAAATGCACGGGAAGATAGGGGTCGCTGGCGGGGTTCCAGTCGGCCATGTCGATGCCGTTGAGGATGCCGGATAGCTTTGCCGAGCGGTGACTCAAAAGCCCCTCGAGGCCACAGCCAAATTCGGTCCCCTGAATGTCCCTGGCGTAGGTGGGGCTGACGGTACTCAGCCGATCGGCGAAGACGAGGCCTCCTTTGATAAAACTCATTTGGCCATAGAATTCGAGGGCATGGGGACTCCAGAAACGGAGGGGAAGCCGAAGTTTTAAAAATGTGTCGTGGCTGAACGTCCCCTGATAGGCCAGGTTGTGGAGGGTGAAGACGGTAGCCGGTCGCTGGATTTCATCGTTCAGTAAAGCGGGAACCAGCCCCGTCTGCCAGTCGTTGCAGTGAACGACATCGGGTGTCCAGTTGAGACCCAGTCGGTCCATAGCAAGATCGGTTGCCACATGGCAGAAGGCGGCAAAGCGTTCGGCATTGTCGGGCCAGGGGGAGCCCTCTGGCCCGAGATAGGGATTGCCTGGACGGCCGAAATGGGTGTCATCGATGAAGGCGAGAACCGGGACCTGAGTGCCCGGCAGAACGCTCTGCTGAAGTTTTGGGGTCTTGGTGCCGGGGATGGCTTCCACCAACTCGAAGGCCCCTTGTGCTAAAGCGCTGGGGTAGCCTGGAATCAGGATACGCACATCATGGCCCAGCGCCTTTAGAGCGATCGGGAGGCTGCCTGAGACATCGGCCAGTCCCCCGGTCTTGATCAAGGGATAGACCTCACTGGTGACAAAGAGGATTTTCTTCATAGCATTAGAGGTCGGGGATCAAGCGACTCTTCCGAGAATGATGCCGGCCAGGGGCGGGATAGTGAGGCTCAGGGAATAAGGACGGCCCATCCAGGGCGTCGCCTCGGCGCTTAAGGCCCGGTTACCGATATTACTGCCACCGTAAAAAATGGCGTCGGAATTGAAGATTTCCTCATACACGCCCGCCTCAGGGACGCCGATCCTATAGTCGTTTTGAGGAATTGGAGTGAAATTAAACAGGATGACCAACAGATCATCATCACTCTTTCGAAGATAGCTCAAGACCGACTGGGAGGCGTCATGGCAGTCGATCCACTCAAACCCTTCGGGGCTGAAATCGTGGCGGTACAAGGCGGGTCTTTCGATATAAAGCCGGTTGAGGTCACCGACGACCTTATGGATACCCTGATGAAGGGGGTAGTCGAGGACATACCAATCAAGAGAGCCTTCTGCATTCCATTCGGTGCCTTGGCCAAATTCTGACCCCATGAACAAGAGCTTCTTGCCGGGATAGGTCATGAGGTAGGTCATCAATAACCTGAGGTTGGCAAAACGCTGCCATTCATCACCCGGCATTCGCGCTAACAAGGATCCCTTGCCATGGACGACTTCGTCATGGGAGAACGGCAAGATGAAGTTCTCGGTGAACGCATAAAGAAGACCAAAGGTCAGTTGGTCGTGGTGATAGTGGCGGTGGATAGGGTCTTTGCTGAAGTATTCGAGCGTGTCATGCATCCATCCCATGTTCCACTTCATCGAGAAACCAAGACCGCCGGTCCAGGTGGGCCTCGTCACCTGGGGCCAGGCGGTCGATTCTTCTGCCATGATGAGGCTGCCGGGGCACTGCTGATGGGTGATCGTATTGAGCTCTTTAAAGAAAGCGATGGCCTCGAGATTTTCGTTACCGCCATATTTGTTGGGGATCCAGTCGCCGTCCTCCCTCGAATAGTCGAGATAGAGCATGGAGGCGACCGCATCGACCCGAAGGCCATCGAGGTGGAATTCCTGAAGCCAAAAAAGCGCGCTGCCGATCAGGAAGTTGCGGACTTCGTTGCGACCATAGTTATAGATCAGGGTGCCCCAGTCGCGATGCTCGCCGAGCCTTGGATCCTCATGCTCATAGAGCGGGGTTCCATCGAAGGCGGCGAGGCCATGGGCATCTTTTGGGAAGTGGGCAGGCACCCAGTCCAGAATGACGCCCACCCCATGCTGATGGCAATAGTCGACGAACCAGCGAAAATCATCGGGACTTCCGAAGCGGCTGGTGGGTGCGAAATACCCGGTGGTTTGATAACCCCAGGACCCGTCAAAGGGGTGCTCGGTGATCGGCAGTAGTTCAAGATGGGTAAATCCAAGGGGCTTGATGTAGGCGATCAGGTCTTCGGCCAGCGTTCGGTAATTGAGGAAGCCCCCCTGGGGGTCCTGCCGCCAAGAGCCGAGATGGACCTCATAGATCGACATCGGCTCACTGAGCCAGTTTCTTTTGGCTCGGGCCTTTGCCCATGCTTGGTCCTGCCAGTCGTAATGGTCGGCCGCGACGGTGATGGAGGCCGTTCCGGGCCTCAGTTCAAAACGTTGCCCGTAAGGGTCCGTCTTTAAAAGGATGGTGTCGTGTTGACGATTCCTTATCTCGAATTTGTAGAGGGTTCCTGGGGGGAGATCCGGGATAAAAAGCTCAAACACCCCGCCGCCGCCCCGGGAGCGCATGACATGGACTCGACCATCCCAGCGATTGAAGTCGCCGACCACGCTCACCCGCTCAGCATTCGGTGCCCAGACCGCAAAGCCGGTCCCAGAAATGTGGTCGAGGGTCATCGGGTGGGCGCCGAGGATGCGGTAAATGTGGTGATGGCGGCCCTCGCCAAAGAGGTAAAGGTCAAAATCAGAGAGGAAGGGAGCAAAGGTGTAGGGGTCCACGTGTTGGCCCCGGCCGCCGCTTTTGTCCTCCCAAGTGATGACATGGTGGGGCGGGATGGCATTCCCGATTTTGATGCTCGCTTCGAAGAGGTCGGTCCCGGGGATTCGGGCCAGCTCTGGGCCCTCAAGGCCGATCCTCGCCCGTTCTGCCCAAGGGAGGAAGGCGCGGAATACCTCCTTACCGTTGTCGCGATGACGCCCGAGGACCTCAAAAGGGTCATGGTGGCGGGCGTCAAGAAAACGCTGAAAAAGAGGGCTTAACTCTGTTCCAGGGCTGATGCCGGGGGCTTTAGCCGTGTCGTTCGAGTTCACTTTGAGGGGCCTCTGGTAGTACAATGTCCCCCGTGGGACGCTTAAAATCGAGCGCGAATGGTAACAAATTATGCATGAGCCCTGTCCGGGATCCGTTTTTTACCAGATAACGCGTTGGAAGGAGCCCTCTCAAGGCTCCCCACCTGAAGCGATCGATAGGATCGCTGGGGCCATCGGTGATGGGTTCTTAAGAGAGTGACCTTTGAAATCGTGCGGTGAAGCCGCTTAACCCCAATGTATAGGACATTCGATGCCAGAGCCACTCCACAAGACCCGATTTGTTAGCAGGCTGACCCGGCAGACCATGGCCCTGGTTCTCGCGGGAGGGCGTGGCAGCCGCCTTTATTCTCTGACCGAGTGGCGGGCCAAGCCGGCGGTACCGTTTGGCGGCAAGTTCCGCATCATCGACTTCCCCCTGTCGAATTGTCTCAATTCCGGGATTCGCCAGATTGGCGTTTTGACCCAGTACAAGGCGGACTCACTGATTCGGCATATCCAACAAGGCTGGGGGTTTCTGCGGGGTGAACTTGGCGAGTTCGTCGATGTGATGCCGGCGCAGCAGCGGATGCAGGAGCGCTGGTACGCAGGAACCGCCGATGCGGTTTATCAGAATCTCGATATCCTTCGTCAGCGCGATCCTGAGTACATCGTGGTGCTCGCGGGGGATCATGTTTACAAGATGGACTACGGTTTAATGCTCGCCTATCACGCTGAGCGTGAGGCGGATCTTACGATTGGCTGTATTGAGGTGCCACTCGATGAGGCTCGGGGTTTTGGTGTGATGCATGTCGATGACGCCAAGCGGGTCATCAACTTTGTAGAAAAGCCTAAGGAACCCCCGTCCATGCCAAACCGGCCCGATCATGCTCTGGCCTCGATGGGTATCTATATTTTCTCAACCGCCTTTCTCTTTGAGCAGTTGATCAAAGACGCGGATAATGAAGAGTCGAGCCACGATTTTGGGCATGACATCATTCCGAGTGTGATCAACCATGCCCGGGTCTTCGCTTATCCTTTCAGAGATGTCCAAAGCGGCGTCCAGGCCTATTGGCGGGATGTCGGAACCGTGGATTCTTATTGGACCGCCAATATGGAGCTCATTGGGGTCGATCCCGAGCTCAATCTCTATGACCGAGAATGGCCGGTGTGGACCTATCAGACGCAAACGCCCCCCGCCAAATTTATTTTTGATGACGATGATCGTCGCGGCATGGCGGTGGATTCCATGGTCTCCGGCGGATGCATTATTTCAGGGTCCGAGGTGCGTAATTCGCTCCTTTTTAGTAATGTCAGAGTGAACTCCTATTCTGTGGTCGAGGATTCCGTTGTGCTTCCGGAGGTCAATATCGGTCGTCACTGCAGGATCAAGAAGGCCGTCATTGATCGGGGCTGCCACATTCCTCCCAATACGGTCATTGGTGAAGACCTTGAGGAGGACAGCAAGCGTTTCCATGTGAGCGCTGGTGGGGTGGTGTTGGTCACGCCGGACGATCTCGGTCAGCGCCTCCATTTTGCTCGCTAGGAAGGCCTTTTGGCTTATAGATCAGGTGCTTGTGCCCTTGGGCCGTTTCTGATGGGGCGTGGCTAATCACTTTGGGGGAGCCAAGATGGAGCAGGCGGACAGTATTCTTGATCAACGTCGTGCAGGGGTCCTGCTGCACATCACCTCGTTGCCCGGTGGTCTGCATAATGGGGATCTCGGAGCGGATGCCTACCGTTTTGTCGATTTTCTGGCGGCGGCTGGGGTCACGGTTTGGCAGATGCTCCCGGTTAATCCGACGCATGGTGATGGCTCACCCTACCAGTGTCTTTCGGCGGCGGCTGGCAATCCCTTACTGATTAATCTTGAGGCGCTGGTTGATGAGGGTTGGCTCTCGAAAGAGCACCTGTTGCTGGCAACGGAATCGCCTTTGGAATGCCGGCTTCAGTGTCTTCGGGAGGCTTATGAGGGTTTCTCACGCAGTGCGCTCAAAGGCTCCGAGGGTTATCTTCAATTTATCGAGGAAGCGGCGGCTTGGCTGCCGGATTTCGCCCTCTACATGGCGCTCAAATCCGAGCAGGGAGGGCGGAGTTGGGAGACGTGGCCTATGGCCCTCAGGGGCCGGGAAGCGTCGGCGCTTGAGGCTGCGAGGGCTAGGCTTCACCTTGAAATCGCTCAGGTTGAGTTTGAGCAATATGTTTTCTTTCAACAGTGGCTTAAGCTTCGCCACTACGCCAATGCGCGCGGTATTCTCCTCTTTGGTGATATTCCTATTTTCGTGGCGGGCGACAGTGCGGATGTGTGGGCGTGTCAGGCGGAATTCGATCTGACTCCGGAGGGTAAACCACGGGTCGTGGCAGGTGTCCCCCCCGATTATTTTTCAGCGACCGGGCAGCGCTGGGGAAATCCCCACTATCGCTGGGAGGTGATGGCGGCCAATGGTTTTGCTTGGTGGCAGCAGCGGTTCAAGGGGCAATTGGCCCTCTTCGACTGGGTTCGCATCGATCATTTCCGTGGTTTCGAGGCCTATTGGGAAATCCCGGCGCATTCTGAGACGGCGATGGAAGGTCATTGGGTCAAGGCGCCTGGCGCCGCCCTTTTAAAGAGTCTTTTTGATGCGGTGCCCGGTGGACGGCTTCCTCTGATTGCCGAAAATCTTGGGATTATTACGGCGGAGGTCGAGGCGCTTCGGCGGTCCTTTCAGATTCCAGGGATGCTGATTCTCCAGTTCGCCTTCGATGGTGGTTCTTCAAATCCCTACCTTCCCCATAACCACAGCCCCAATAATGTGGTCTATACCGGAACCCATGACAATGATACGACGGGGTCCTGGTTTGAGGGCCTTTCGGCGGGCGAGAAGAGCCATGTCTATCGTTATCTTGGGCAGCCGGCCGAGGGGATGCCCGATGTCCTGGTTCAAGCGGCGCTCGCCTCGGTGGCGCGCCTCGCCATTCTTCCCTTCCAGGATGTCTTAGGTTTAGGCAAAGGGCATCGCATGAACACCCCGGGGACCACCGCCGACAATTGGCGCTGGCGTTTCACTTGGGACCAGATTCCAGATCAAAAGGCCCAAGCACTGCTTGAGGTCATTTGCCTCTACGGACGCGACCCCCGGTAATCGGTTTCAGACGGACAGCAAAAAGCCTTGTTGCCTGCGGTTCACCCGCAATCAACAAGGCTTTTTTAGTTGGCGCCTGAAAAGGGCACCCATCGTTATTGTTGTTGTTTTTTCTTATTCTTCAAGCTGAAGTAGAACAAAGCCTTCTCCCGGTTGGAAGAGAGGCTTCATCTGTGTTACTTCTTTGCTTTTTCCATCTGCTTTTCAGCTTCTTGCTTAGATTCTTGGATAGCACCGTTATCCCAGCCGCTGACTTCGTTTTCTCTGGCCTTCAGGATGAAGACACCAATGATAACGGCAACGATCAAAGCACCAATGTACAGCCAGAAGTTGTCTTTTTCTTGTTCCATTTTAATACCTCAACAGACTTCGAATGTTATCCGACAGATTCCAGAAACCGGACTCCATCGCCTTTTTATTTAGTAACCGAGGTTACTGTCGTGGCCCGGTGGATGTCACCATCCTGTCCTGACGCGCGAGATCATTCTATGTTTGTTAACAATCATGTTCAAGGGGCTGACTTGACTTTTTTTCATCCCCCTTGCTCAACCAATAGAGGACGTCCCCAGAAAAGCCTCTGGTCTTCCCGAGGGGGGATTCACCGACGCCGCTTCAGAAGGCCGCTAAGGAGCAGGAGTGCGCCAAGGCCCATCAGTGTTAGGGAGGCCTCTGGCCATGACCTCAGGGTCATGAGAAGGCTGCCGCTGATCAGCAAGGCGCCGCCACTGATGGCCAACAGCAGCCGCTGCTGCTGAAACATGAGATCCTCTCGAAGGGCGTCAATGGCCTCTGACTGGATCTTGACTCTGAATTTCCCTTGGGCGCTCTCGCTGAGGACTTTGTGGGCCAACATCGGCATCTCGGCCCAGTGTTGAGCCCAATGGGGGAGTTCTGAGCGTAACTTGTTGAGTCCTTGGGAGGGCCCGATCTCTTGTTTGAACCAGCCTTCGATCAAGGGCTTGGCGGTTTGCCAGAGGTCAAGATCCGGGTCGAGATCTCGCCCAAGACCCTCGATATTGAGGAGGGTCTTCTGTAAAAGCACCAATTGAGGTTGGACTTCCATCTGGAAGCGACGCGCCACTTGAAACAGCCTTAAGAGCAGATGGCCGTAGGAAATATCCTTGAGGGGTTTTTCAAAAATCGGTTCGCAGACGGCTCTGATCGCCGCTTCAAATTCAACGACGCGGGTGTCCGCGGGTATCCATCCCGATTCAATATGGACCTCGGCAACCCGCCGGTAGTCCCGATTGAAGAAGGCTCTGAAGTTTTCCGCGATGTAGCGTTTATCCTCGGTTGAGATGCTGCCGATGATGCCGAAGTCGACGGCGATATAGCTGGCTGAGGGGGTTGCGAAGATATTGCCTGGGTGCATGTCGGCGTGAAAGATGCTGTCTCTCAACACTTGGGTAAAAAAGATCTCTACCCCGCGAACGGCCAGAAGCTTAAGATCGACGCCCTCGCGGCGAAGACGGGCCAGATCTCCGATCGGGATGCCGGAAATACGCTCCATCACCATGACATTCTGACGGGTGTAGTCGAAATAGACTCTCGGGATGTAAAGAATCTCAGAGTCCTCAAAGCGGCGGCGGATATCGGCCGCGTTGGCGGCTTCCCGAACCAGATCGAGTTCATCAAGGATGGTTTTTTTAAACTCGCCGACCACAGCCACCGGATGCAGGCGCTTGGCCTCAGGAAGAAAGCGCTCAGCCAGGCTAGCCAGCTCGAATAAGAGGCTAAGATCGGTCAGGATACGGGTTTCAATCCCCGGTCTTAGGACCTTGACGATGACTTCGTCACCGTCGTGAAGGGTGGCAGCGTGCACCTGCGCGACCGAGGCTGAGGCGAGAGGAGTCTCATCGAAGGTTTTAAAAAGACTCTCCAGGGGTTTTTTAAGCGATGTCTCGATCATCTCCCGAGCTTCGGTCCCTGGGAACGGGGGAACCTGATCTTGAAGCTTCACCAGCTCTTCGGCGATATCATCGGGGAGAAGATCGCGGCGGGTCGAGAGGGTCTGGCCGAATTTGACAAAAATCGGCCCCAATTCTTCCAGCGACTCACGAATCCTAACGCCCCGCGGCAAGGCTTTGGCGGCCTTCGAGCCGCGCCCGCCGGCGGCGATCAGGAGCCGCAGTGAGAGGGGCAGTTGTGCGAGAGGGATCAGGTCATCAAGACCGTGCTGGGTGAGAACCCGATGAATGTGGCGAAGACGCCGAAAGTGACCCGTCCTGATCACGTGGGGGAGACAGATGGGGGTGATTGAAGGCGAGATTCCAGTCGCTGCAAGCGGGCCTTCAGGCGATCGGTATCGGAACGGAGCGTGTCGATCTCGGTAAAAAGCGTCTCGGTATGGTGTTTTTGAGGTAATAGTCGAACCTCTTCCCGAAGATACTCTGACAGATTGGTCTCCAGCGCTACAAAGGACTCTTGGGCATGCTCGCGGCCTCCGCGAAGGACCGAGAGAACGGAGCCTGCGACACGGTATCCTAAATAACGCGCCAGAAAACGTTGCCAATCGATATTGAGGGCACGGGTCAGATGCTGGACATCCTGAGCCGTTTGAAGGCTCCCTTCGATCGACAGCGCGCTACTCTTGAGTGCCTCGGCTGAGGCGCTGGCTCTGGCCGCCTCGAAAAACGCCGGCAGATTGCCGGTGATGGTGACATCCGGGGTGCCGCTGATCTCGGTCATCAGTTGGATATCCTCTGCTGTCGGGCAGAGATAGAGGACTCGATCAAAAGGCAGGAGCCGCAAGGCAATGATCTGCCCTTTAAGGCGATGAAGCGCCTCTCTCCCTTCTTCAGACTCCGCCACATGATGGCGAATCAGTGTTCTTAAGCTTTCCGAGAGGCTTGCCGCCAGCAGGGGATGGTTCTTGCTCAAAGGCGGTAACCTCGATGAATAGCCACCACCCCATGGGTGAGATTGAAGTACTCTGAGCGCTCAAATCCGGCGGCACTCATCATGTCTTTCAGGGCGTCCTGATTGGGGTGCATCCGGATGCTTTCAGCGAGATAGCGGTAGCTTTCTGCGTCTTGAGCGATGAGCTTCCCCATCATCGGGAGCAGTTTGAAGGAATAAAGGTCATAGGTCTTCTTGAAGAAGGCGCCCTTGACCTCGGAGAATTCGAGGATGATGACACGCCCGCCAGGTTTCAAGACCCGGTACATGGATTTCAACGCCGCGTCCTTATGGGTCACATTCCGAAGCCCGAAGGCAATGCACACGCAATCGAAACTTTGATCCTCAAAGGGCAGTTTTTCAGCATCAATTTGGGCGAACTCCACCCCAGAGGTGACCCCATCGTCGATCAGCCGATCACGCCCGCGGGTCAGCATTTCAGCATTGATATCCGAGAGAACGACGTGGCCGCGATCACCGACCCGTTCCCTGAACAGGGCGGTCATATCGCCGGTGCCACCGGCCAGGTCGAGAACACTTTCGCCATAACGGACATGGCTCAGCTGGAGAGCGATGCGTTTCCAGATCCGATGGACACCCATCGACATGAGGTCATTCATCAAGTCGTATTTGCCGGCAACGGAATCAAAGACCGAGCGGACCAGATGGGCTTTTTCGCCCTCTGGCACCTGCCGGAAGCCAAAATGGGTGGTTTCATCCGTCATCAAAGACCTCTCTTCAGTTAATGCGTGAATCCTTGTGGGATTCTCAGGCTATGGGGGACCCTTCGACCTGAAGCTGACCCTGTTGTGCGATCGCTTCACGGTATTCCTGAAAGCGTTGCGGCTGGGTGACGCCTAGTTCGTAGAGGTAGTCCCAGGTATAAATCCCCGTTTGGTGACCATCGTTGAAACTTGGGCAGATGCCATAGTGGCCGACAGGCCGAATCTCGGTGATGATCACGGATTCTTTGCCCATCTGAAGCACCGCTTGACCTGGACCATGCCCTTGGACTTCAGCGGATGGAGAAAACACCCGAAGGTATTCAAAGGGAAGGCTAAAGGTCTCGCCTTCATCAAATCCGATCTCGAGCCGCCGCGAGGCTTGATGCAGGGTGATATGGGTTGGGACGCGCTGACTCATAGGTGCTTCTTTTTAAAGAATATAACGGCTGAGATCCTCATTAAGGGCAATGGCGCCCAGCTGGAGGTTCACATATTCAGCATCAATCAAGACGTTCTGGCCTCGATGAGTCGGAGCCTCAAAAGAGATCTTTTCAAGGAGGCGTTCGAGGACCGTGTGGAGCCGCCGCGCGCCTATATTCTCCGTTCGTTCGTTGACCTCAAAGCTGACCTCCGCAATTCGGGCGATTCCCTCGGGGGTGAAATGGAGGTTGACGCCCTCGGTCTCCAAAAGTGCGCCATATTGCCGGGTCAGAGAGGCGTCGGGTTCCGTCAGGATTCTGACGAAATCGGCGCTTTCAAGGGCATGCAGTTCGACCCTGATCGGGAAGCGACCCTGCATTTCCGGGATCATATCTGAGGGTTTTGAAAGGTGGAAGGCGCCGGAGGCGATGAAGAGGATGTGATCGGTTCTGATCATGCCGAATTTAGTGCTCACCGTGGAGCCTTCAACCAAGGGGAGAAGGTCCCGCTGAACGCCTTCCCGGGAAATATCAGGACCACCATGTTCGGACCGTTTGCAGATCTTGTCGATTTCATCGATAAAGACGATGCCGTTCTGCTCGACCGCTTCGATGGCTTTGTGCTTGAGCTCTTCCTCATTCACCATTTTGGAGGATTCTTCCTCTTGGAGAATCTTCAAGGCTTCAGCGATTTTGAGCTTCCGGGTCTTGGTGCGACCGGTATGGAGGTTCTGGAACATGCTCTGGAGCTGGCTGCTCATTTCCTCCATACCCGGTGGCGCCATAATTTCAACGCCGACCGGTGTCGCGCTGACCTCAATGTCGATCTCCTTGTCATGAAGGACGCCATCCCGAAGCCGTTGGCGGAAAGTTTCTCGGGTTGGGGAGGGGGCAGCGGCCGCCCCCTCCTCGCCGGACCAGCCAGCGACGCCAGGGAGCAGGATATCGAGAACGCGTTCCTCGGCGGCCCGATGCGCCTCTTCGGTGACTCGTTTGATGGCCTCCTGCCGGGCCATTTTGAGGGCGGCGTCGATGAGGTCACGAATGATCGATTCGACATCCCGTCCGACATAACCCACTTCGGTGAATTTCGTTGCCTCGACCTTAATAAAAGGGGCTTGCGCGAGCTTTGCGAGGCGCCGGGCGATTTCAGTTTTGCCAACGCCGGTTGGGCCAATCATCAAAATGTTCTTTGGGGTAATTTCCTCCCGGAGTCCCTCGGCAACCTGGGCGCGCCGCCAACGGTTCCTGAGCGCAATCGCCACGGCCCGCTTGGCATCGGCTTGGCCAATAATGTGCTTGTCGAGTTCCTCGACAATCTCGATGGGGGTCAGGTCCGTCATGCGGGTTCGACGTCTGGTGTCGACGTCAGTTCTTCGATGGTGCGATGGTGGTTGGTATAGATACAGATGTCCGCGGCAATCGCGAGGGAGCGTTCAACGATCTGGCGGGCATCAAGATCAGTATTCTCAAGCAGTGCCCGTGCTGCCGACTGGGCAAACGGCCCGCCGGAACCAATGGCAATCAAGCCATTCTCTGGTTCGATGACATCGCCGTTTCCCGAGATGATCAGGGAGACCTTGTCGTCGGCAACAGCGAGCAGCGCTTCAAGGCGTTGGAGCATCCGGTTGGTCCGCCAGTCCTTGACCAGCTCTACCGCCGCCCGGGTGAGGTTGCCGCGCTGTTTTTCAAGCTCTCCCTCAAAGCGCTCAAACAGGGTAAAGGCATCGGCGGTAGCGCCTGCAAAACCCGCAAGGACGCGGCCATGGTAGAGCCGCCTGACTTTACGGGCATTGCCTTTCATGATGGTATTGCCGAGAGTGACCTGACCATCCCCGCCGATAACCACTTGAGGGCCCCGGCGGACACAGACTATCGTCGTGCCGTGAAAGTGTTCCACTTGCTTTCGTCCAAGGAGGGGGCTTAAAAGACTCTATTCTACCTCATCAGCTCCTGTTGGCGTTGATCTTGAGTGCCGGCGGTTAGAATGCATCACGATTCAGCGCTTACCAACCACCGACGGGATTCCCATGACTGATTACCCCTTGCTACGCCTCAAGAAGAATGAAGATCGCCGGCTGCGTGGCGGGCACCTATGGGTTTTTAGTAACGAGGTGGATGTTGCAGCAACGCCCCTCAAGGGCTTAGAACGCGGCACGTTGGCCTTGCTTGAGAATGCCCGGGGCGAGGCGCTCGGGGTGATCACCACGCATGCTGACTCCCTGATTGCAGGTCGCCTTTTGACGCGGGATCCCCATGAAGCGATTAATCAGGGGTTCTTCCAGAAGCGCTTCGAACGAGCGCTTAGGCTGCGTGAGGGGTCTTACGGACGGCCTTTTTACCGGCTGATCTTTGGTGAAAGTGATGGGCTACCGGGTCTCATTGTCGATCGTTTTGGCGATGTGGTTGTGATCCAGACCAATACGGCCGGCATGGAGCGCCTCCAGCCATGGATCTTCAAAGCCTTGGAGGCGTCTTTATCACCTCGGGCCATCATCCTTCGAAATACCTCCAGTCTGAGGTCGCTTGAAGGTCTTGAGCCGCATACCGAGGTGGTGATGGGTTCGGTGGCTGAATCGATCGAGATCGAGGAAAACGGCGCACGTTTCCTGATGGATCCCTTGGCGGGGCAGAAGACGGGCTGGTTTTTCGATCACCGAGATAATCGGGCACTGCTCTCGGATATGGTGGCGGGAAAGCGGGTGCTCGATCTTTTTTCCTACACCGGTGCTTGGGCGATACCGGCAGCACTTCAGGGCGCCCGCTCTGTTGATTGTGTCGATGCGTCGGCTCAAGCACTTGAATTAGCCCTTCAAAATGCCTTACTCAACGGGGTTTCGGATCGCTTGAAGGTCCACCAGATGGATGTTTTTGATTTTCTCAAGGCGGCCCGGGAATCACGCGATCACTTCGATGTCATCATCCTTGATCCACCCGCCTTCATTAAGCGGAAGAAGGATCACCCGAAGGGTTTTGAGGCCTATCGTCGCCTGAATCAGATGGCGCTTCAGCTTCTAAGCCCGGGGGGGCTCTTGGTTTCTGCCTCGTGCTCGTTCCATCTGTCGAGAGAACAGCTTCAAGATCTCTTAAGGGCTGCATCCCGCCATCTTGATCGCCATCTGGTCCTTATAGCGCGGGGAGGACAGGCGAAGGATCATCCCATCCACCCCGCGATCCCTGAGACCGATTACCTGAAGGCCTTCTTCTGCCACGTTGGCCCAAGCCTTTGAGCAAGGGCGCAACCTCTAGCGAAGGACGACGATGAGGCCCTGTTGGCCCCGCATGACATTCAACAGGATCTCGCGGGTGCCCTTGACGGCATGCTGCAAATCCTTTGTCGACTCGGTGGGTTTCCGGTTGGCAGCCACGATCACATCGCCGGGCTTTAAGCCGACTTGGTAGGCATAAGAGGCGGTATTCATCTGGTCAATGAGGACCCCGGCACCGCCGTTGGGGTCTTGGACATCGCGGAGCTTGAGGCCAGCGAGCTTTGGATGGAGGGTTGCACCATCCGATTCAATGATCCTTGGGGCGGCCACGGTCGCTTCCCGGATCACCGTCGAACCATGATGGATGACTTCGACCTCGACGGTATCCCCAATTTGGGCTAAGCCAATGATGTTGCGGACATCGGCACTGTTCTTGACCTTCTTGCCGTTGATGGTGAGGACAACATCGCCTGCCTCAAGATCCGCCGACTCAGCGGGGGAGCCGGGCTTAACGCTGGTAATGACAGCTCCTTGGGTCTGATTCAGTTTGAAGGCATCGACCAGCTCATGGGTCAGATCCTGCACCGTGACACCGAGGAGACCACGCTTGACCTCGCCATGGGTGACCAAGGTATTCATGATACTCATCGCCATGTTGACGGGAATGGCGAAGCCAATGCCGACATTACCGCCATTGGGCGCGAGGATGGCGGTATTGATTCCAGCCAGTTGGCCATGAAGGTCAACCAGCGCGCCCCCTGAGTTGCCAGGATTAATGGACGCATCGGTTTGAATAAAATCCTCGTAGCCTTCGATGCCAAGTCCTGAGCGGCCGAGAGCGCTGACGATCCCGGAGGTCACGGTTTGGCCAAGGCCAAAGGGGTTGCCGACCGCCACCACGAAATCGCCGACCTCTAGTTGATCAGAATTGGCGATGGGTAACGCCGTCAGATGGTCCCCTGGGACCTGGATCACGGCGATATCGGATTCTTTGTCCGCTCCCACCAGTTTGGCTTTGAGTTTTCGACCATCATTAAGGGTGACCGTGATTTCATCGGCTTTGTCGATGACATGATTATTGGTCATAACGTAACCGCGTTTGGCATCGACAATCACGCCGGAGCCAAGGCTCGAACTTTCTCGCTGGCTCGGCATATTGGGAACATTAAAGAAATGCCGGAACACCGGATCCCGCATCAAGGGATGCTCTGCTTGCTGGATTTGGGTCTTGGTCGAGATGTTGACAACACCCGGCATGATCCGCTTTAACATCGGTGAAAGGCTTGGGAGTGCCTGGCCCTCGAGGGCCAGCGGCAACGCCGCAGCCGCCGGGGTTGAGGTGGCCATGGCGGCCATCATCAAGAGAAAGATCGTCTGTTTCAACATACCGGGTCCTTACAGAGTGGGAGATGATGGTTTAAACCCGGGCTTCAAGGCAGGGTGAGTCACCCAAGTCAAACCATACGGCCAATCTGTGGGCGGGTTCTTCCTATTTCAATAGGCGACATCACGGGGTGGTCGGGGCCATCGTCCCGTGCGTCGGGAATCCCTCGAGGAGGGTATCGATCGCCTGGCCAATCCGGTCGCTCTGTGCTGATCTGAAGTAGCCAAAGTCCTTATCATCGGTAACCTGAGCGTGCCAGATGACTTTTGATGTCTTGGGATCCATCAGTCGAATGTCGAGCCGTGCTTCCTCATGCTCACTGGAGTAGGGGTCCACTGACGGGGGCGCCGCTCGGCCATCGGAGCCTTTGGGTATTAAGGAGCCATGAGCGCCTGGAAACATGATCCCTTGGCTTCCGTAACCGCCATTGGGGATCTTGTGGCTGTCGACACTCCACTCACCAAAGGACCAGGCCACCGTCATGTCGGGATGAAGTTCATCCTGACGGAGGCCCCGCGCTTTGAGTTGGAGAGAAACGTGCCCCATGATCAATTGATCGAGCTGAAGACGTTCCCGGGTCTTTTCTGCGGCAGCGGAATCTACCGAGCCGGCGTGGGGGTCAAAACCGAAGCTTCCGATCTTGGAGAAGTCGGTCTTGGGGTCGATCTCCCGGATGACCTTTAGGGAGGGGCTGCTACAGGCTGACAATCCCATGAGGGCGCCTGTCAGGATAGAGAGCGCGCAGAATCGTTGGGTCATGGGGGAGGCCTCCGAATTAAACAACCCATCATGGGCTTCAAGCTGAGAGGAATACGCTACGAGGTGCTCGTCCGCTGGGTCAAGGTGAGCCACTCGGCGTGGTCATCCCGTCGGCCGTAGACAAGATCGAAGTAAAGACTCTGAAGTTTTTCGGTGAGAGGCCCCCGCCCACCGGCCCCGATCTTGCGACCATCGAGCTCCCGGATGGGCGTGACTTCGGCCGCCGAACCGGTGAAGAACGCCTCATCGGCGACATAGACCTCATCTCGGGTGATCCGCTTTTCGATGACCTCAAGACCCTGTTCGTGGGCGATGGTAAAGATCGTTTCGCGGGTAATCCCCTCAAGAGCACTGGTGAGGTCCGGGGTATAGAGCTTGCCTTTACGCACGATGAAGATGTTTTCACCGCTGCCTTCAGCCACATAGCCTTCATGATCCAGAAGGAGGGCTTCATCGCAGCCGCATTCGATCGCCTCACGAACCGCCAGAATCGAATTGACGTAATTGCCGTTCGCCTTCGCCTTACACATCTGGCTATTGACATGATTGCGGGTGTAGGAGGAGGTTCTGACCTTGATGCCTCGGGCCATATTTTCTTCGCCGAGATAGCTGCCCCATTCCCAGGCGGCGATCATCATGTGGGTTTTGATGCCTTTCGCATGAAGTCCCATCGCTTCGGCGCCGAAAAAGGCCATCGGGCGAATGTAGGCGCTCTTGAGCTGATTCCGGCTGATGGCTTCGCAATGCGCCTGGTCCAGCGTGTCCTTGTCAAAAGGAATCTCCATTTTCATGATGTGGGCGGAACGAAACAGCCGATCCGTATGGTCCCTCAATCGAAAAATGGCGGGACCCTTGGCCGTCTGGTAAGCCCTCAGGCCTTCGAAAACCCCACAGCCATAGTGCAGCGTGTGGGTGAGCACATGCACCTTAGCCTCGCGCCAGGGCAGCCATTCACCGTCAAGCCAGATGACGCCGTCTTTGTCGTCCATCGACATAATCGTTCTCCGCATTCAGATTGGGGCCAGGGTTTCGTCGGCCTATCGCTTTGGATAAGGCTCAAACATTCAATGGGCCATTAGCCGATCAGGGTTTGCCAAAGGCCCATCACGCGATCGCGAAGCGCCCTATATTCGGTGGCCGGGACGGAGGCGGGCACATCCTCTAACGCCAAGCGATGCGCGCGGCCTCGGTAGGTGCAATAGGTCTCCTTCAGGAAATCAGCGTCCTCGTGGCTCAGAAATTCTGATGCCGCGAGACACTCCAGAAGGCGGACTACATCCGTCCATTTGGTCAGATTCGGATCCAAGTGGGCCTTAGATAAGACGCCAAATTGTACAAGAAACTCGATATCCACGATACCGCCGGCATCGTGCTTTAGATGAAAGCGGAGGGGGTCATGGGGGCTGAGGGATGCGCGCATTTTTTCCCGCATCGTCCTGATCTCCTCCTTCAGGGGATCGATGTGCCGTGGGCGCCTTAAGGATGTTTGCCGGATGCGTTCAAAGGTCGCTCTCACCGAGGGGTCGCCACCAATGAAGCGTGCCTTGACCAAGGCTTGCTGTTCCCATGTCCAGGCCGTGTCCATCTGGTAGCATTCGAAGGCTTCAAGGCGACTCACCAGAAGGCCTGAGTGTCCCGAGGGGCGGAGCCTCAGATCGGTCTCATAGAGAATTCCTGACGGGGTGTTGGTGGCGACAAGATGAATGATGCGCTTGGCTAGACGGGCAAAAAATTCGGCGAGACTTTTGGGGTTTTCACCTTGTGTCATTGAAAGTCCATCGCCCTGATAGAGAAAGACAAGATCAAGATCAGAGCCATAACCCAGTTCAAGGCCACCGAGCTTGCCGTAGGCAATGACGCCGAAGCCGGCATCGAAGATCGTGTTGGCGCCCATCGGGAGACCGACCTGATGAACGGTGCTGTTGAAGGCTTCGGTGAGGCAACGCTCAAGAAGAACTTCCGCGATCAGGGTTAAGTCGTCGCTGACCACCATCAGCGGTAACAGGCCAAAAAGATCTGCGGCGGCCACCCGAAGGACATTTGCTTGCTTAAATTCCCGAAGGACCCGCATCAGCGCTTCGATGTCTTGTGGATCAATGTCCTCAATTTTTCGGTGGAGATCCTGCTGCAGTTCTGCCGGGGTCAGTGGCTTTAGAAAGGTCCTTGGATCGAGCAATTCATCCAGCAAGAAGGGGTGTTTTGAGATCTCCCGACTGATCCAGGGACTTGCCGCCACCAGCTGAACCAGATGGTGTCTTGCGGGCTGATTTTCAGCGAGGAGACTCAGATAAACGGTGCGACCAGCGATGGCCTCGATGACCTCGAGGACCCGCTCCAGCGTGACTTCTGGATCGGCCGTTGCGGCAACGACTTTGAGCAGTTCCGGTAACAAGCGCCGAAGTTCCTTTTGGCCACCCGGCAAGAGTTTCTGAATGATCGGCCGGTGTCCAAAGGACATCAGGCGTTCGGCGATCGCCTCTATGGGCTTCAAGCCTAAGGCCAGGAGTGATGGGGTCAGTTCGTCCTTGAGGGCTCCCAGAAGATCGGGGCTATGAGGCTCTTGGGTTTCCCCGATGACCTCCATGAAAATAAGATGGACGGCCTCTCGCGTCGTATCCAATGACCTCTTGAAGGTTTCAAAGTCAGCCTCTCCGAGCACCACCGCCAAGGCTTCCCGGGCCAGGTCATTTTCGGGGAGGGAGTGGGTTTGTTCGTCTGCGCGCTGCTGCAGCCGATTTTCGACCCGCCGAAGGGTCGCATAGGCGTTCATCAGGGTATCGACCACATCCTGGCTGAGAAGGCCGAGTCTTCCAAGCTCGCGCAAAACCCTCAGGACCTCCCGCTGCTGGAGGCTTTTGACCTGGCCGCCGCGGATCAATTGAAAAGCCTGCGCGATGAATTCGATTTCGCGAATCCCTCCAGGGCCGAGTTTAATGTTGTCTTTTAGGTCTTTCCGGCGAAGTTCCTGGCTGATCTTGGCCTTGATGTCCCGGAGCTCTCCTAACGCCCGAAAATCAAGGTAGCGGCGGTAAACAAACGGTTTCAAGAAGGCTTCAAGACCCTGTCCACCCTCAAGGTCGCCGGCAATAGTCCTGGCCTTGACCATGGCATAACGCTCCCATTCCCGAGCCTGACTTTGGTAGTAGGCCTCTAAGGCTTCAAAGCTCATCACCAAGGGTCCAGAATCGCCAAAGGGCCTAAGGCGCGTATCGACTCTGAAGACAAAGCCGTCTTCGGTTGGGGTATCCAGCACTTTGACCAGGCGTTGTGCGAGTCGGGTGTAAAACTCTCCATAGCTGGTTTCCTTTCGGTCATCGAGCGATCCATTGCAGCGAAAGGCAAAGATGAGGTCGATGTCGGAGGAAAAGTTGAGTTCAAAAGCGCCGAGTTTTCCCATCCCAAGGACGATCAGGTTCTGCGGTTCGCCGCGCTCATTCAAAGGGCTGCCGTAACGTTCGATGGCCCACGTGAAGAGCTGATCCAGCGATTGCTTGACGGTCGCCTCGGCGAGGCTGGTCATGTCGTTCAGGGTCTCTTCAAGCGGCGCAAAGGCGATGATGTCCCGCCAGGCGATCCTCACCATCTCTTGGTTTCTGAAGGATCGAAGGGCGGCCATCAGGCTGGTTTCATCGGTGGCGCCTGATAGAACGGATGACAGTAAGCCCGCACATTCACCGGGGTGAGGTGCTCTCAATAGGCGACCGCTCTTGAGGAGATCGAACAGGAGATCCGGTCTTCGGGTGCACTGGTCAGTGACAAAGGCGCTGAACCCCAAGATCCTTTTGGCAGAGGCCCGTTGAGGCGCCTCAAGGGCCGCAATGCGGTCGCTGCCGGCCCGATCCACGAAGCGTTGCCAGCGTCCTTCCATCAGGGCGCTTAAGGCGTCTGAAAGCGACGGTATGACTTCTGTGTGGGCGTCGGTCGGAGCCATATCCTTATTCCTTAAAGGAGGGCGTAAATAGGCCGAAGAAGTCTGATCGGGTCGTCGTGCCATTGCGGGCATCTTTCAAGATCGTCTTCAGTTCTTCCTTAAGGCGGGTATCTGAGACTCTGAGGGTCGCCCGAATGGGCGCCTGCGCCGCTTTCTCAAGATAGGGGATCGCCTGGGGTCCCTCGCCTTCCTCAAGGAGAAAGTCGCCATAGAAAAAATTGGTGTCGATCCCCTCGGGATAGCGTTTGACGCCGGATTCGAAATATTCTCTTGCGATCTTGCGATCACCATAAAGCAGGGGCCAGCCTGGGAGTCGGCGGTAGAGGTTACCCAGCGTCACATAGGCGGCCCCTTCGAGCGCGAAAGGATCCATGGCAATGGCCTTCTTAAGGAGATCGCGGGACGTTTCTAGGAGCTCGAGGGTATCAAGCCCCAGCGCCGATGCACTGTAGGTGCAGAGAATGATCGCTTCGACAATCAACGGTTCGGCGCGATCCGGCACCTGGGCCTTGAGGGTCTGGATCCTTGTCAAAAGATCCTGATAGCGAGCCGTCTTGGTTTGACGTGGGGCGAGGTAGAACACTTCGGACCACTCTGATTGAAGACGCCGGGCCGCCTGTTCAATGTGATCTGGCCCAGGGCCTCCAAAGGCGGCGGCAGGCCTGATCAGACACCCGATGACGATCAGTCGAAGAGCCAGGGCCAACCAGGTGGTTGTCATCCCCTTTTGATCTTCCTTTCAAACCAGAATTTCATCATCAGGATACTGAGAGACAGCGCCAAGGTGACGGCGTTGGAGATCACGATCGGCATGGCCTGAATTTGGATGCCATAGAGGAGCCAGAGAAAGACGCCGAAGCTGAACAGCAAAAACATCACCAAGGAAATATCTTTCGCCGATCGCGAGCGATAGGTTTTAAGGACCTGAGGCAGAAAAGCGATCGTCGTGAGGGTGCCGGCGATGCTCCCTATGAGGTCCGTGGTGATCATTGGGTTCTCGACGTCTTTAGAGGTGCTTGGGGGTCATGGTCTTGGTGGTGTCTTATTTTATAGGTCCTTGCCGCCTCTGGCGACTGGCTTTGGGTGTTCGTCGATCCAGGGTGTATGGTGCCAAAGGTTTTTCGTGATTACACTACAGCGCATCATGATGATCCCTGAGCACGCAGAATCAAACCAAAAGCATCATCAAAAATTCACCAGGAGCAGAGCCATGTTGAAGTGTTTCCATCGATCAAACGACAAGCCCTTGAAAACCTTTGAGCTGCTGATATTCGTGTTGGCGCTGGGCGGTTTTGTGTCATCGCCTTTGAGGGCCGATGAAACCTGTGCGTCCCCTTACATGAAGAAGATAACAGGACAAGAAGACGTCCTCTATGTCTGGACCCTCGGCACCGAGGGGGTTGGCGATGAGCAGGACAAACTGGTCACCGTTGATGTCAATCCGAAATCGGAACGATTCGGCAAGGTGATTGATTCGGTGTCGGTCGGTGGCCGCAACGAAGCGCATCATTCAGACTTTACTGACGACCGTGAGTATCTTTGGGCGTCAGGTCTCGATACCAGCAAGATTTTTGTCTTTGACGTCAAGTCGGATCCTCTCAAGCCGAAGCGGGTGAAGACCATCACTGATTTTGTCGCCCGCAGCGGTGGGGTGGTTGGTCCCCATTCTCTCTATGCGCTACCCGGTCGCATGCTGATCACCGGGCTATCAAATAATAAGGATCATGGCGGCAGAACGGCGATGGTCGAATACACCAACGAGGGTGAATTCGTGGCAACGCATTGGATGCCCACCGACAGTGACCTTCAAGGTGCGATCAAAACGGGAAAGTATGCCGATGGGTATAACTACGATGTTCGGGCGCTGCCGCGGAAGAACCTTCTGCTGACGTCCTCCTTTACCGGATGGAACAATTACATGATGGATTTTGGCAAGATGCTGAAGGACCCGGAGGCCATGAAGCATTTTGGCAACACCGTAGTGACCTGGGATCTTCACACCCGAAAGCCCAAGAAGGTCTTTGATGTGCCAGGAGCGCCCCTTGAAATTCGTTGCGCCTTGGGTGATTCGAATAACTACTGCTTCACCTCGACGGCCCTCACTTCAAAGATCTGGTTGATTCAGGAGGATGCCAAGGGCGAATGGCAGGCTAAGGATGTGGCCGATATTGGGGATCCAAAATTGATTCCGCTGCCGGTGGATCTCTCGATCTCCAGTGATGATAAGCTCTTGTGGGTGAATACCTTCATGGACGGGAATACCCACGCCTTTGATATCACGCATCCTGAAAAGCCCGTTGAAATTTACCAGAAACATATCGGTGCCCAGCTCAACATGGTGTCCTCGAGTTGGGACGGCAAGCGCCTTTATTTCACGTCCTCGCTGCTCGCCAACTGGGATAAGAAGGGGACCGACAATGAACAGTTTCTGAAACTTTACGAATGGAATGGCAAGGAACTCAAGCCGGTGTTCAGTATCGACTTTACCGCAGAGAAGCTCGGCCGGCCGCACCAAATGCGTTTTGGTGCCCATGCCCTCTATTCGGGTCTAGCGGCAAGGCCTCAAGTGGAGCCGCTCGCTAAATCGCCTTGAGCCTCAAAGGGTTTTGTTGGTTCCTGCCTCTTCTTTGGGGGCTTTCGGCGCGTGCCGCCGATCCCTTAGAAGGGGCAGCTTTGAAGTCCCCCCTCCCCTATGCCGCGCCGGCCGCAGGTTCCTATCGCTTGCCGGTAATGGGGTCCGCTGGCGATGGCCAAGTCCTTGAATCCAATGGTTCGGCCACCTCGCTCTCTGCCCTGATCAAGGGTCGGGTAGTCCTTTTGAGCTTTATCTACACCAGCTGTGATGATGCCGGAGGTTGCCCGATGGCAACCATGGTTCTGCATCAAGTTCAGGCGGCCCTTTTGAAGCATCCAGCCCTCAAGGCCCGCGTCAGACTCATGACGCTCAGTTTTGATCCTGACAAAGACACGCCGGCGGTCATGGCGCGTTTTGGTGAGTCGTTGAACGCAGCGGCATCCGACTGGCATTTTCTGACCACCGATTCAAAGAGAGACCTTGAGCCGATTTTGAAGGCCTATGGGCAGTCCTTGGACGCTGAACAGACCCCAAAGGGGCAGCGATTTTCTCATGCCCTTCGCCTGTTCCTGTTGGATGATCAGGGAGCGATACGGAATATCTACAGCACGTCTTTGCTCCATCCGGATTTAGTCATGGCTGATCTTGAGACGCTTCTGATGGAGGCTCCGAAGGAAGTGCCATCGGCGTCATTGGGGGTATCTCCCCATTTGGCGGCGGGGGATGATAAGAGGCACTATGAGTCACTCGATTATGAAACCCATGCCGCTGCCTTAAGTCAGCGGCATGGGCACCCTCAGGATCTTCTTTCTCTTGCAAGGAACCCAGGGCTTGGGCTTCCGAAGGTCCCCGTGCCCGCACAGCAGCCCTTGACTCGGGACAAGATTGCGCTGGGGCGGAAACTCTTTTATGACCGTCGTCTGTCACTGAATCACACAATCTCCTGTGCGATGTGTCATATCCCCGAGCAGGGATTTACCAGTCAAGAGCAGGCGACGGCGGTGGGCCTTGAGGGACGATCTGTTCGCCGGAATGCGCCGACCCTCCTGAATGCGGCCTACCGGCCGGTCCTCTTTCATGATGGGCGGGAGACGGCCCTCGAACAGCAGGTCTGGGGTCCTCTTTTAGCGCCAAACGAGATGGGTAACCCTTCTGTGGGCACCGTCATAGGTGCCTTGCAGCATCTTCCTGACTATCGGGGCCTTTTTGAAAAGGCCTTTGGCGGTCAGCCGGCGAATATGAGTACGGTGGGGGAGGCTTTGGCAGCGTATGAGAGGACCCTGGTCGCGGGTGATTCGCCTTTTGATCGCTGGTACTTCGGCCACGAGGCAGGCGCCATCAGTCTTGAGGCCCAACGAGGCTTTGCTCTTTTCAAGGGCCAGGCGGGATGCTCAGGCTGCCACCTGATCAACCAACGTGTGGCCTTTTTGACCGATGATGCACTCCATAATACCGGGATTGGCTATCGCGCCAGCATGGGCCTTGGCACGGATCAAACCCTCGTTCAGGTAGCGCCTGGCGTGACCTATCTTATGGATCCTCAGCGACTGGGCGCGGTATCGGGCGCGCCACCTTCTGATCTTGGCGGCTATGAATGGACCCAGAACCCCAAGGACCTTTGGGCCTATCGAACCCCATCCCTTCGCAACGTCGCACTCACCGCCCCTTACATGCATGATGGGAGTCTTCAGACCCTTTCGTCGGTCATCGATTTTTATCAGGCGGGCGGCGTTCAGCATGAGGCCTTAGATCCCTTGATAAAACCCCTAAAGTTGACCCTTGAAGAGCGAGCGGCGCTGATTTCATTTCTTGAAACGCTCACCAGTCCTCGTGTGGCTTTATTGGTCGAAGATGCCTGGAGTGCGCCGGTCGGGGATCAAGGAGAGAGGCCGCCTCGGGTTAAGGGCGGGCAACCGGGAACTTTTCATTGATACTCGCCGTCTTAACAATTGGCATTTGCCGCTTAACCAGTGAGGGTCCAGATGGAACTGATATCTCTAAGTCTCATGATAGTGGTATTTCTTTTGATCGATCGCATGGCCTCACAGCCTCTTATGGTGCCGGTTCGTGTCCTTGACCGGGACTCACAAGATCGGTTGCTCAGATTGAGAGCGGAGCACGGTCACCAGGAGTGATCTCAAAAAGGGCTTCCCATTCCATGGGAGCATCATAAAAAACCCGGGTGAGCCCGGGTTTTTTATGATGGGAGGCGCAGGGCCATCTATTTCCTAATCGGCAACAATGAGTAAAATATAAAGGTCATTGTTTTCTGTTACAGTCATTCTGCGTGTAATAACCAGAGGAGTCTGTGATGGAAATTTTGATTTTAACTGTCGTCTTGATTGGTGCGGTGGCGACCGTGGACATTCGTGAAAACAGAAGTAACGACTAACGTTTTAACTGCCGCGATGGAAGAACAATGACCCAGCTTAAACAATACGCATGAAAAAGCCCCATCTTGGGGCTTTTTTTTCGACGTGAATCAAGGGGTTTTAGTGATCCCCTCTCTCCTGAAGAGCTCACCTATTTTCCCGATCAAGTCGGTGCCACTCAAAAAAGGGCCCGGGGTCGGTCTTCCGATTGGGCGCAATCTCCTGATGTCCCGCCATCCGATCCCTCGATAGCGTCGGGTAGGTGATGATCAGGGCTTTAATGATTCGGTTCAACTGATCGTACTGAATCGCCTCGTAGCCGCTGTCATCGGTTCCTTCAAGCTCAATGCCAATGGAAAAATCGTTACAGGCCGGCCGCCCCTGATAAGAAGAGATGCCAGCATGGAAGGCGCGTCGATCAAAGGGGACAAACTGGATGACCTCGCCGTCCCGTCGAATGACCAGATGGGCTGAAACCCTCAGCGATGCAATGTCTTGATAATAGGGGTGCTGCTCGGGATCGAGGCGATTGGTGAAGAGTTCAATAATTCCCTCGGTGCCAAATTGGCCTGGAGGAAGACTGATGCAGTGGATTACGATGAGGTCGAGATCCTCTGCAAGCGGTCGTTGGTCTTGATTGGGGCTCTCGATGAAGCGGATGCCTTCGAGCCGATGATTCTTGATTCTCATAGTGTCGACCCTTTCGCCGGCTCTCAAGGGCGTCTTTTGGATGAAAGTCAGCGGGTAGGCTTTGATCTTAAAGACTCTAACAGCAGGAAGATGACACCGACCGTGATGGCGGAGTCTGCGACATTGAAAGCGGGCCAGTGCCACTCGCCATAGTAAACATCCAGGAAATCGATCACATAGCCATAGAGGACCCGATCGATGAGGTTGCCGAGTGCCCCCCCAAGGACCAAGGCCCAGGCGCTGGCTTCGAGCTTACGGTCGTTGGGTATTTGCCGGATCCAGAAACAGATCAGGACACTCGCGATGACGGCGAGACCTATAAAAAACCAGCGTTGCCAGCCCCCAGCCCCTGAGAGAAAACTGAAGGCAGCGCCTTGATTCCTGAGATAGGTGAGAGAAAATGAAGGCAAGAGGGGGATCGATTCATAGAGCCTTAGGGTCGTATCAACCACGCGTTTGGTGGTCTGATCGATCACCAGAACCAAAGCCGAGAGCCAGAGCCATTTCAGCATCCTGATTACCCCAAAAGACGGCTTTCGCCGCCCCCTTCAATGTTGGTCACGCAACGGCCGCAGAGTTCGGGATGACGCTCGTTCGATCCCACGTCCTCCTGGTGCTGCCAACAGCGAATGCATTTGGGGTGGACTGAGGTCATCACCTCGATCCGGAGCCCTTCGATGTCGCTGCTCCCACCGCTAGCCCCGGTATCCTTTAGGACGTGTGTCTTTGAATTAATAAAGATGAAACGAAGATCGTCGGCGATAGGCGCCAGCTTTTCAAAGCGCGCCTCGCTGCAATGAAGGTGGACTTCGGCATCAAGTGAGGAGCCAATAGCCTCCTGGCTTCGGAGCCCTTCCATGGCCTTACTGATGGATTCCCTGATCGCCTGAAGGTCTTCCCAGAAGGCCTGGTCGAAGGGGGAGACCTGATCCATGGGGGCGAGTCCTTCGTACCAGGTTTCAAGGAACACGGATTCAGCTCGGTCTCCTGGGAGGTGATGCCAGATTTCTTCAGCGGTAAAGCTTAAGATCGGCGCCAGCCAGCGAACCAGGGCCTCGACCATATGGTACATCGCGGACTGACCAGATCGCCGCAAGGGACTGTTTTCTTGTGCGGTGTACTGGCGATCTTTGAGGATATCGAGATAAAAACTGCCAAGGTCCACCGAGCAAAAATGATGGACCCGCTGATAGACGGTATGGAACTGGTAGGTCTGATAGGCCTCGATCACCTCGGCCTGTAATTGAAACGCCCGATCGACGGCCCAGCGGTCGAGCGGCAGCAAAGCCTCGAGGGGCAAGAGATCGCGGTCTGGAACAAAGCCTTCGAGATTCGCCAACAGGTAGCGGGCCGTATTTCTAAGGCGTCGGTAAACATCGGCTGTCCGCTTGAGGATTTCATCGGAGACATGCATTTCCTGCCGGTAATCGGTGGCAGCCACCCAGAGTCTCAGAACATCGGCGCCAAGGTTCTGCATGACCTTTTGGGGGGCGACCACGTTGCCCTTCGACTTTGACATTTTCTTGCCGTCGGCATCGACGACGAAGCCATGGGTCAATACCTCGCGATAGGGCGCGACGTCGCCAATCGCCACCGATGTCAAAAGGGATGATTGGAACCAGCCGCGGTGTTGGTCTGAGCCTTCAAGGTAGAGATCCGCCGGAAAATGAAGTTCTGGCCTCCGTTGAAGGACACCAAAATGGGTGACCCCTGAATCGAACCAGACATCGAGGGTATCGGTGATTTTTTTATACTCCTGAGCGTCCTCGCCTAAAAGGTCGCTGGGATGGAGGTCGAACCAGGCTTCGATGCCGCGGGTTTCGATGCGCTTCGCAACGGCTTCGATCAGCTCGGCCGTCTGTGGGTGGGGTTCATTGGTTTCGCGGTGGACGAAGAGAGTAATCGGAACCCCCCAGTTGCGCTGACGGGACACGCACCAGTCGGGTCGATGGCCGACCATGTTCTCAATGCGTGCTTGTCCCCAATCCGGGATCCAGTGAACCCGCTGAATTTCGCCGAGAGCCTTCTCGCGAAGGCCTTCTGCGTCCATCGAGATGAACCACTGGGGTGTCGCTCGAAAGATCACGGGGGTCTTGTGGCGCCAGCAATGGGGGTAGCTGTGCTCAACGCGGGCCGCGTGAACCAGATGGCCGTGCTGCTTGAGGACGTCAATGACATGGGGGTGGACGCTCATGACATGTTCGCCCGCAAAGAGCGGGGTGTTGGGGAGGAATTTACCATCATCCCCGACCGGGTTTTCGACAGGTAGTTGGTAACGCATGCCCACGACATAGTCTTCCTGACCATGTCCCGGCGCGGTATGGACAGCGCCGGTGCCGGCATCGAGCGTCACATGGTCGCCGACAATGACCGGGACCTCCCTGGGGTCAAAAGGATGCTGGAGTCGCACCCCTTCAAGCGCTGAACCTAAAGCCCTTGCTATCACGCGGTAGTCGCTGATCTCCCAGCGTGAAAGAACCTCCCCGAGGAGGCCATCGGCGACGATCAGGCGTTCATGATTTAAAGGGCACTCGATCAAGACATATTCAATCTCAGGACCGAGAGCCACGGCCTGATTCGCAGGGAGGGTCCAGGGGGTGGTGGTCCAGATCACGATGGCGATCGGTCCCTGGCCGGGATCTGATGGGGGTGTTGGAAACCTCGACAGCAGGGTTTCCTCGCTGACGACAGGGAAGCGGACATCAATGGCTGGGGAGTGCTTGTTCTCGTATTCAACCTCGGCTTCAGCCAGCGCAGAACCGCAGTCGGTGCACCAGTGAACCGGTTTGGCGCCCTTGACCAGGTGCCCTTGGGCGTTTATTTTTCCAAGGGCTCGAACGATATCGGCCTCAAAGGCAAAATCCATCGTCAGGTAAGGCTGCTGCCAGTCGCCAAGGACCCCTAAGCGGATAAATTCCTCACGCTGGGTCTCCACCTGGTGGCCCGCATACTCGCGGCAGGCTGTTCTGAAGGCGGCGGGTTCGACCTTCACTCCGGCCTTACCGATCTTCTTTTCGACCATCAATTCAATGGGGAGGCCGTGACAGTCCCAGCCGGGGACAAAGGGGGCGTCAAAGCCTTGAAGATTCTTGCTCTTGACGATGAAATCTTTAAGGACCTTGTTGACCGCATGGCCGATATGAATCTCGCCATTCGCGTAGGGGGGGCCATCGTGGAGCACAAAAAGGGGCTGCCCCTTTCGGGCCTTACGGATTTTTCCATAAAGGTCCATGGACTGCCACTGAGTCAGTTGCTGAGGTTCCCGTTGAGGCAAATTGCCCTTCATGGGGAAATCAGTGGCAGGAAGATTCAGCGTGGCTTTGTAATCGGCAGTCATGATCTAAACGCTCGGGTGATTCGTGACGCCGGCGAAAAAGGCGCGCGCGGCGATGATATCCAGTTCAATCTGGGCCTTAAGCGCCAGAAGGTCTTTGAAGCGGCGTTCCTCGCGCAGCTTCGAATGAAATTCAACCTCGACGCGTTTGCCGTAGAGGTCACCCTTGAAATCAAGGAGGTGGGTTTCAAGCAGGATCGTCTCACTGCCGGTCACGGTTGGCCGGACGCCCACGTTGGCAACCCCCGGTATCGGGGGCTCCCCTAAACCGCGCATTGTAACGGCAAACACCCCATGGACTGGAGTGTTTTTGCGCTGCAACAAGAGGTTGGCGGTTGGAAATCCGATGGTGCGGCCGCGTTTTTGGCCGTGGATGACCCGACCGCAAACTTCATAGGGTTTGCCGAGGAGCCGTGCCGCTCGCTCCAGTTGTCCCTGGATCAGGGCTTCCCGAATCAAGGTGCTGCTGACCCTTTCACCCTCCACCATGACGGAGGCCGTGTCGACCACCTCAAAGCCATGCTCTGACCCCGCAGTGAGGAGACGGTTAAAGTCCCCTGCGCGCTGACGGCCGAAACGGAAATCATCACCAATGACGAGGTAACGGAGGGTCAAGGCGTCCACCAGGATGGTTTTGATGAAGGCCTCCGGGCTCATTTGCGCGAGGGCCTGATTGAATCTAAGGATCAGCAGGTGATCGACCGGAAGTTCTGATAATCGATCCACTTTTTCGCGGAGCCGCATCAGCCTCGGTGGAGCCTGCTCTGGATCAAAGAATTCCCTGGGTTGCGGTTCAAAAATGACGACACAGACGGGAAGGTTAAGGCGTTCGCCTTCGCTTCGGAGTCGCTCGATGACCGCCCGATGGCCCAGGTGGACGCCATCAAAATTGCCAATGGTGGCTACGCAGCCTTGGCTTGGGAGGTGTTGTGATTGAAGTCCAAGAGCCAGTTTCATTGGGGGTCTCTAGCCTTCACTGATAAGAAGATGGCGGGGTCTAAGGCCCAAGGCCAGTAGGGTGAGAAAAAAGACGCCGAGGCCTCCGCTCACACTCAAGAACAGCGTGATCAAACGGTCGCTGCCGCTGGCGGCGGACCAGTCGAGATGGCGGCTCTGCGTGATGAGGAAGAGGGCCATCAGGAGGTTTGCGGCCAAGAGGCGCCAGCCAAAGAGGCCCCAGCGACCGGCGGGCCGATAGGTCCCGCGCCGAATCAACACCACGGCAAGGAACGCCGCGTTGGCGGTGGCTGCGAGAGAGGCCGAGAGCGCAAGCCCTGCATGGCCCCATCCTGGGGGGGCGACCCAAAAGGCGAGACTGATACTCAATATTAAATTGATCGCCACGCAGTAACTCCCGATGAGCGCCGGCGTTTTAAGGTCTTCCTGGGCACTGAAGGCGGGCACCATGATTTTTACGCCTAAAAATCCCATCAGGCCGAGTCCGTAGGCCATGAGGCTGCGCGCCCCCATGCGGGCATCTTCGGGGGTGAACTGATCATGCTGAAACAGACTAAACATGAGCGGTTCCGCCAAAATAATCAAGGCGAGGGTCGCGGGTGTCCCGATCAGGGCCCACCAGCGCAAGGCCCAATCAAGTGAGGTCGAGAAGCTTTTAAGGTCGCCGGCAGATTGTTTCTTCGCGAGGTGGGGCAGGATCGCGGTCCCTAGGCCGACCCCAAAAATACCCAGTGGGAATTCTACCAAACGATCTGAGTAGTAAAGCCAAGAGATGCTGCCTGTGGCCAGGAGTGAGGCCAAAAAAGTATTGATCAGCAGATTGAGTTGGCTGACGGAGGCCCCAAATAAGGCGGGGGTCATCAGCTTGATGACGCGACGAACCCCTGGATCTTTGAAATCGATGCGCGGCCAATCAAGAAGACCGATCTTTATAAGCGCTGGGATTTGGATCAGAAGCTGCAAGGCGCCGCCCAGGAAAACGCCGATGCCGAGCGCCAGAATGGGTTGATCCATCCGCGGGGCGAGCCACAGCGCGGCTCCAATCATGGCGCCATTGAGGAGGGCTGGGGTGAACGCTGGGAGTGCGAAAAAGCCAAAGGTGTTGAGAAGGCCGCCGGCTAGGGCGGTGAGGGCGATAAAGAAGAGATAGGGGAAGGTCATCTCGAGGAGTTCCTGGGTCAGGGCAAATTGATCGGGATGGTCCCTGAAGCCTGGGGCAAAGAGCCAGACCAGAAAAGGGCTCAAGAGGAGTCCGAATCCCGTCAAGACCACCAAGACGAGAGCAAAGCTCCCGGTGATCCGATTGACAAAGAGTTGAAGATCCTCGCGATGGGCGGTTTCGCGCGTTTGGCTGAGGACCGGAACGAAGGCTTGCGAAAAGGCGCCTTCAGCGAAAAGCCGCCTTAAGAAATTGGGAATCTTGAAGGCGACGAAGAATGCATCGGTGCCGCCATTGGCGCCAAAAAAGCTGGCGATCACCAGATCCCTAAAAAAACCTAAGAGGCGTGAAAGCAAGGTGAATCCTGCGACCACGGCCGTCGATCGAAGCAATTGCTGACTCAGGAGCGGCCTCCAAGGGAAGTCATCGCCCGCTTGGCAGCGCCTTTCTTCAAAGAGCGAGAGGTGTTCACAGTTCTTCTGCGTGATCGATCCAGGTTCTGTGAAGCGGTGGTTGGTAAGCCTTCATATTGAGGAGGAGGGCTTCGGGCTCTTTTTCATGGAGCAGCAGCGCTAGGTTTTCACGCCGAATAAACTGTTCCTCAAGGGCATTCTGGAGGAGGGTGAGGAGCGGATCAAAGTAGCCTTGGGTGTTGAGGAGCCCGATGGGTTTTTGATGAAAGCCGAGCTGAGCCCAGGTCAAGATTTCAAAGAGCTCCTCGAGCGTTCCAAGGCCGCCTGGCAGGGCAATGAAGCCATCGGCCAACGCGGCCATTCGTGCCTTCCGGGTGTGCATAGAGTCCACCACTTCAAGCTGGGTGATGCCTCGATGCTCGACCCGCTCCCCATCGATTTCCCGGCCGAGCAGGCTCTTAGGAATGATGCCCGTGACGTGACCGCCGGCCCTAAGGCAGGCGTCGGCGATGACACCCATCAGGCCGACATTGCCCCCCCCATAGACGAGTTCGATGCCTTGATGGGCCAGGGTCTCCCCGAGACGGCTGGCGATCTCACCGTAGGCCGGAAGCCGACCATGGCTGGCGACGCAGAAGACGCAGATCCTTCGAAGGTGAGGATGACTTGGGGTGAGCATGGAACCCATGATACGTGGTTCCCTGAAGGTCTTCAAAAGGCAGGGCAAGGCGAGCGCTTCTAAGGATCTCGAATAATTGACTATTTTCCTAGGATATGTGAATCTCAACCACAGATTCTGCCTTTCATGTTGATGGAGATGTGCCGTGCGGTTGACGACGAAAGGACGCTATGCGGTTACGGCGATGCTCGACCTCGCTTATCACGGCGAAAAAAAACCGGTGACGCTGACCGATATTGCTAAGCGTCAAGAAATATCCCTGTCTTATCTTGAGCAGCTGTTTGCTCGCTTGCGTCGCTCGGGAATGGTTGAAGGCGTTCGAGGCCCCGGTGGTGGCTACCAGCTCTGCCGCGGGGCTGCTGCAATCACCATTGCGGAGATTATTGCGGCGGTGGATGAGACGATCGATTCGACCCGCTGCGGCGGCGAAGCCAACTGCCAAAATGACCAACCCTGTTTGACCCATGATCTTTGGATGGGCCTCAGTGATCAGATTCGTGAATATCTCGACTCCATCAGCCTCGCGGATGTTCTTGGGCGTTCCGGTTTTCGGGCGGTAGCCGAGCGTCAGGATCGGGAGGTGGTGATGGTGTCTATAGAGCGTCCTCTGCAGCGAGGTGCGCGACTCTGAACGTGGATGGCCAATGATCTACCTGGATCATAATGCCACGACGCCCCTGGATGAGCGGGTACTCGACGCGATGCTGCCCTATCTTCGCGGCTTCTACGGAAATCCGTCTGCCCTTTACCGGCTCGGTCGGCTCGCAAGAACGGCGCTGGATAATGCCCGTTTGGAGGTGGCCCAGCTGGTGGCGGTGAAGCCTTCTCAAGTCCTCTTTACCAGTGGCGCTACGGAATCCAATCATCTGGCGCTTCTTGGTCTCGCCGCTAGCTCCACGCCGGGTATATGGTTCCACGGGAGCACGGAGCACTCCTCGGTGATGGCCCCTCTCCGTGTGTTAGAACGACAAGGCTGGACCCTAAAGGCGCTGCCGCTCAAGCCTTCAGGGGAGCATGATTTTCGGGTGTCTTTCGAGGATGACCAAAAAAGGCCCCTCGCGGCGACCTTGATGCTGGCTAATCATGAAACCGGGGTGATCGAGTCGATCGCCCCGTTGGCGAGAAAGGTGCGAGACGCGGGGGGCTGGCTGCACGTGGATGCCGTGCAGGGGGCGGGGAAGATCCCGCTCGATTTCGGCGCGATGGGGGCTCACACGCTCGCCCTTTCCGCGCACAAGCTCTATGGGCCCAAAGGGGTTGGCGCCTTGATCGTCGCTCCTGAAGTCACTTTGACGCCGATGATGGGCGGGGGTGGTCAGGAGTCGGGCTTTCGGCCAGGCACTGAACATGTGGCGGGGATTGTAGGTTTTGGTCAGGCCGCCCGGTTCGCCCGCTTGGAGCTGGCGTCTCGACAAGCCCACGTCCTCGGTCTAAGGCTGCGTCTCGAGGCCGGGCTTTTAGCGCTCGATGCCGTGACGATCTTTGCCAAAGAGGCGCTGCGACTCCCGAACACGGTTCAATTCAGTGTTCAAGGGTTTGATGGCGAAGCACTGGTCATGCTCCTCGATCAGCGTGGGTTTTGTGTATCAAGTGGCTCTGCCTGTCAGAGTGGCGGCGGTGCCCCGAGTCCCGTCCTTCTTGCGATGGGGGTTGATGAGACCTTGGCAAAGGGGGCGATCCGGGTGAGTCTTGGGGTCTCCAATACCCAAGAGGAGGTCGATCAATTGATCGAAGCACTCAAGGATTTAACGCATCTTAATGAGTAGGAGGCATCTTTATATGGCAATCCAATTGACCGAAGCGGCGGCCCGGCAGGTGGCCGCCCAGTTATTGAAGCGAGGAACCGGGATTGGTCTTCGCTTGGGAATCAAGAAATCAGGGTGCACCGGTTATGCTTATGTGATTGATTACGCGGATGATCTTCACGTGGAAGATGAGGTTTTTGAGCAGCATGGTGTCAAGGTGGTGGTCGATGCTGGGTCCTTGTCCTTTCTGAGCGGAATGACCGTCGATTATCGGCGAGAAGGGATCAGTGAGGCGTTTCGCTTTGATAACCCCAACGTGACCGCCAACTGCGGGTGTGGCGAAAGTTTTGCCGTTTCTTAAACGGCTTGAAGATGACTATCGGCGGGCTTTTCCTGTATTATCTTCAGGTTAACCCCCGCCCCGAGTGGGCGGTTTTCTTTTGGCCGACCGTTTTTTTATGCGGCCAGAATACAGCCCATCAGGAGTTATCATGGCGATCGAACGTACCATTTCTATCATTAAGCCGGATGCCGTTGCTAAGAATGTCATTGGCGAAATCTACAGCCGCTTTGAACAGGCGGGTCTTCGCATCGTAGCCGCTAAAATGGCGCACCTCAGCCGCGAGCAAGCCGAGGCCTTCTATGCGGTTCACCAGCAACGACCCTTTTTCAACGACCTCGTGACCTTTATGATTTCAGGTCCGGTGATGATCCAGGTCCTTGAAGGTGAGGGCGCCATCAGTCAGCATCGTGATGTCATGGGCGCCACCAATCCGAAGGATGCGGCCCCTGGAACGATTCGCGCTGATTTTGCCGACAGCATTGACGAAAATGCGGTCCATGGCTCTGACAGCGCTGAAGCGGCCGCACAGGAAATCGCGTTTTTCTTTCAGCCGAATGAACTCTGCGCCAGAACCCGCTAATCTCGGGGCAAAAGTCAATCTCCTAGGGCTCGACCTCAAGGCCCTGGAGGCCTTCTGTGTCGAGCGCTCGGAAAGGCCTTTTCGGGCCGCTCAGCTGCTGCAGTGGATTCACCAGCGCGGAATCGCTGACTTTGATCAGATGTCTAATCTCAGTAAGGCGTTGAGGGTTGCCCTTGAGGCGGACTGCGAGATTGCCCCGCCGGTCATTGTCCGTGAGCAGCGCTCAAAGGATGGGACCTGTAAATGGGTGATGAAGACCGATGCCGAGAATCAGGTTGAAACCGTCTTTATTCCGGAGGAGAGTCGCGGCACACTGTGTATCTCATCCCAGGTGGGCTGCGCCCTCGAATGCACGTTCTGTTCAACGGCACAGCAGGGCTTTAATCGAAATCTGACCGCTGCCGAGATTATCGGCCAGCTCTGGGTGGCCCAGCGTGAGCTGGGGGTGGGTGCGGTGACCAACGTGGTGCTCATGGGTATGGGTGAGCCGTTGCTCAATTTCAATAATGTGGTGGCGGCGATCAACCTGATGCTCGATGATCATGCCTACGGGCTTTCAAAGCGCAGGGTGACGCTCAGCACGTCAGGTGTTGTTCCCGCCCTCGAGCGGCTGGCAGATGTCGTCGATGTGAGTCTTGCGGTGTCATTGCATGCCCCGACCGATGCGCTCCGGGATGAGCTGGTTCCCATCAACCGGAAATATCCCATTCAGCAGCTGTTGGCCGCCTGCAGGCGTTACATCGGCCAGGACCCTCGCCGTAAGGTCACCATTGAATACGTGATGCTGGATGGCATCAATGATTCCCCTTTGCATGCCCGTCAGCTGGTGCGCGTGTTAAGTCAGCTCCGCTCCAAGGTCAACCTGATTCCTTTCAATCCCTTCCCAGGATCCGATTATCGCTGTTCAGCGCGCGAGACCATTCAAAGGTTCAGCGATATCTTGCAGGCCGCGGGCTTGGTGACGACCATCCGCAAAACCCGGGGTGATGATATTGATGCGGCCTGTGGTCAGTTGGTGGGCCAGGTCACGGATAAAACCCGGAGAACCATTCGGTTAAGCGCCGGATAATCCAACAAGACCCCTCATGGGGTCTCTTTGCTGAAGATCGAGCCATCATCCATATGAGTGAAAAAATTCAGGCGATCCGGGGGATGCACGATATCCTGCCGACGCAGACACCCCGCTGGCAGTTTGTCGAGAGCCTTTTGAGGCGCGTCATGGGCGCTTATGGCTACCAAGAAATTCGGCTGCCCATCGTCGAAAAGACCGAGCTTTTCAAGCGATCCATTGGTGAAGTCACCGATATCGTTGAGAAGGAAATGTATACCTTTTTGGATCGCAATGGCGATTCTTTGACCCTCCGGCCTGAAGGAACCGCGGGATGCCTTAGGGCCTGTCTTGAACATGGACTGCTGTACCATCAGACCCAAAGGCTTTGGTATATGGGCCCAATGTTTAGACATGAGCGCCCACAGAAAGGGCGCTATCGGCAGTTTCATCAATTGGGCGTTGAAGCTTATGGCATGGCCGGGCCTGATATTGATGCCGAGCTGATTTTATTGTCTTACCGCTTGTGGCGTGACTTGGGGATCGATCAAAAGCTTCGCCTCGAGATCAACTCCCTCGGGACCAACGAGGAACGGTCTCGCTACCGGGAGCGCTTGGTGGGTTACTTTAGGCGTCATCTCGATGCCCTCGATGAAGAGAGTCTTCGCCGCCTTGAGACGAATCCTTTGAGGATTCTCGACAGCAAAAATCCGGATCTTCGCGCTATGATTGCCGGAGCCCCAAGTTTGATCGAGGCGCTTCAGGGGGAATCTCGAGCCCATTTTGAGGGGCTGTTGAGCCGGCTTGATTGTCTTGGAATGACCTATGTCGTCAATCCACGGCTGGTTCGAGGCTTGGATTATTATTCGAGGACCGTTTTTGAGTGGGTCACCGATGCCTTGGGCGCCCAAGGGACGGTCTGTGCCGGGGGGCGTTATGACGGACTGGTGGAACAGCTCGGCGGCAAGGAATCGACGGCGGTTGGCTTTGCGCTCGGCATGGAGCGTTTGATTGATCTCTTATCGAACCCCGAGGACCTTGATGCGGCAGCCGACCCTGATGTCTATCTGATTGCGGTGGGAGAGGAGGCTGAGGCTTCGGCCTTGATGTTGGCCGAGCGCTTAAGGAACGAACATCCTGCCTTGAAACTCCAGATGAACTGTGGGGGTGGTAGTTTCAAAAGTCAGTTCAAACGGGCCGATAAGTCTGGAGCCCGGTGGGCGCTGGTTCTTGGCGAGGCGGAGATCCTTGAGGGCACGATCGGCGTAAAATCTCTGAGGGGTGAATCAGAGCAGGCTGTTATAGCGGTCAGCGAGGTCTCCTCCCAATTAATTAGCCTGCTACAACGATGAGGATTCAATGGAAACGTATTTGACCGAGGAAGAACGGGTTGAGGCCCTTAAGCGGTGGTGGAAGGATAATAAATCATCCGTGATCAGCGGCCTGATTTTGGGGTTGGTCGTCATTGCGGGTTGGAAAATGTGGCAGGCCCACCAGTTGGATGGTCAGGAAAGGGCGTCATTGGCCTATCATCAGTTGACCCAGGCCGCGGAGGCAAAACAGGTCGATAGCGCGCTGAAGCTTGGGGATCGGCTGATTCAAGAGCATCCGTCGACGACTTATGCCGAATATGCCCGCCTGATCCTCGCGAAGCTCAAAGTTGACAGCGGTGATCTTGAAGGCGCACGCCTAGCGCTTGAGGAGCAATTGTCTAAGGGGAAAGATGATGTCCTCAAGAGTTTAGCCCGGTTGAGGCTTGGGCGGGTTCTGCTGGCCAAGGGTGATATCGAGGGAGGATTGAAGTCCTTAAGCGGCGCCACTGAAAAAACGGCGGGCAGCTTCCTAGGCCTTTATGAGGAGCTTCGCGGTGATCTTCTCATTGCCGGCAAGCGTCCCTCAGAAGCGCGCGCAGCCTATATGAAAGCAAAAGAATTGGGTGATCCTTCGCCCCTCCTTGAGCTCAAGATTAACGATCTACCCGCCGGGGTCTGATGCGTACGCTTCTCCCCCTCTTGTTGGGTGTTCTCTTTTTTACCGGCTGTACCCAGTTCAGTGCCGTTAAAGATCTGGCTACCTCGGTGGAAGGGCTGATTTCGGGGACCGATAATGCCGAGCCCCCGAAGGAGTTGGAGCCTTTGGAGCCGACGGTGGCGATGAATATCCTTTGGAAGACCTCGGTCGGCAAAGGGTATGACGGTCGGGTGGTCAATCTGGTGCCCGCCGTCACGTCGTCGGCCGTTTATGTGGCGGATCGCCGGGGTCTGCTTGAGGCGCATTCCCGCCAGGATGGGGACCGCTTGTGGGGTCATGAGACGGGGCTTGAGATTTCGGCGGGCCCTGTGGTGGCGGGGGACAAGCTCCTCATGGGCACCAGCAATGCAGAGATCATTGCGGTCAGTATTGTCGATGGCGCGCTCTTGTGGAAAGCCTCTCTGACCAGTGAAATGCTGGCCTTGCCTCGGGTGGCCCACAACGTGGTCGTCGTCCGCACCAGTGACGGCCGCTTGGTCGGTCTAGATCTTCAGCACGGCGGGTTAAAGTGGTCCCACGAGCGGAGTATCCCACCGCTGTCCGTTCGAAGTCAGGGATCGCCGACGATCGTCGGTGATCTGGTGCTGGATGGCTTCGGGGGGGGCAAACTGATTGCGCTCTCTCTCCAGGATGGTCGGGTGGTTTGGGAAACGACGGCGGCAACGCCTCGAGGGCGCTCTGAAGTCGAACGCCTCGTTGAGCTTGACGCCGATCCTCTGGTGGAGGATGAGACGATCTTTATCACGGGTTTCCAGGCGGGGATCACCGCGGTTAATCTTCCAGATGGTGAGATTCTTTGGCGCCAGAATGGCGCCTATTCCAGTCATGGCATGGCGCCTGGCCCGCATGCCTTCTTTCTGAGTGACACCAACAGCGATGTGGCTCGGTTTGATAGCGCGAACGGCGTTGAGAAATGGAAGCAGACCGCCTTACATCAGCGCCGCTTGACGGTTCCAGCCATGGTTCGGAGCTTCGTGGTCGTGGGCGATTTTGAAGGCTATCTCCATGCTCTGTCGGCCGATGATGGACGCCTTGTCGGGCGTTTGGAGGTTGATGACGAGCCGATTCTCGCTACCCCCGTCTATCATGACAACACCCTTTTTATCTACTCCTCCAGCGGCGTGCTGGCGGCCATTGGAATGAACTAGATCATGCTGCCAGTTGTGGCTTTGGTCGGCCGCCCGAACGTCGGGAAGTCGACCCTTTTCAATTATCTGACGCGAACGCGTGATGCGTTGGTTGCGGATTATCCAGGTTTGACTCGCGATCGTCAGTACGGACGGGTCAAGCGGGGCCAGCGCGATTATTTTGTCGTCGATACGGGGGGCATTGTCGAGACCGATGCCGGTATTGATGAACAGGCGATGCGCCAGGTTCAAATCGCCCTAAAAGAAGCCGATGTGATTCTCTTTTTGGTCGATGCCCGGGACGGCTTGAATGTGGGGGATGAGGTCATTGCAGAGCGACTTCGAAGGACCGGCAAGCCGGTCGTTCTCGTTGCGAACAAGATTGATCAGGCCAGCCTCATGATAGCGACGGCTGATTTCCACGCCCTGGCACTCGGTGAGCCACAGCCTATTTCCGCTTCTCACGCGCAAGGCATTGAAACCCTTTTGGATCTCGTCGAGACGCGGCTTCCGACCATTGAAGAACTGCCTCAGGATGAGGAGGGTGGCATCAGGATTGCTATCGTTGGGCGCCCCAATGTTGGGAAGTCCACGTTGGTCAATCGTCTCCTCGGTGAGGAGCGGGTGGTGGTCTTTGATGAGCCGGGAACCACCAGGGACAGTGTTGAAATACCTTTTGAGCGCCATGGCCAGCGTTATACCCTGATCGACACAGCCGGTATTCGGCGTCGGGGCAAGATTGCCGAGACGATCGAGAAATTTAGTGTCATCAAAGCCATGCAGGCCATTGAAAAGGCACATGTTGTGATTTACCTCCTCGATGCTCGGGAAGGGGTGACCGATCAGGACACCAATCTTCTGGGGATGGTCCTTGAGATTGGTCGTGGGTTGATTGTGGGCTTCAATAAGTGGGATGGCATGACGCAGGATCAGCGCGATGAAACGAAGCGTCGCCTCGATCTCAAGCTTCAATTTGTCGATTTTGCCGAGAAGTATTTCATCTCTGCGCTTCATGGGACCGGAGTGGGTCATCTCTTTGATGCGGTCAAAAAGGTCTACGGGGCGACCATGACCGACATGGGGACGTCTCATTTGACCCGCTTACTGCAAGCGGCCGTTACCGCCCATCAGCCGCCCTTAGTGAGAGGGCGCCGAATTAAGCTGAAGTACGCCCACCAGGGCGGCACCAACCCACCGATGGTGGTCATTCATGGCAATCAGGTCCAGGAGATTCCCGGGACATATAAACGTTACCTGATCAATTACTTCAGGTCGGCCATGGCGATCACCGGAACGCCGATTAAGTTGGAATTTAAGGCCAGTGAAAATCCCTTTAAGGGTAAACGGAATGTTCTGTCTGAGCGGCAGATCAAGAAGCGCCGACGGATGATCCGTCACGTCAAATAACAAAGGACGAGCCTCGCTTTAGCGCGGGTCGATTGCCCCATTCACGGAGGGGGTGGTGGCTTCGGGGCTGCCGCCATCACCGGCCATGATGGGATCCTTGGTGGATGAGGTGCCATGGACGGTCACCGGAACACCCAGTGATGCCCAGTGGTAAAGCCAACCGGCATCTTCATTGACCCCCTGACGGCTGTTTTTCTTCTGGGTCGCAAGATTAACGCAGCCATGACTCGCCGGGTGGCCAAAGTTGTTGTGCCAGAAAGCCCCGTGAAAGGCGAAGCCCTCATGAAAGTATTGCGCGTAGGGCACGTCTTTCACTTCGTAATACCCTTTCTCTCCAGGCTTGAGCCCGGTGCTTTTCATGGTCTTCGTCGGGAAGCGGGCGTAGATGTAAAAGGAGCCGGTGACCGTCGGGGTTTTTGGTTTTCCGGTGGACGCCTTCATCGTCTTGATCATGTTGCCGTTTTCATAGATTTCGACGCGCTGACGGTCGAGATAGACCTCGATGCGCCGATCGGGCCCGGTGCTAAACGAGGCCTCGACGGGTTGTGCTAGAACGCCTCCTCGTGGACTGCGGGCGGCCTTGGGATCGATCCGGACCTTGATGGTTGCGTGGGCGGGCCAGAAGGGTTCTGGTCGAAACTGGAGGTGTTGTTTGCCGGTCCAGGCCCATTTTCCGTGGAGGGTCTGCCCCTGCTCGGTGGTGACCTTGATGGAGTCCCCGACCTTCTCTCGAGCCTCCAGTGGCTCACTAAAGTCGATCTGTATAGGCATCGCAATCCCAAGGTTCTTTTGGCCATTGAGTGGGATGCTGGCCCCTAATGCGGGTGCGGTCGTTACCTCGAGACTAAAGGGGGGGAGGGCGATGCCGTTCATGGTTTCCCAGTCGAGGCTGACGCTAAAGGTCTGCCCCTGGATGACCTCTTCAGACTTGCTGGTGAGCGTGAAGTGTTGGCGGCTTTCATCGCTTTTGGTTTGTAAATCAAAGGGGCCTTTGGCGGTGATTTTCCCGACGGGTTCTGAGACGTCTAGGGTGAGGCTCCCGCCTGGAGCGAGCTCTTGTCTTAGGGCGCTTTCAATATGTGGAATACGGGCGGTTTCGAAGGCGACGTCTTGGTGGATTTTCTGGCCCAGCCAAGGACGTTCAGCCTCGACTGAAAGGCGGTAACGTTGACCGAAATCGAGAGGGGTATTGATTTCAGCCTCTTCGACCTTCTGAGCCGCAAACACGATCGGTCCGTCGAGTTCGCGGATTTCAACCTCCGACAGGATGGTTCCAAAACCAATTCCCTCAACCACAAGGCGCTCATGGGGATCCCATGAATGACGATGGTCCTCGCTCATGAGGCGCTCCGGCATTTGAATGCCGAAGGGCAGTGAGACGCGGCCTAGCCAGAATCCGGCGACGCTGATGAGAATCAGGCCGATCAGCGCCCAGTGATGAACGCTAAGGCCCGCTCGCTTGGAGGTGGCTTGATCTTTTGGCGGCAGTGCCTTTGGGTCACTCATCGAGGATCTCGCTGGAGGCGCTCGGGTCTATCGGCCGCTGAAAAAAGTCGGGTCTTCACGGGGTATCGGTCATCTCATGGGTGATGGTCTTCGGTGAAAGTGACCAAAGACGGTCCTTTAAGGGTCAATTGTACCCTGTCTTGTCTTCGGGGAAATCCCCTGCAATCCCCCGTTCACAGGGATTTATCGCACTTTTTATGAAGTACCTGCGTATTGAGGCTTGACGTCTTCGTGTTTTAGAAAGAAAATACTGAGTTCGATTTCCCTAAATGACAAGAGGTTCGTGTCTTGGCCAATATCGCTTCAGCAAAAAAACGTGCACTTCAGTCTGAAAAGCACCGCGCTCACAATGCCGCCATGCGCAGCCGCCTGCGCACCTTCATCAAGAAAGTTATCTTGGCGGTCGAGGCAGGCAATCTCGAAGAAGCTCAAGCTGCATTTCGTGCTGCTGTTCCGATTATTGACTCTTCAGTCAATAAGGGCCTGATCCACAAGAATAAGGCGGCCCGCAGCAAGAGTCGTTTGAACGCCCGGGTCAAGGCGCTGGCGCTCAAAGCAGCCTGATCAAATCCCGGTGGGCGACGGTGTTCTGTCGCCCTAAGGCCGTTGATTTCAAGCCAGAATAAGGTTATCCCGATGAATGAGTTCAGGCTCATCAACATAACCTAGAATCTCTTCGATCCGAGCGCTCGGCTGGGTCATGATTAGGCGGGCATCTTCTGCCCCATAGTTGACCAAGCCCCGAGCAACTTCAGTCCCTTCCGTATTGAGGCAGGCGACCAGATCCCCCCGATCAAAGGGTCCCTCAACCGCAATCACGCCGATGGGCAACAGGCTTTTTCCGGCCTCTTGAAGCACTCTCACCGCACCGGCATCAAGGGTTAATTTTCCCTTGAGCTTGAGTTGACCCGCCAGCCAGCGTTTTCTAGCGACCAGCGGTGATGACACATCGGGAATCAGAAAGGTGCCGACGTCTTCGCCGGCCATGATGCGCTGGATGCCATGGGTTTCTCGTCCCGAGACAATGACGGTGGCCGTTCCGGAGCGTGAGGCGAGGCGAGCCGCCTTGAGTTTGGTGATCATTCCTCCCCGCCCCAGACCGCTCCTACTGTCTCCTACCATCGCGCTCAGGCGCTCATCGCTGATAGCCGCTTCTGTGACCAGTGTGGCCTTAGGGTCGACGCTTGGGTCCCGGTCGTAGAGACCTTTCTGGTCGGTCAGGATGATGAGGAGGTCCGCATCAATCAGGTTGCCGACTAATGCACCCAAGGTATCGTTGTCGCCAAAACGAATCTCCTCCGTGGCCACGGTATCATTTTCGTTGATGATGGGCACCACGTTGAGGCTAAGGAGCGTCAGTAAGGTGCTCCGAGCGTTCAGGTAACGCTGTCGATTGGCGAGATCATCATGGGTCAGAAGGATTTGCGCCGTTTTAAGTGCGTGGACTTCAAACAGGCTCTCATACGCTCTGACCAACCCCATCTGGCCGATGGAGGCCGCTGCCTGCAGTTCATGAAGGGCCCGGGGGCGGGTCGTCCAGCCGAGGCGACTCATGCCCTCGGCGACGGAGCCTGATGAGACGAGAATGACCTCTTTGCCAGCAGCCTTTAAGGCGGCGATCTCGCGGACCCATTCCGTAATGCCTTGGATATCAAGACCTCGGCCGCCGCCGGTGAGCAGCGCGCTGCCAATTTTGACCACCACGCGATGGGCATTTGAAAACTCACTCCGCTTCTGCATCGTCTCGCTTTTGATCTTCGAGGAAGTTCATGACGCGGTAGCTTAGATCCTTGAGGCCTGAGCCATTTAGTGCCGAAATTCTGAAGGTCGGGCCAGTCCAGCCAAGGGCCTCGGTAATGGC
Source organism: Methylococcus sp. (assembly GCA_007280285.1). Classification (GTDB taxonomy): domain Bacteria; phylum Pseudomonadota; class Gammaproteobacteria; order Methylococcales; family Methylococcaceae; genus UBA6136. The sequence goes on along the minus strand of QYQA01000007.1, from coordinate 336 downwards.
GTTGCAGCAGGCATCGACCTCATCATCAGGGAGGGCGTCGATTTTATTAAGCACCAGCCAGCGGGGCTTCTCATCGAGGCCTTCTCCCCATTTTTCAAGCTCATGGATCACTTTGCGAGCGGCATCTATAGGATCATCGACCCCCTCTCCTGGAAATATGTCGAGGATATGGAGCAGCAGGCTGGTCCTTGAGAGGTGTTTGAGAAATTGGATACCGAGGCCAGCCCCTTCCGCTGCCCCCTCGATGAGGCCTGGAATGTCGGCCATGACAAAACTGCGCTGCTCATCCACCCGAACGACACCGAGGTTTGGATGGAGGGTTGTGAAGGGATAATC
>QYQA01000066.1 GCA_007280285.1 Methylococcus sp. | reverse complement strand
GGCTCAGGGGGCGCTTTAGCCATTGGGGTGGGTGATCGACTCATGATGCTTCAATACAGTACTTATTCGGTCATATCACCCGAGGGATGTGCCACGATTCTTTGGAAAAGTGCTGATAAGGCGGAACTCGCCGCTGAAGCCATGGGCATTACTTCCGATCGCCTTTTAGGGCTCTCACTGATCGATGAAATCATCCCTGAGCCTCTAGGGGGTTGTCATCGTGATCGTGAGAACACCGCAGAAGCCATCGCTCGTGCGCTTAAACGATCGCTGGCCGAACTGAAGGCTATTCCACTCGACACACTCCTTGAGAAACGCTATCAAAAATTGATGTCTTATGGCGTTTTTGAGGAAGCGAATCCAAGTTGATGCGGACCCACTGAAGGTTCGGTCGATGCTGACACCCGCTTATCTCCTCGATCAGCTGAGGAGATGGCCAAGCGCTAGTACCTATTGGGTCGGCTACAGCGGCGGCATCGATTCAAGCGTTCTGTTAACGCTATTCGCTGAAATTCGACATTTTCTGCCCCATAGCATCGTTAAAGCGATCCATGTTCATCATGGGCTTCATGATCAAGCGGACCAATGGACTGCCCACTGCAGCTCTTATAGTGGCCAATTGGAGATCCCCCTCGTGATCATCAAGGTGGATGCCCGTCACGCCCCAGGCGAAAGCCCTGAAGAAAAGGCGCGCAACTGTCGCTACGAGGCTTTTGCCTCGATCATCAAGCCGAAAGAGGCCTTAGTGTTGGCCCAACATCAAGACGACCAGGCCGAGACGTTTCTCTTGCAGCTTTTTAGAGGCGCTGGCCTTCGAGGTCTTTCGGCGATGCCCTTAAGAACGTCTTTTCAAGATGGATGCCTCATGAGGCCTCTCTTGGGCGTAACGCGTGAGGACATCATGAAAGTTGGTCTCGAGAAGGACATCTCCTGGGTGGAGGACCCGAGCAATCAGGACGCGCGCATGGATCGTAATTTAGTCCGGCGTGAGATTCTCCCTATCATCCAACAACGCTGGCCCACGCTAAGCGCTGTCATCGCGAGGAGCGCGCAGCATGTGGCGGAGGCAGAACAACTGCTGGAAGAAGCGATCGAGGAACATTACGAAAAGACCTTAAAAGGCTCGTGTCTCGACGTCGATCGACTGATAAGGCTGGGGCCAGCGTTGCAACGAGCTATCGTTAGGCGCTGGATCCGCTGTTTGGGATATAGACTGCCATCGACCAAGATGATCGAACGTATTTGCGGCGAAGGCCTCTCCGCAGCGGAGGATCGCAACCCCAATATTGCTTGGGCACAAGGACAAATTCGGCGCTATCGTGGGCGCCTCTACCTCCATCCTCCCCGCCCCGAAATCCCTAAAGTCACGTCTGTGCCGATTGCTTCAACCACCCGACTGATTCAGCTTGAACAGAATGGGAGCTTGGTGCTGCACGAGACCTTTGGTGATGGCATTGACCTCATGGACTGGCACGCTCACAAGATCTCAGTCCGTTACCGACAAGGGGGTGAAAAGATAAAAATTAAAGGGCGCGCGGGCCACCAAGACCTTCGTAAACTGTTTCAAGAAGCAGGCGTCCCCCCTTGGGTCCGAAAAACCATGCCGATAATTTATCTCGATGAGAAATTAGCAGCGGTGGGTGATTTATGGATAGACGAAGCGTTTTCAGCCGCCGCAAAAAACACTCAAGGATTAAAGCCCGAGCGGCAGGATCCCTAAAAGATTATTTGCAGTAGAAAACGTTGAAGGATTGTTCACCGTCATGGGCGACGCCGGTAGAAACAATGGCATTGCCACCCATCTGCCCGGCGTAGTTCCGTGCAAGCCGAGAGAGTTCATCATTAACTGATTCAGAGTCTCTCGGGATATAAGCCACGGAGTCCGTCGTGTTGGAGGTCACATGACCAATTTTTTTGCATTTTCGAGCATTCAGCGCGGTCAGCAGCTTGACCTTTTCGCCCTGTGGTTTCAAATCAACCCAGGTGCACCCAGAGCTGGTGATGGCTAAAAGCGTGATGAACAGCAGAACGTTGAAGGTGGACCGCATTAGAATGACCTCAAAAAGCAACAATGTTCTAATTTTAAACGGATTATGCTGAATCAAGAAGCCATATCCGGTGACGGCTGCCTGACGGTGAAGTAAAATAGGTACCTGCCAGATCAAATTCCAGCAACAGGGACTTGGTGATGGCAAACCTCGCACACACCACCCACATCCCGAATGACCAAATATATCTTCATTACTGGCGGCGTTGTCTCATCGCTGGGCAAGGGCATTGCGGCATCATCACTCGCGGCTATTCTTGAGGCCCGAGGGATTGGCGTGACGATGACTAAGCTTGATCCTTACATTAACGTGGATCCAGGCACCATGAGCCCCTTCCAACATGGCGAGGTGTTTGTCACTCAGGATGGCGCTGAAACCGATCTTGATCTAGGCCACTATGAGCGCTTCGTGAGCACGACCATGGGCAAGGTCAATAACTGGACAACCGGTCAGATCTATGAAAACGTCATCCGCAAGGAACGACGAGGTGAATATCTTGGGGCAACCGTGCAGGTCATTCCGCATATCACCGACGAGATCAAACGGGTCATCAAACTCAGCGCAGAAGCTCATGACGTCGCCCTGATTGAAATCGGCGGCACCGTGGGTGACATTGAGTCTCAGCCCTTTCTAGAAGCGATTCGGCAAATGCGGGTAGAGCTTGGTGAAGCACACACCCTCTTTATTCATCTGACACTGGTTCCCTATATCGGGACCGCCGGCGAATTGAAAACCAAGCCAACACAGCATTCCGTCAAAGAACTCAGAACCATTGGTATTCAACCCGATATTTTAATTTGCCGCTCTGATCGGACGATCCCCGAATCCGAGAGAAAAAAAATCGCGCTGTTTACGAACGTCAGTGAACAGGCCGTCATCTCAGCGGTTGATGCCGATACGATCTACAGTATCCCCTCGAGCCTTCACCAACAGGGGCTAGACAACATCGTCGTTCGTAAGCTCGGCATTGATGCCCCTCCTGCAGACCTCACTGAATGGCTCGAGGTCACTGATGGCCTGACGCATTGGGATACCGAAGTGAACGTGGCCATGGTCGGCAAATACGTGAACCACACGGATGCCTACAAATCTCTGTCAGAAGCTTTAACGCATGCCGGCATCAAGACCCGGAGCCGGGTTCTTATTCACTACTTCGACTCGGAGGATATCGGCATTGACCCCAGCCTCTTGCTGCATGGGATTGATGCGATTCTCGTTCCAGGCGGGTTTGGTGAGCGTGGCATTGAAGGCAAAATCAACACCGTACGATATGCGCGCGAGAATGGGATTCCCTACCTCGGTATTTGTCTTGGCATGCAAGTAGCGGTCATTGAATATGCGCGCAACGTTGCAGGACTAAGCGACGCGCACTCCACGGAATTTAACATGGAAACCCCCCATCCCGTGATCGCTTTAATCACTGAATGGAAAGATGCTTCAGGCCAGGTGGAAGTTCGCACGCAAGCCTCTGACATTGGGGGCACCATGCGTCTTGGCGGACAACCATGTCGTCTGGTCAAAGGATCACTCGCCCGCGCGGTCTATGGTCAGGACGAAGTCATTGAGCGGCATCGCCACCGCTATGAATTCAACAACGACTACCTCGAGATCCTCGAAAAGAACGGGCTTCGCGTAGCGGGAACTTCCCTTGATGGAAAACTGGTAGAAGCGATTGAAATCCCAGGCCATCCCTGGTTTCTTGCCTGCCAGTTCCATCCTGAATTCACCTCCACCCCCCGCCGGGGACACCCTTTATTCACTGGATTCATCGAGGCCGCGCGCACTCGCGTTAAAGAGGATAACTAAAGATCGTGAAACTCTGTCATTTTAAAATCGGAGCACAGGAGCCCTTCTTCTTGATGGCAGGGCCTTGCGTGATTGAAAGCGAGGAACTCGCCATGGAGACGGCTGGGACGCTCAAGGAATTAACCGAGGCACTTGGAATTCCCTTTATTTATAAATCATCATTCGATAAGGCCAATCGATCTTCAGGACAAAGTTTTCGTGGTCTTGGCGTTGAAAGAGGCCTCCAAATTCTACAAAAGGTTCGACACAGCATCGGTGTTCCCGTGATCACCGATGTCCACGAAGACTCCCCACTCGATGAAATCCGCGAGGTGGTTGATGTGGTTCAGACGCCGGCGTTTCTGTGCCGCCAGACTAACTTTATCCATAAAGTAGCAGCGCTTGGACTTCCCGTTAATATCAAAAAAGGTCAATTCCTAGCCCCTTGGGATATGAAGCACGTGGTCGAGAAAGCCAAGGCCACCGGCAACCAAAAGATCATGGTCTGTGAACGGGGTGTCTCCTTTGGCTATAACAATTTAGTCTCCGACATGCGCTCCCTCGTCATCATGCGTGAGACGGGCTGCCCTGTGGTCTTTGATGCAACCCATTCTGTCCAGCTTCCTGGCGGCCAGGGAACGATGTCGGGTGGGCAGCGGGAATTCATTCCCGCACTAGCCCGGGCAGCGCTTGCCGTAGGTATCTCCGGACTCTTTATGGAGACGCATCCAAATCCTGATAAAGCCTTGAGTGATGGACCCAATTCATGGCCGATGGCGCGAATGAGAGAATTACTTGAAGTCTTAAAGACCCTTGACATGACCGTCAAGGCGCAGCCTCTTTTTTAATTTGTTATCTGTTCCATTTGATCACAAGGAGATCACCCCTATGAGTAAAATTATTGATGTCAAAGCACTCGAGGTGCTGGACTCACGCGGCAACCCCACGGTCGCTGTCGATGTTATTTTAGAATCTGGTGCCACCGGGAGTGCCATGGTTCCTTCAGGGGCCTCCACCGGTTCACGTGAAGCCATCGAACTCAGAGATGGCGATAAGTCACGGTACCTTGGCAAAGGGGTGACCAAGGCGGTGGCCCACGTCAATGGCGAAATCCGTTCTGCCGTTATCGGCCAAGAAGCCACTGACCAGAAAGCCGTTGATGCGACGATGATTGCTCTCGATGGGACTGACAACAAAGGCCGTTTAGGCGCCAATGCGATTCTCGGCGTCTCACTCGCTACCGCCCGAGCGGCTGCAAACGAAGCCGGGAAGCCGCTTTATGAATATCTCAACAACTCAGGCGAATACATCCTGCCGGTTCCCATGATGAACATCATCAATGGGGGTGCCCATGCTGATAACAGTGTGGACATGCAAGAATTCATGATTTTACCGGTGGGTGCGCCCTCTTTCCGCGAGGCCCTCCGTTATGGCGCTGAAATCTTCCACGCGCTGAAGAAGGTCCTGCATGACCGAGGCTTGGCCACCGGTGTCGGTGATGAAGGCGGATTCGCCCCAAATCTTCCTTCTAATGAATCAGCGATTGAAGTCATCCTCGAGGCGATCGCTAATGCAGGCTACGTCGCTGGCAAGGACATTTTTTTAGGGCTTGATGTCGCCAGCTCTGAATTCTACAAAGATGGGATTTATGATCTTGAATCGGAAGGGAAGAAGTTTACCTCTGAAGAATTCGTTGATTATTTGGCCGACTGGGTTGATCGGTATCCAATCATCACCATCGAGGATGGCTTGGCTGAAGGAGACTGGCATGGCTGGGGCCTTATGACCGACAAACTCGGTGATCGCATCCAGATTGTCGGTGATGATCTTTTCGTCACAAACCCTTCCATCTTGAAAAAAGGCATTGAAGCCAAGGTGGCGAACTCGATCCTGATCAAGGTCAACCAAATTGGATCCTTAACCGAAACCTTAGAAGCCATCGACATGGCACATGGGGCCGATTACACCACCGTCATGTCTCATCGCTCCGGAGAAACGGAGGATTCCACCATCGCCGACCTAGCAGTAGCTACTCGCTCCGGCCAGATCAAAACAGGCTCACTGAGCCGGTCTGATCGTGTGGCGAAATATAACCGCCTATTAAAAATTGAGGCCGAGCTTGGCGATAAGGCGCGGTATGCGGGTCAAAGCGCCTTTAAACGCGCATTTAAATGACACCTTAAGGTCAGACCCTTGTCTAAGCTGATCGTTTTCCTGCTGTTACTGATTGCGGCACTCCAATACCGACTCTGGTTCGGTGATGGTGGCGTTGAGGAACTCCGTGAAACAACGCACCGTATTGAAGAACTTCAGCAGGAAGGCGAAAAGCGTAAAGTCCGTAATGCAGCAGTGGCTGCCGATGTGATCGATCTTCGCGATGGCTCTGATGCCATCGAAGAACGAGCTCGACACGATCTCGGCATGGTCAAGCCTGGCGAAACCTACGTCCAGGTCTACGACGAAGAGACGCAAACGCCCATCAAGCCGTTGGCACCCGAGGTCACCGTTGATCAACCTAAAGCGCGGAACAAAGACCACGCAAAGGCAAAGCCACCCGGGAAGGCGATAACCCCTAGCAAGCACTGAAGCCATGGGGCATCAGTGCGATCACACTGTCAATCAAGCACTCTTCACCACCGATGAAAGACCGTTTCTGGGCCGTGGTTCCTGCAGCTGGCGTAGGGACAAGAATGGCATCCGACCGACCCAAACAGTACCTAGAGGTCCTCGGCAAACCCGTGCTGCAACACACCCTTGAACGGCTTCTTGCGGTGCCTGACATTTCAGCCATTGCGGTAGCCCTTGGGCCTTTGGATGGCTATTGGGAAGAGCTTCCCTTTGACAACCACCCACGGATCCTTAGAGCAGAAGGTGGCCAAGAGCGAGCGGACTCCGTTCTCATGGGACTTGATCACCTCAGCAAGCTTGCTGCCCCGATGGATTGGGTGCTTGTCCACGATGCAGCGAGGCTTTGTATCACCCAAAGCGACATCCTAAAGCTCATGAAGACTCTCTCTGATGACCCCGTGGGTGGATTACTCGCCTTACCGGTCAGCGATACCTTAAAACGTGTTGAAGCAGGGCGCGTCCTAGAAACCACCGATCGACGGCAGATTTGGCGGGCGCAGACACCGCAAATGTTTCGTTATGAAGCCCTTAGAACGGCGCTTCGTGAGGGTCTTTTTGAAGGCGCCTTAATCACCGATGAAGCGAGTGCGATCGAGTGGACCGGCCTAAAACCTCGGATCATTGAAGGCCGTCCCGATAATATCAAGATCACACGCCCAGAAGATCTTGGCCTTGCCGCTTTTTTTCTTGAGGAACAAATGAAGGAGAACGCCCCGAATCTGGCCCAGGGCCCATCAGTGTAAGGCACAACCTGTGATCCAAGTCCGTGCGTCGGTTTTTTTTTAAATCATCACTCAAATAGGAATAAGATCTCATGATCAGAGTTGGACAAGGGTACGATGCCCACCGTTTCACCGAAGGCGGTCAATTGATTCTTGGCGGCGTCCCCATCGATTATTCGAAGAGTCTTGCGGCCCACTCTGATGGCGATGTGGCCCTTCATGCCCTCTCAGATGCCCTCTTGGGCGCTGCAGGCTTAGGCGACATTGGTCGCCATTTTCCAGATACTGACCAACACTTTAAAGGCATCGACAGTCGTATCCTCTTAAGGGATATTGTGGCTAAATTAACTCAACAATCCTATGTCGTCGTCAATGTCGATGTCACGATCATTGCGCAACTCCCAAAGTTAGCCCCTTACATCGAAAGAATGCGCGCAAACATTGCCCAAGACCTTCTTATTAAGATCGATGCTGTCAACGTCAAGGCCACCACCACCGAGGGAATGGGGTTTGAAGGCCGCGGCGAAGGCATCTCATCGATGGCGGTTGCCCTCATAGAAAAGCCCTAATCAAGTGACGTCAGACCCCACCGCTGACTTACCGCATAGCCATGGCGTTCCAGCAGCCCATGGGGTGATCAAGCTGACCCCCATGGATTTTATTGTTGAGGAAATCTTAAGTTTTGACATCTCGGGAGAAGGTGAACATGCCTTCGTCCACGTCGAAAAGGCGGGAGAAAATACCGATGTGGTGGCCCGCCAGCTGGCCGCCTTTTGCGGTGTCAGAATACGTGACGTCAGCTATGCGGGCCTTAAAGACCGTCACGGGTTAACCACACAATGGTTCAGCATTCAATTGCCTGGAAAAGAGGATCCTGACTGGACACGGTTCAATACGCCAACAATCAGGATTCTCACCGCGGCGCGAAACGCCCGAAAGCTGAGAAAAGGGGCCCTGAAAGGCAATCGATTCAGCCTCTGCCTCCGTCAGTTGAGCGTGGCGCCTGAAACGCTTGAAGCGCGATTAACAGCCATTCAGACCTTTGGGGTTCCCAATTATTTTGGCCCACAGCGCTTTGGCCATCAGGGCGATAACACCGAACGGGCGCGGCAGCTGTTTAAAGATAAAGAGCGAAAGATCGACGCTCACCGGCGTGGGCTTTTTCTCTCAGCAGCACGCTCTCAGATTTTCAATGACCTTTTGGCCCAAAGGGTCATGGGGCGTGAGTGGGATCAATGGGTTGACGGTGATGTCTTCATGTTTGAGGATTCCAAAAGTTTCTTCATCCCAGATCCCCTCGATCAGGCGATTCAGGAACGGCTCGCCACCAAGGTCATTCATCCCAGTGGTGTCTTGGTAGGACAAGCACCCTCGAGCGCCACTGGAAAAGCCCGCTTCATGGAAGAAGCGATAGAAGAGCAACATCTCGATCTCGTCGAAGGCTTGCGGCAAGAAGGCCTTGAAACCCAACGGCGCCCATTTAGGCTTTGTCCTGAGCATCTCCGGTATGAAAGTATCGGAATCGACGCGATCAAGATCAGTTTTACCCTGCCCGCCGGATCCTATGCAACGACCGTCCTTCGAGAAGTCATTCAGATGGCACGCGTTGATATATGAACCTTGATGTGATCAATCCATCTCAGGAATCTCCTATGACCATGACGCTTTATCACAATCCGCGTTGTATGAAGTCGCGGGAAGCCCTTGAACTGATACGAAGCAAAGGTATTGAGCCTGTGATCCGCGAATATCTCAAAGACCCCCCCGACGCAGCGACCCTCGGGTCGGTCTTGAAAAAACTCGGAATCCCTCCCAGAGCGCTTTTAAGAACCAAAGAGCTGCCCTATAAAGCGCTGCATCTTAGCGACCAAAGCCTTGCCGATCAGGTGCTCATTGAAGCGATGGTGACCCATCCCATCTTGATTGAGCGACCCATCCTCATCGGCCTTGATGCTGCCGTCATTGGTCGTCCACCCGAACGAGTTCTATCGATTCTTTAAACCCCAAAGCCTCATCATCATTAGCAACCACATCCTTACATGATCGAAATCCTAGTCCTTTATTACAGCCGGCATGGGAGTACTCGCGACATGGCCCAACTGATCGCTCGAGGCATTGAAGAAGTTTCTGGGGCGAGCGCTCGAATTCGCACCGTCCCTGAAGTTTCGACGATCTGTGAAGCGACAGCGAGCGATATTCCTGAGACAGGTGCCCCTTACGCAACGCTCGATGATCTTCGAGAATGCCATGGCCTGGCGCTTGGCAGTCCAACGCATTTTGGCAATATGGCGGGCCCGATGAAGCATTTCATCGATAGCACGAGCAGTTTGTGGTTTTCAGGGTCTCTGTCTGGGAAACCGGCCGGTGTCTTTACGTCCACGTCATCGCTCCATGGCGGCCAAGAAGCCACACTCCTCAGCATGATGATTCCTCTTTTGCATCACGGCATGATCTTGGTCGGGATTCCGAGCCAGGAAAAGGCACTGGGCCACACCAAGACCGGCGGGACCCCCTACGGCCCCAGCCGCTATACGGGAGGCGGATCCACCAAAATCAGTGAGGAGGAGCATCAAATTTGCCGTGTATTAGGCGCTCGAATCGCTCATACAGCGATCGCATTTGCCACCCACCCCATCGATGGTCGCCGTGGCTGAACAGTTGCCCTTGCCCTTAACCTTGCACCCTGAATGGACCTTTGAATCTTTTCAAGAAGGGCCTAACAGCGAAGCGATTGCTCACCTCAAAGCCGCCGCACGTGGAACCCTCTGTGATCCCTTCATCGTTCTCGTGGGTCTTAAAGGTCACGGCAAGTCACACCTCCTCAACGCGGTATCAGAGGATGCACACCGCCATCATCATGGGTCCCTGGTTCTTCCCCTGAAAGACCTTACTGATAACGGCCCGCAACTGCTTGAGGATCTTGATCATCTCGATTGCCTTTGTCTTGATGATGTAGACGGCGTTTTAGGTCATCCAGCATGGGATCTTGCTCTCATGATGATGTACCAACAAAGAATGAATCTAGGCAAACCATTACTCATAAGCCTCAGCTGCCCGGTGGGTGATATCAAAGCCTGCTTACCGGATCTTTCAAGTCGCATAGCAGGAGGTCTTATCCTAAACCTCAAACCGCTTTCCGATGAGGATCTTCTATCGGTGTTGATTCACCGCTCGCAATCTCTCGGTATGGAGCTGACACCGTCTGTCGGTCGGTACCTGATGACCCATACGCCGCGCAGTCTTTCCTCTTTAATGCCACTGTTGGAGCGTCTCGATCAAGCCTCCCTGGCGGCCCAACGCCGGTTGACCATCCCTTTTATCAAAACCCAGCTGAGTGGTCTTCATTCATGAACATCCTGATTATAGGGGCAGGCGCCATAGGCAGCTTTTACGGGTCACTGTTAGCAAAAGGTGGTCACCATGTCGCCGTACTCGCGCGATCAGACTATGAGATGATCAAACAACACGGCATCCATATCATCAGTGACACCGCCCTGGGCCACTGGCATTTCATGCCGGCTGAAGTGATCAAAGACCAAGACTCATTGTCCTTCGAGCCTGATGTCATCCTGCTCTGTACCAAGGTTCTTAAGAGTCTCGATCGCGTGGCCCTTATTAGGCCATTTGTTGGATCCAACACCGCGATCGGCTTGTTATGCAATGGGGTCGACGTTGAAGACTCCATTCAGGCCGCCTTCAAAACCCATGAAATTATTTCTGGCCTTGCTTTTATCTGTGTGACCCGGACGCAACCTGGCACCATCTGGCATCAGGCATACGGTCATGTTGCTCTCGGGAATTACCCCTATGGTCTCTCTGACAAAACCGTCCTGTTAGCGGAGGCCATCGAGCGTGCGGGCGTCAAAGCATTAACCACCGAGAACATTGTGTCGGCACGTTGGAGAAAATGCGTATGGAACGCCGTATTTAATCCCTTATCGGTTCTTGGTGGGGGCCTTAATACCCAAGAGATGCTCGTCGCCCTAGACCCTATCATCCGAGCCATCATGACCGAAGTGATGATGATTGCTGAGGGAGTGGGCCATCCCCTTGATCCTTGTATTTTAGAAGAGCAGATTGAGGGGACTTTGAAGATGCCGCCTTATAAGACCAGCATGCTCCTTGACTATGAATCGGGACATGAAATGGAAATCGAAGCGATTTTAGGAAACGCAGTCCGCGCCGCTCAACGTGTCGGGGTAGCCCATCCTCATCTCGAAACGGTCTATCACCTCATGACCGCCAAAGCTAAAAGAAGCCGCGAAAATCAGTGATCAAGTCTGCTCCCAAGGAAGTCCGTGAAAACGCCAGCCGTTGAGGGTAGATCGCTGTTTGCTTGCATCGAGGCTGCCTTCAAACCCCTCCTCTATATTAGTGAGCTTTTGATATCCCGCCTCTTCAAGAGCCTTTGCGGCGAGGAACGATCGTTGGCCGCTCCTACAAAGTAAGAATAAGGGGGTGTCATAAGAAGGCGCCAAGAGGAGGATCTGTTCTACAAAGGACGGATTAGTCCGCATATCGGGAGCAAATGCCCAGGGAACGTTGATGGCACCGATCGGGTGCCCGACGAAACGAAATTCAACCGGATCTCTGACATCAATCAGGAGCGCATCAGAGGAATCTTCGATGGCTTTGAATACGTCTTGTGGGAGCAGTCGTTGGATGGTAGACATAGGGGGAAGGCTTAGTTGCTAAAGCCCGATTGGAACAAACGTTCAACCGCGGGAATGAGCTTCTTATCCAAAACAAACATGATGACATGATCGCCATCTTCAATGACGGTGTCATGGTGGATATGAAGAACCTCATCATCACGAACCAAAGCGCCCATGACCACGCCTTCAGGCATTTCGATCTCTTTTAAGGGGACGCCAATCACCTTAGAATCTTCCGCTGATCCATGCGCGATCACTTCAATCGCCTCGGAGGATCCATGCCGCAAAGAATGAACTTGGGCAATATCACCCCGCCTGATGTAGCGTAAGAGTGCGCTGATCGTCGCTTGTTGTGGCGAAATAACGAGATCGACATGGGAGGTATCGACAATATCAGAATAAGCGTCGTTATTCACCAGACAGATGGCCCGGCGTGCTCCTAGGCGTTTGGCCAGCATCGCAGAAAGGATGTTCACTTCATCATTGTTGGTGATGGCGCAAAAGACATCCACCGAATCAACGTTCTCACTGAGGAGCAACTCTTTATCAGAGGCATCGCCCACCAGGACCGTGGCCTTATCAAGTTGCCCTGCAATTTTTTTAGCACGTAGTGGATTTCGCTCAATCACTTTGACTTGATAGTCATGTTCAAGCGCGAGTGCAACCCTTTTACCGAGATGACCGCCACCAGCAAAGATGAGTTTTTTATAAGGGCGTTCAGTTTTTCGAAGCTCGGCCATAACGCCTTTAATTTCTTCACTGGAGGCTAAAAAAAAGACTTCGTCATCATGATTGATGATGGTGTTTCCATTCGGCACAATAGGTTGACCATTGCGAAAAATAGCGGCGATACGGACATGAAAGTTTGGAATGTGTTGCTGCAGTTCGCGGACTTCCCGACCCACAATGAGCCCGCCACGAAGCGCTTTCACAGAAGCCATCCGTACCTTCCCCTCCGCAAAATCATGCACCTGATTGGCGCCTGGATACTCAAGGAGGCGCTGAATAAACTGGGTGATGATCTGTTCGGGGCTGATGACGTAGTCAATCGGTATCGTTTCAGGGGAGAAAAGCCCTGGAAACATGAAGTACTCAATCGCCCTCACCCGCGCAATTTTCTTAGGGACTTTGAACAGAAGGTCGGCCATCTGGCAGGCCAGCATGTTGGTTTCGTCATCACTGGTGGCGGCAATCAAAAGATCGGCCTCATGCGCCCCTGCATGCTGCAGCACGGTCGGATGGGCCGCATTACCCTGTACCGTCCGAATGTCAAAACGGTCCTGGAGGGTATCTAAGAGGTCACCTCGCATATCGACCATGACGATATCATTTTTTTCACTCGATAGACTTGCAAGGAGGCTCACACCAACCTGTCCGGCGCCTAGGATAATAATTTTCATAAAGGATGTGGAAGAATGCTTTGAGCGAGAGGAAGCCAGCGTTGATCCCCCTTGGCATGGACGAGGAAGAATGGATTTAAAAGAGACGGTTTCATGTTGTAAAGGAGCTCAACACCTTGAAGATCACAGACGGTGCCTCCAGCCTCAAGAACGATCGCATGCGCGGCGGCGGTATCCCACTCAGAAGTGGGTCCAAAGCGGGGATAAAGATCGGCACTCGCCTCGGCAATTCGACAGAACTTTAATGAGCTGCCTACTGTGTCGAGCACATAAGAACCCACCGTTTCAAGAAAACGATCCCATTCGTTCGAACCATGGGAACGACTGCCGATGAGTCGCCATGGCCCCTCTTCGGTGCCACCCACCTGAAGTCGAACGGGCGGCTGACCAGCCACCGATCGATAGGCCCCCTGCCCCATCGCTGCAAAATAGAGCCGTTCAGGAACCGGCGCTAAAACAACCCCAAGGAGGGGTTGGTGGTGATGAATGAGTGCAATGTTGACGGTAAATTCACCATTGCGTTTGATGAATTCTTTGGTGCCATCAAGGGGATCTACCAGCCAATAAGTCGACCACGTGGAACGAACCTCGTAGGGAATATCAGCGGCTTCTTCAGAAAGAATGGGGTAGTGAGGAGAAAGACCCTGGAGGCCTTTCACAATCAAATGATGTGACTGAAGATCTGCCCGCGTTAAGGGCGAGTGATCCGATTTTTCGGTGACCTCGAAATCTTCTGAATACACCTCCAAAACAGCCTTAGCAGCCGCCTTGGCAATCGCAATGACAGGTTCGAGGAGATCAGAACAGTCCATGGCGGGGCATTATACCCCCTCAAATTCTAAGACGTTGAATTCAAGTCCAACTCTTCCTTGACCCCCTCTTCTTGGCCAGCAGCAAACGTCAACTTGGCGACGTTGTCGCGGGTAAAGAAGCCTTCAAAATCACCAAATCGTTGGACATATTCGATGATCAGGGAGGAGAAATCAGAAGCTGATGAGAAGATCTGCTTCAGGCCCTCTTTTCTAGAGCCAATGGTTTCAAGGAGAAAGCCTTTGCCTTGACCTGAGATGGCATCGACGACAATATCGATATACTCGCGTCCATCACGCTGCCCATCTTTCACTTCGACGGCCATGTGGTGAAGTCGTGGCCCGTAGTTTCTGACAAAGGTTTCCGTAGGACTTGGAAGCCGGTCAAGATGATTGACGCAATAAGGATGGTTATTAGCGGTGAAAACCTTCGCAGGGCTCCTCGATTCAGGCCAACCGCGGAGATTTTTAGTAACATTCGTCGATGAATTTTGAGGCACAATATCGTAGCTACCCCAGTAGTAGTAGCTCGATAAAGCCAGGTATTCAAGAATGGCCGGTTCCCGGTTTTGACTGTAGACACGAGTCGCCAGATGATCGATGGGGCCGATGAGTTCACTAATACCCAATCGCTCCTGCATCTCCTTGCCGCGATCATTAGCCGCTTGCGCTTTAGCGAAGATCTCAGACCGGCCATGGTGATAAACCCTGATCGAATCCTCTGGCCGGTCCATATAGCCCAAGACATTCTGGGTATACGGTGAAGGTTTCGAGATGCTGACATTGAGCGGTAAATCAAGATCAGCCAGCTGGCCTACTGAGAAAAAACGGAATTCTCGTTGTTGTTGGAGGGCCACGACCTGATGGCGATCATCACAGTGCAGAATTTCACCGAGATAACGGCTGTGAGGGCGTTTTGCACCAACCGGATAAAGATCATTGAGGCTGGTGAAGATATCGCTATAGGCCATCTGGCGGGGTTCTCGAAGGAGGATATCCGGCGATGCCATATCAATTCTTAAGACGTGCGTCTGATGTTTTTCACTTTCCAGAGTGACCAGATAATGATAAGGCGTCATCAGCGCAAGCTCGGCGATATATTCAACGGCATTTCCTGGCTCAACACCGATCAGCAAGGCTTCAATTTCACCCAGCATATCCGTTAATCCCGTTCGATCACGCTCGTCTAGAAGACGGGAGAGGTATTCTTCAAAGAACTCTGAGTTTTTTTTATCGCCAAAACGAGGCATTGAATTGGACTCAAGCATGTCTTTATCACTCCTAATAGGGGGTCCAACGAAGGTCCAACGTCATTGGAAAATGAGGATTTAAAGGTTCCTGGCTAATCGTCATAGGACCGGGCGTGTGACCATGCCCCCAAAATCTCGCGCGCCGTCTGGATTCAGCCTCCTGGGCATTGACTGGGTACGCTTTGAAATTACGCCCGCCTGGATGACTGACATGGTAGGTGCAGCCCCCTAAGGAGCGCTGATTCCAGCGATCGTAGAGATCAAATATGAGCGGCGATTGAACGCCCATGGTTGGATGGAGTCCGGAAGGGGGAGCCCACGCCTTAAAACGAATGCCTGCTATAAATTCGCCTGGGACACCTGTGGGATGAAGCGGGAGCACTCTGCCATTACAGATCACTTGATGGCGCGTTTCTGTTAAGCCGCGAACCCTGACTTCAATGCGTTCCACGGAGGAATCGACATAGCGCGCTGTGGCACCTGCCGCGACCTCCTCGCCGAGCACATGCCAAGGTTCGATGGCCTGCCGCAGAGAGAGTGAAATTCCATCGTGGACCACTTCGCCATAACTGGGACATCGAAAAGCCAGAAATGGCTGAAACCACTCCATCTCGAAAGGGAATCCCCCTTGGCCTAGATCGCGAACCACTTCAGCGATATCCCTCTCGATGAAGGAGGGCAACATAAATTTGTCATGGAGCTGTGTTCCCCAGGCCACCAAGGGCCCTCGATATGGCATGGTCCAGAATCTAGCCACCAGAGCGCGGAGAAGCAGCGCCTGAAGGAGGTTCATTTGATAATGGGGGGCCATCTCAAAGGCTCGAAGTTCAAGAATACCTAAGCGGCCGGTAGGAGAATCAGGAGAATAGAGTTTATCAATACAAAATTCTGAGCGGTGCGTGTTACCTGTCATATCGGTCAGGAGATGACGGAGCAGCCGATCCACCAGCCAAGGCTGAGATGATTCTTCACCCGGCTTTATCGATCGTGCGATTTCGCTAAAAGCAATGTCTAGTTCATAGAGGTGATCATTTCGAGCTTCATCAACTCGAGGGGCCTGACTCGAGGGGCCAATAAAGGCCCCTGAAAATAGGTAGGACAGTGCGGGATGCTGCTGCCAATAGGTGAGAAGGCTGACCAGCACATCAGGGCGCCTGAGAAACGGACTGTCAATCGCTTCATGCGCTCCAAGGGTGATGTGATTGCCTCCGCCGGTTCCGGTGTGGCGGCCATCAAGATTGAATTTTTCTGTAGCAAGGCCCACCGCGCGGGCCTCTTCATCGAGTGTTTGCGTGAGGGCTACAAGCTGACCCCAATCAGAGGAAGGATGAACATTAACCTCGATCACCCCAGGATCTGGCGTGACCGAGAGTGAGGTCAACCTTGGATCTCTCGGGGGCGCATAGCCCTCAAGACGTAATCCTAGATCCATGGTGACGGCAATCGCCTCAATGTGCCCCATCAAGTCAACGAAGTCCTCAAGACGCTCGAGGGGCGGCAGGAAGAGATGGACACGTCCTTTGCGAATTTCTAAGGTGAGTGCTGTATGGATAATATCTTTAGGGCGCTCATCAGACCGCGGCACGGCGATGTCCGCTGTCGACTTTAAGTGCGGCGCCAAGGGCCCACGCGGCATGAAGGGATCCACTAAGATGTGGGGCTCAAAATCTTCGGGAGCAACCCAGGGAAGCCGATCCAGCGGCAGACGAAGACCCATGGGGGAATCGCCGCCTAAGAGAAAGAGCTGTTCATGGCGAAGTGGCCACCGACTTGAACGCCAAAAGCAAGGATGACCCTCCTTCTGCTCTGATTTAAGGGGTAAAACATATCCAACGAGACTCCAAACTCCTTGACGCAATTGCTTAGCAAGCGTCTGCCGGTGGGCCGAATCCTTAAGATCCGTGGTGTCAGCCTCCACATTGACGGGGAGCTTACTTTCATGATCAAGCGCCATCCAAGGATCTTCATAAGCCGGTATGAGATAACCTTTAGAGAGTCCGAGCCTCTCACAGAGTCTCTGACCAAATTCTTCAATCACCCCAAGATCGAGGGTTTCATGAGGCGCTGGATCCAGTAAAGAAGGATGACGCCACAGGGGGAGGCCATCGGTCCGCCAGAAGAGGTTCATCGCCCAACGGGGTAAGGGTTCTCCTGGATACCATTTTCCCTGACCAAACTGTATCACCCCCCCCTGACCGAATTGATCCTTTAATCGGCGAAACAAACGAAGGGCGAGATCCCACTTTTCTTCCCCCAAGGCACCGGTATGCCACTCGGCCTTATCGCCGGGGTCGCGGGCAATGAAGGTCGGCTCACCGCCTTGGGTTAAGCGAACATCTGCTGCCTTCAAAACCTCATCAACCGTGGCGCCCAAGGCCATAATGGACGCCCATTCTTCAGACTTGTAAGGTTTGGTGACTCTTGGGTCTTCATGGATCCGACTGACGGTCATGACGACGTCAAGCAACGCCTCACAGGGCGTGGTCATGCCCATCACTGGCGCTGCAGCTGTCGGCTGGGCAGACACTGCAAGAGGAATATGGCCTTCACCAGCAAAAAGTCCTGAGGTCGCATCCATACCGACCCAGCCAGCCCCTGGAATATAGGCTTCACACCATGCATGAAGATCGGTGAAGTCCGCATCAAACGCCTCAGGCGTCGATTGAATATCAGGCACCAGTTGAATGAGATAACCTGAAACAAAGCGGGCCGCGATGCCAAGATGGCGCAAGACCTGGACCATCAGCCAAGCACTGTCCCGACAGGAACCACTTTGGAGGGTGAGCGTTTCTTCGGGTGTCTGGACACCCGATTCAAGTCGGATCTGATAGCCAATATCCTGATGAAAGCGTTGACTTAGAAAAACCAATAGATCCGTTGTCGTGAGGTCCTTGGGGAGTGCTTCAAGAAAGGCGTTGAGATAGGCTTCAAATAAAGGCGTCGCCGGGCCTTTTTCGAGAAAAGGGGTGAGATCACGTATCTGCTGGTCTTGATACTGAAACGGGTAATGAGTCGCCCAATCCTCAATAAAATAATCGAAGGGATTGATGACGGTCATGTCAGCGATCAGATCGACCGTAATTTCGATCTCTCGGGTAGGCTCTGGAAAAGTGATGCGCGCCACGAAATTGCCATAAGCATCCTGTTGCCAATGGATGAAATGCTGCTCTGGAAAAACCTTCAGAGAGTATCCATGGACCGGGGTCCTTGAATGGACGGCAGGCCGGAGGCGAATCTCATGGGGAGATGCCTTAACGAGCCGATCAAAACGATAGCGTGACTGGTGATGAAGGGCTACCCGAATGGTCATGGGCCGCTAGGATCCTGGTTGGCTGGTCGATGGATTAAGCCAATCAGGGGCTGGCAGGGAGGCAAACAAGCCTCTAAGGCCTTCTCCCCAATGGCGACTAATTTGAGAAAAATAAGGATCTTGCGCCGTGATATGGTGCTCAAATCCCAATTTGAGACTTCCCGATTCGTAACAGGCAAGGTCTATCGGCAATCCCACTGAAAGATTGCTGCGCATGGTGGAATCAAAAGAAACCATCACGCATTTGATGGCTTCAGCGATGGGCGTGGTGGGAGTAATGACCCGATCGAGAATCGGTTTGCCGTATTTTGTTTCGCCAATTTGAAAAAAAGGCGTCTCTTCACCTGCTTCGATGAAATTACCCTCGGCATAAACCAAAAAGAGGCGTATTCGTTCATTACCCACCTGTCCACCCACGAGAAAGTTAGCCCCTGAATCGACATTGCTCTGGGCCAAAAAGGCCCCATCGGTCTCACGTACTTGCCTTAAAGATTCACCCAGCAACTGAGCCACATCGAACATTGATTCAACATTCCAAATGTTGCGGCGATCGCTATGCCGCCCTTGAAGCTCCATGAGATTCAAGGCGTTCTGCGTGATCGACAGATTGCCAGAACATAAGGTCACAATGACTCTGTTCCCAGGGTCGATAAACGAACGCATTTTGCGAAAACATGAAACCTGATCAACGCCTGCATTGGTTCTGGAGTCGGAGGCAAAAACAAGCCCTGATTTGAGCTTGATAGCAACACAATAGGTCATGAGAAAAAATCCTGGCAATCTCAGGCCACCTTGGACATGGAAGAAAACCTCCCAAGATGGTTGCGGGAAAGATAAGCCTGGCCAATTTCACGCCCTAGTTGAGCCGTGGTATCGAGGAAGCAGGTCAGGTACTGATGGAGACCTTGCAGCAGCACATCGTCGATACGCCCAAAATGAAGGGTTGCATGTGATTCCCCGGCTAATCGCCGGGCCTCATGGCCAGAGCCGCCATTGATCTGACTCAATGCCGCCTCAACTTCGTTGAGACAGGCATGAAGGGATCGAGGCATATCATCCCTGAGGATGAGCAACTCGGCTACCTTTGAAGGTGTAATCACATCGCGGTAAATTTTTCGGTAGGCCTCAAAGGCGCTCACCGACTTCAGTAAAGAACCCCATTGATAGTAATCAGCCGCACCGCCGATATCAGTCACAGAGGGCAACAAGATATGGTATTTCACGTCAAGAATTCGCGCCGTATTGTCTGCGCGCTCGAGAAAAGTACCTAGGCGAATGAAGCTCAAAGTAATGTCCTTGAGAATGGTGCCGAGGGTCACGCCTCTAAAAAGATGTGAGCGGTCCTTCACCCAATCAAAGAAATCTGCATTGCCGTCTCCGGTGGTATCTTGTGAGCGACGGGTCACCTCAAGCCATGTCGCATTGATCACTTCCCACATCTCCTGGGTGATGGCACCGCGAACCGCCCGTGCATTCTCACGAGCTGCCTTCAAACAGCAGTAAATGCTGCATGGATTTTCAGCGTCGAACGTCATGAAGTGGGTGACCGCATCGTTCCTTGCAAGTCCGTAACGTGATTCATAGGCTTCCGCACAGCCTGTGATATTCAGTGGGGCATACCAGAGGTACGCCTCAGTGGCTTCGATATCAAGGGGCAACAATGCCGATCGATGCGCCACATCTAAAATACGTGCCGTATTTTCAGCCCGTTCAATATGCCGAGCCATCCAATAGAGATTTTCTGCCGTTCTTGAGAGCATGACCTAATCCTCCAATACCCAGGTATCTTTCGTTCCACCACCCTGCGAAGAATTGACGATCAGGGAAGACTCTTTGAGGGCCACCCGGGTCAACCCCCCAGCAACCATACGGATTTCTTTGCCGGAAAGGACAAAGGGCCTTAAATCAACGTGTCGAGGCGCTACGCCTTGATCAACGAGGGTGGGACACGCTGACAGGGCCAGGGTCGGCTGGGCAATGAAATTATGGGGGTCGAGAAGGATCCGCTCGCGATAATGAGCAATCTCAGTCTGGGTACTTGTTGGGCCCACTAACATACCGTATCCCCCAGAACCCTGCACTTCCTTAACAACCAACTCATCAAGATGTTCAAGGACATAAGCTAAGTCATCCTTAAGCCCCAGACGATAGGTAGGCACATTTTGAAGAATGGGTGTTTCACCCAGATAAAACCGAATCATGTCCGGAACAAAAAGATACGTTGATTTATCGTCGGCAACGCCAGCACCGATGCCATTGGCTAGGCTGACATGACCTGCCCTGTAAGCCCCGATCAGACCAGGAACGCCGAGCATGGAATCAGAGCGGAAGGCGCGAGGGTCAATAAAATCATCATCGACACGCCGATAGATGACATGGACCTGCTGTGGACCCTCGGTGGTATGCATATACACCCGCTGGTCTTGGACAAAAAGATCTTGTCCCTCCACCAATTCAACCCCCATCTGACTCGCGATGAAGGCATGTTCAAAATAGGCGCTGTTGTAAGCCCCAGGCGTTAATACGACAATCACAGGATCATCAATCCCCAGTGGCGCCGATTCCCTCAAAGTATCCAACAGCATGAGGGGGTAATGCTCCACCGGCTCGACCTGATGCTGGGCGAAAAGCTCTGGAAACAACCGCATCATCGTTCTGCGATTTTCGAGCATATAGGACACCCCAGAAGGCGTCCTGAGGTTATCTTCTAGGACGTAAAAGTCATTTTCAGCCACGCGGACGATATCGATCCCTGCGATGTGGGCATAGACATGGTTCGGGAGATCGACACCTTGCATCTCTTTGCAATACATAGCATTACCGAGAACCTGTTCCCGTTCGATCACACCGGCCTTCAATATCTCCTGATCGTGATAGATGTCATGAAGGAATGCATTCAATGCTTTAACGCGCTGTTTGATTCCGGTTTCCAAACGCCGCCATTCAGTGCCACCGAAAATTCTTGGCACCACATCAAAGGGGATGAGCCGTTCAGTGCCATCCGCCTCCCCATAGACAGCAAAGGTAATACCCAGACGCCGAAACAACAGTTCAGCCTCGCGGCCCTTCCGCTCGAGGGTTGCTGAATCATTGACTCTCAGCCAGTCCGCATAGCGCTGATAAATGGGGCGGATATCACCCGAGAGATCCGTCATTTCATTATAGAAAGGCGTCGTATTTTTCATCATGATTGGGGCTCAAGCAAATAAAGTGCCATGAACTGGTTTCGATGCAGCATAGGGTCTTTGAAAGCCTGCCCTTTTTGAAGACGCACCATGACGGGTCATATGAGTGAACCTTTGCCCACTTTAGTACGTCATATAAAAAAATAACGCGTTGGGTTTTTTGCCGCCGCTTTCATAGTTACTCACCTATGATAATGTGCATAGGCACACATCCGTGGCCCTCAACGATAACACTTTGACCGATGGAGATTTGTGACCTCATGACCATCACCCAAAAGCTGATTGAATGGACTGAACGGGGTCTCTTACCTGACCCGGTCATTCGATATGGCATTCGTCGTTTGGCCCAGCAACGACTCGATACGTTGCCCCTCAAAAACACCAAAGCGCGTGATCAATACCTTGAATCGTTTATCAACGAACTCAAGTCGAGCCCTATCGCGCTGGTCCCTGAAAAGGCTAACGAGCAGCATTACGCCATTCCTCCACAATTTTTTGAACTGGTGCTCGGCCGTCACCGGAAATACAGTGGGTGCTTGTGGTCAGAGGGCGTAACCGACCTTGATCAGGCGGAGGTGTGCGCTCTCGATGAGACCCTTCGTCACGCTCGAATATCTGATGGCCAGAGCATCCTTGAACTGGGTTGTGGTTGGGGTTCCTTAAGCCTTTATATGGCGCGGCGCTTCCCCAACAGCCGCATTGTTGGGATATCAAACTCGAGCAGCCAACGGGAAAGCATTCTCGAGCGGGCGCAAGCTGAAGGTCTAAAGCATCTCGAGATCCGCACCGTCGACATGAATACTTTTGAAACGGAAGAGACTTTTGACCGCATTGTCTCTGTCGAAATGTTTGAACACATGCGCAATTGGCCGCTCCTTTTCAAGAAAATAGCGGGCTGGCTCAATCCTCAAGGGCATTTTTTTATGCATGTTTTTTGTCACCGTGAACTCCCCTACTTTTTCACCGTGCAAGATGACTCGGACTGGATGGGGTCTTATTTCTTTTCAGGCGGAATGATGCCCTCCTACGATCTCGCCATCGCCTTTGAGTCACCTCTAAAGTTGGTTGATCGCTGGCAGTGGAACGGGCGCCACTATGAAAAAACAGCCAATGCCTGGCTCTCCAATATGGATCGTCATCGGGATCAATTGTGGCCTATTTTGGAAGCAACCTATGGGGCTTCCGAGACGCAAGCCTGGTGGAGTCGTTGGCGTGTATTTTTTATGGCCTGTGCGGAGCTTTTTGGCTATAAGAACGGAGAACAATGGCCCGTTGGGCACTATCTCTTTCAAAAAGGCACAACCAGCAGCTAACGCCTTGACATGAGCGCCCTCGTCAACTTCATGCTCTATCAAGCGGCCTGGTTCGCTTCCATTTTGGGGGCCGCCAATGGCCGGCCTTTTCTGGGTGTCATAGTGAGCTTGTTGGTGGTTGGCTGGCACTTAAGGGTATCTAAGCAGCCGCTGAGCGAACTCAAACTGGTCTTTATGACCGGTGTGATCGGCGCCGCCTGGGAAAGCATCCTCACGCATCAGCAATGGGTTCACTATGAATCAGCGGATCCAGAATCCGTCCCCATTTGGATCCTTACCTTGTGGCTCGCCTTTGCAACGACCTTCAATCAGTCACTTCGCTGGCTAAAAAATCATCTTTGGCTCAGTGCGCTTTTAGGTATGGTAGGGGGACCACTGGCCTGGTTCGGCGGCATGCATATGGGTGGATTGACGCTTTCCGACCCCATAGTCAGCTTAGTGATCATTGGCGTTGGCTGGGCAGTCATCATGCCGGTCCTCTTTGTTCTTGCTAAACGCTATGATCTTAATGATTCAACACAGCATGAGGGAGAAAGATCATGATGGATTGGACCCTGGCCTTCACAGTCCTCGGCCTTCTCATTGGCATGGCCACGGTCACTTGGCTGATCAGCGTGATCAAGAAGGATGTCAGTATCGTTGATAGTGTGTGGTCCCTCTTTATTTTTTCTGCTCTTTTATTATTGTGGTTTGCTGATGATACAGCGAGGGCTCCAAGAGCCTTTCCGGCTTTGGTGCTGGTCGGTATCTGGGCTATTCGATTATCCCTCCATCTGACGGTTCGAAACTGGGGCCATCCAGAAGACCGGCGCTACCAGACGATTCGGCAACACTATGAGCCGATGTTTTGGCTTAAAAGCCTCGGCATCATCTTCATATTTCAATCTGTTCTGGCTTTCATCATCGCCCTTCCGATTCTTCCAGTGATGTTGTCTCAAGGACCTCTTAACCCGCTTGATGTCATCGGGATGGGATTTTTTGTCACCGGCCTCTTATTCGAAACCATTGCTGATTATCAGCTGATGCGTTTTAAGTCTCACCATCCAGGAGGTGGGGTGCTTAATCAAGGACTATGGCGCTATAGCCGGCACCCCAACTATTTCGGTGAGGCCTTACTGTGGTGGGGTTTTTGGATCATGGCGCTCGCTGCAGGGGCTCCTTACTGGATGATCCTGTCACCGGCTCTGATGACATGGCTGTTGGTGAAGTTTTCAGGTGTCCCGTTACTTGAAAATGACCTTAAAGCGCGGCGCCCTGATTATTTAGCCTATATCGAATCCACCAGTTCTTTCATACCAAGACGGCCGCGGCAAAAGTTATGAAAAAAAACATGGCACGGCTGATCGCAGCCCTGGGTCTTTGCTTTTTAGGGTCGGTCGCGGCGATAGCATCCTCAACGTCTCAGCAACAGATCTTTGATTTTACGGTCTTTCTGGATGGAGACCCTGTTGGACAGCACGTCTTTCGGGTCGAGAGCTCAAAGGCGGAAAAGAGTGTCCATAGTGAGGCTGCCTTTAGTGTCAAATTTCTGATGATCAATGCCTATCGCTATCAACATCAAGCGAATGAGACCTGGGAAGACAACTGCCTGACCTCGTTAAAGGCATCCACTCAGGATAATGGGACAGACTCCGTGGTTGAAGGAAAAACCAACGGCACTGGATTCCTTCTTAAACGAGAACTTGTCCAAGAAATGCTGCCCTCGTGCATCATGACCTTTGCCTACTGGAACCCTGACATGCTGAAGCAGTCTCGTCTTTTGAATCCGCAGACTGGCGAGTATGTGGATGTGGAAATCACGCCAAAAGGACGCGATCGTGTTGAAGTGAAGGGAAATAAAACGACGGCCAATCGATACCATCTAAAGACCCGTCAATTCGATATGGAACTCTGGTACGCCGACAACGGCGATTGGATCGCCCTTGATTCTCGACTTGAGGGGGGCCATATCCTCAAATATCGCCTAGAAGGACTCAAAAACCCATGAAAACGAGAGGCGCCTCACTTCTTTTGATGATGACTTTACTCTTAGCCTGCGCATCGCCTGTCAAGCCGCCTCTGGGGCTTGCTAAGCAGGTGGATATCCCCCGTTTCATGGGGGATTGGTACGTGATTGCTCATATACCCACATGGATTGAGAAGGGGTCGACCAACGCTGTGGAGTCTTATCGACTGGATAAAGATGGCGCCATCTTAACGACCTTCACCTTTCACCAAGATCAGCCCACGGGGCCTCTCAAGCGCTATGAGCCAAAAGGATATGTCGAGGATCCGTTGGATCATGCGATTTGGGGCATGCAGTTTATGTGGCCATTTAAATCGGATTACCGGATTGTCTATCTGTCGCCGGACTACCAAGAAACGATCATCGGCCGTGAAGCCCGAGATTATGTGTGGATCATGGCGCGGACACCGACGATTCCAGAGGACCATTATCAACGCCTGACCCAACGTCTTCAAAAAGAAGGTTACGACATCCAGGTACTCCAAAAAGTGCCCCAAGTGTGGCCACAGACTAAAGGACAGGAGCGATGACGCAGACTCTTAAATCGCCCTCATCGACCCGGCGCCTGTTGATCGCTATCAGTCGCTGGTTCGATAATGAATCGACGGAACCTCTGAACGATGAGCATAACCGCCAGATCGATTGGCCTCGCAGCGTCCCCTTTATTTTAATGCATGTGGCTGCCGTGGCTGTATTCTGGGTGGGCACAAGCCCCGTTGCCGTGCTCATCGCCATCGGGCTCTATGCCCTCCGCATGTTCGCTATCACTGGTTTTTATCATCGTTATTTCTCCCACAAAGCCTTTAGAACTTCACGGCTCGTCCAGTTTTTTTTCGCGATGGTCGGTGCTTCCGCGGTGCAGCGCGGCCCGATCTGGTGGTCCTCTCATCATCGTCATCATCACGTCCATGCCGATGAGATCGACGATGCACATTCACCGGTACAGCATGGATTTTTCTGGAGTCATGTCGGGTGGTTTCTCTGCAGAATCAACTTCAATGCCCGCAGTGAGCTCGTCAAGGACTGGTTGCGGTATCCAGAACTTCGATTTCTTGACCGCTTTGACACGGTCGTTCCTGCCCTCCTCGCCGTGAGTCTTTATGGACTTGGCGTCTGGCTCTCCATAGGCCGACCCGACTTAGGAACGAATGGCCCACAAATGCTCGTCTGGGGATTCGTGATTTCAACTTTGGCGCTTTACCATGCCACTTTTACGGTCAATTCTTTAGCCCATGTCTGGGGTCAAAGGCGTTATTCAACGCGTGATGCTAGCCGAAATAATGCGGTCCTTGCCTTCTTTACGCTCGGTGAAGGGTGGCACAACAACCACCATCACTACCCTGCCGCTGCGCGTCAGGGGTTTTTCTGGTGGGAAGTCGACCCGACCTATTACCTTCTTAAATTGATGGAAACATTGGGCCTCGTCTGGGAGTTAAAGGGACTGCCTGAAGGCCTTCGTGAGCGTCGTCGAACCTCCATTGAAAACCCCGAAGACCACAGCAGCATCGAACCATGAAGATCGCTATCATCGGTTCGGGTATTTCAGGATTGGTCGCGGCCTATCGCCTGGCGCCTCACCATGAGATCACTGTTTTTGAAGCCGGTGATCATGTAGGTGGACACACCCACACGCATCAGGTGACCTCACCAAGTGGTGAATACGCCATCGATACTGGCTTCATCGTTTTCAATGATTGGACCTATCCGAATTTCATTGCGCTCATGGAGGAGCTGAAGGTCGCCTCCATTGAAAGCACCATGAGCTTCAGTGTCCGCTGCGAGAGGACCGGGCTTGAATACAATGGCACCAGTCTTGACGCGCTCTTCACTCAACGCCGTAACCTGGTGTCGCCGCGTTTTTACGTGATGCTCTTTGACATCTTCCGCTTTAATCGGGAGTCGCCTAAATTTCTTCTTGAAGGAAATACCTGTTTGACCCTTGGAAGCTACCTTGACCGTGAGGGCTACAGTCAGCCTTTTAGGGATCACTATATCCTCCCAATGGGTTCTGCCATATGGTCACAAGCCCCTGGCGGGATGCTCGATTTTCCTGCGAAAAACTTCATCCAATTTTTTTTAAATCACGGGATGTTGAGCGTCAGTGAAAGGCCAACCTGGCGGGTCATTCAAGGGGGATCAAAGAACTACGTGACACCATTGATCGAACACTTTAACGAAGCCATCAGGCTCGATACCCCTGTTGAATCGATCCGTCGCGAGGAAAATAAGGTCCTTATCACCACTGCCATGGCGGCAGCTGAGCCTTTTGACTGCGTGGTCATCGCCTGCCATAGCGACCAGGCATTGGCCATGTTGAGTGATCCAACGCCTTTGGAGCGCGAACTATTAGGCGCCATTCCCTATCAAGAGAATGAGGTGATCCTCCATACCGATACCCGTGTCTTACCCAAGTCAAAAAAAGCTTGGGCTGCTTGGAATTACCACATCCCCATGGAAGCCTCGGAACGGGTGGCGGTGACTTACAACATGAACATTCTGCAGCGGCTTGATGCCGAAGAGACCTTTTGTGTGAGCTTGAACCATACCGCGCACATCGACCCTCAGAAAATCATCAAGCGTTTAACCTATCACCATCCGGTGTTTACCCCGGCCGGCATTGATGCGCAGCGGCGTCATGACGATATCAGCTTCCAAAGAACGTTCTATGCGGGCGCCTACTGGGGTTATGGTTTTCATGAGGATGGCGTTAAGAGTGGGCTCCGAGTCGTCGAAAAAATCAATGCGCTAACCCCATAATATGCACAGCGGCATCTACCGAGGCAGCATACGACATCGGCGGTTTAAACCGCATCCGCATGATTTTAACTACCATCTCTTCATGATGCTGCTTGATCTTGAGGAGCTTGATGCTGTTTTTAACACCTCGACCCTGTGGTCTCTCCATCGTCCAAATTTAGCCTGGTTTAAGCGCTCGGACTACTTGGGTGATCCTGAGATATCCCTCGATCTTGCCATCCGGGATCTTGTAGAACAGCACGCAGGCTACCGGCCTCTTGGCCGCATTGCATTGCTCACGCAGCTTCGGTATTTTGGGTTTATCTTCAACCCGGTCAGTTTTTATTACTGTTATGACCCGAGTGGGTCAAAGGTAGAAACGATTGTCGCCGAAATCACCAATACCCCTTGGAAAGAGCGCCATCCTTATATTTTGTCCCGTGATCTTGATGAACCTATGGGCAGCATGCATCGCTATCGCTTTCAGAAGGACTTCCATGTCTCTCCTTTTTTTCCCATGGACATGGATTATGACTGGCGCTTCTCACAGCCCGCTGCTGATCTCCATGTCCACATGCGCCTCGACCAAGAAAATAGCAAACAATTTGATGCGAGCTTGCGGCTCAAACGAGAAGAAATTGATTCTAAGAGCCTTGCAAAGATACTTTTGACCTATCCCTTCATGACGCTCAAAGTCATCTCCGGTATTTATCTCGAAGCTTTTCACCTAAAGCGAAAAGGGATTCCCGTCCATCCGCATCCAGGAACATCCTCTGAACAACATCCGCCATGAAAACGACGATTGCCCTTGATCACGACAGTTTTTCAAAGGTGCGCCATCCAGGCCTTATCAATCATTGGGGCGCACCCATTTTGCGGCAGCAGCTTGAAAAAATTCAATTTGGAGAAATCATCTTAAAAGATGGTGTTACTCATCGTTACGGCGCTCGTGATCAGAGCTTTGAGGCTACGACCACGTTGACCGTCCATCATCCAGGGTTTTATGGCGCGACCACCTTTGGTGGCAGTCTCGGCGCTGCAGAGAGCTATATGGCTGGACATTGGACCTCTGATCACCTGGTGAACCTGATCCGCATCATGATCCGGAACCGTCAGGTGTTAGAAGGTATTGATGGAGGCTGGACTCATGCTCTAGCCCCATTCCGCCGCTTAGTGCATACCCTCAATCGCAATAGCGAAGAAGGAAGCCAACGGAATATTGCTGCACACTACGATCTTGGGAATGACTTCTTTAAGCTGTTTCTGGATGAAACGATGATGTATTCCTGTGCGCTGTTTGAACCTCCAACGTTGTCGCTGAAAGAGGCGTCACTAGCCAAGCTCAAAAGAATCTGCGACCGGCTCGATCTTAAGCCTCAGGATCGGGTGATTGAAATTGGGACGGGCTGGGGTGGATTTGCCCTTTATGCCGCCACCCATTATGGCTGCCACGTGACCACCACCACTATTTCAGAGAATCAGTTTGAGTGGGCAAAAAATAGGATCCATGAATCTGGATTAGAAGACCGAATCACACTATTGAAGCAAGATTATAGAAAACTTGAGGGGACCTTCGATAAGCTCGTGTCCATTGAGATGATTGAGGCGGTTGGCCATCAATACTTTGGAACCTTCTTTGATCAATGCAGCAAACTGTTGAACCCTGATGGGCTCATGCTGTTACAGGCGATCACCATCAATGACCGGGAGTACCTTAGAGCGCGGGATGACGTCGACTTCATCAAGCGTTATATCTTCCCAGGGAGTTGCATTCCAGCCATCGGCCCCTTACTGGACGCTCAAACCAGGACTTCAGATCTGCAATTAATTCAACTTGATGACATGGGTCGTCATTATGCCAACACCTTAAGGCTGTGGCGCGAGCGGTTTTTAGAACGACTCGATGAAGTCCGTGCCATGGGCTATTCAGAGCCATTCATTCGACTCTGGGAATTTTACCTTGCATATTGTGAGGGCGGCTTTGAAGAAAGAGCCTTGGGGGATGTACACATGCTATTTTCAAAGCCGCTTTATCGAGGACGACCCAAAAGTCCTAATCTAGGACTCTAACAGGAACGATACTGATGGCGTTTTCAGGGCTTCCATCGACAATGCGATCGGTATAGGTCAAATACACCAGAACCGAGCGTTTTTTATCATAAAACCTGACTACTTGTGTGGTCTTGAAAATCGCCGACGCTCGGGCGCTGAAAACCTCTTGTTGGTCCTTGAGATCCTTTAAGGCACCCGTATTGATGACGCCAATCTGACGGCAGGAAAGAGAGGCTTTAGCTGCATTTTCAGCCAAACCGACCATGCTCTTAATCCCCCCTGTTTCTGCCCTTGAAATATAGCAAGTGATGCCGTTGACCTGGGGGTCGTCAAACGCCTCGACGACAATCTTGTCACTCGGACCAAGCCATTTAAAACGGTAGTTGACGGAGCCAATCTCATCCGCTTCAGAACAGGTGCTGAGCGATAGAAGAAGTCCCAAAAGGAAGCTCCCGATAAAGTGTGAGCGGTTCATGTGAAAAATTAATCTCTAAATGTTAAAGAAATAAGCGGCAACCCTTCGCGCACGTCAAACCCCTTGTACTAAAATTTCCTGACCCGGTTTAAGCTTACTCTTCGGGCTTAGACCATTCCACTCTGAGAGCTTAAATTCTGAAACTCCATGGCGTTTAGCAAGGTTTGCCAAGGTGTCACCCGGTTGAACCACGACCCGTCGAGGGGCATAAACCTTCGCCCAAGGCATATTGGCCGCCATCAGGATTTCGGCTTTTTCAAGCGGGATGAGGAAATTATGCGCTTCTTGGGGTGGCTTCACATCGGGTCTAAAGGCCGGATTCAACTTATAGAACTCCGCAGGGGCAAGACCGGCTGTCGCTATAAAATCAGAGACATGGACTTCAGGCCGAGTTTCAACCCGAGCCAATGCAAGATGAGGCGGCGCGACTCTGGGTCTAAAACCATGGCCTGAAGGATCTGAAACCACCTTCGACAACACCAAGATTTTGACGACGTAATTTTGAGTCTCGAGTGGAAGACTCAACTCCCAAAAGGAGCCGCCTCCACCCGCCTGTCGATTAGCCTGAACGGCTCTTTGTACCTGCCCTTCACCGGCGTTATAAGCCGCTAAAGTGAGGAGCCAATCGCCATTGAAGAGGCGATTAAGGTAGCGAAGATAACGAAGGGCTGCTTGTGTTGCTAGATGCGTGTCATAGCGTCCATCATATCCTTGGGCCTGATGAAGACCATATTGTTGACCGGTACTCGCCATGAATTGCCAAAGACCAGCGGCTGCTTTGGGCGACATCGCCGTCGTCTGAAAGGCGCTTTCTACCATAGGCACTAAAATGAGGTCCGTAGGTAATCCCTGTTGTTTTAATTCACCCACCAGATAATGGAGATAGGGCTCTGCCCGCGCCATTAAATAGTCGACGGTATCTGGTTTTTGACGAAGGTAATTGAGGTGCGCTGAAAGACGTTCATGCTGGACCCGTTGAAGGATTAAGCCATCGCGAACCTCGGCCCACGCATCTTGATGATGGGAACTGCCCGGTTTTATTGCGTTATTCCGAGGCCCGCCATAAACAAAGGCATTACAGCCGTTGCGTTCAAGAATACTCTTTGATCCATGATGAGCGCCCTCTTTGGAGGCATCAAGGCAAGGAAGGCCCAGTGCCTCGCCCGTGGCTTTGCCTCCTAACGAGGGATCCCGCGAACGTCCTGCCAGCTGGCGATCGCGGAGAGATGACTGATGTCGTTTTTTTCCCTTTTTATCAGGAGTGAAAAAGCGTGCGGCTTCCTGTTCTTCAAGGTCCCTTTTGTGATGTGAAACCGCGCGATCAACCAATTCGAGGGTACTCGGTGGATCAAGGAGTGCCAGCTGAAGGCGAGCCATTTGATCGTCCGCCTCACCATTCGTGGAGGAGAATCCCTGACTATAGAGCCTTGGAATGGTGGTGTAGCTCGTAGGCTTTTGAGACCCCACGGTATACCGAAGGGCTTGCGGCGATGACGCACACCCCGTGAGTAGGACTAAAGCCACGATGACAGCACGTTGCCCTTTCATGAGGAAAGCCCCTCGTCGATGATCACACCTCAAGGCTTTAAGGGCACTTGAATCGGGCGTGATGATTGGGGGCATAAGGTGCACCTTTGGCCAAATCTAGGGTTGGCCAGCTGCGAAGCGGGTACACCTGACATAGAAAGCAAAACGCCGGGATATACCCGGCGTTTCAACGCGATCGTTTGACAGAATTACTTCTTACCAGCCTTAAGGTAAGCAATCAGTGAGTCTACCGCCTGATCCTGGGTCAGCCCAGCGCTCTTCACTGGGCCTAAGTTCATGATCTGATCCATAGCCTTAGGCATTGCATTACGACCTTCGACAAGAACCTTAGTGAGCTCTTCCTTGCTCAACTTATTAACACTTTCAAACAGATTCGGGTTCGGCTGAACATCATGGCACGTGCCGCAACCACGTCCAAAGGCGCGGGTGTAAATCTTTTCGCCAACATCTGCACTGGGTTCGCCAGCCATCGATACACCAGCCATAATCAGACCAGCAATCAAGAGGAGACCCTTCATAGGCATTAAATTCTTCATGGTGCTTCCCATATTCTTCTAACAGACAAGGTGTTAATTATCCGGATTTGCTGGTCTTGGAAAATCCGCCCATCCGTCCCGGATTGATGCATTATTTCAAACAATTGCAAGGCTCACAAGAGCTATGGTGAGACTTATCCTAACGGGTAGCCCTCTTCTCGAGGCCAGAAACCTAGCAATCACATGGATGTTGGTTTATAATTTCTTTTTTTGATCACTTGGCTTGACGAACGTCACGGCGAGTGCGTCATGATTTCAGGAAGTGTGGCCGAGTGGTTTAAGGCACTGGTCTTGAAAACCAGCGAGGGTAACACCTCCGTGAGTTCGAATCTCACCGCTTCCGCCATATACCAATATAGAACAATCACTTAGGTGATTGTTCCTGCCCATGACCCATGCACACGCGTAAGATTATTACGCTTGAGATAACCCTTCCGGTGGCAGGCTCAGCCTATTGGGCTGAGCCTAGTTGTGTCACCGAAAAATCAGTAGATCAAGCGACCCTGCACCCCGCCCAACCCGGGAACCCCTCTCTAGACTAACCTCTCCTCTATCACCTTGAATTCGAATCCGGACGAAGGACGATCCCTTCAAAGGGACACAGACTCTGAGGCACCGACCTGACCTATGGCGGGTTCTCTCTTTGAAGAATAGGGTTTTCTATCAGTATCTTTGCCAGTCGCAGACACATCCCGACGCAACGACTTGAACCTCAAGACTCCCGTCACTCCAAGGAGCCCCGCTTAGGCTTTTGAACATTAAAAAAATCCGAGTCTGGCTAAGTGGGCTGCATGAAGTGTATCGGCTGTGAACATATCGTTACGGCCTGATGGCTCAAATCGATACGCGGGGTGCCCCACATGATCGTTGAGGGCCCCAAAAAAAATATCCAACATGCCTCTTGAACCCCCTATCTAAATTCGATACCGGTATGACATAATTTTTCCTGATTAGTAAGAAGTCTCAGGAATGGCCTTCAGGCTCACCATGTGAGCCTGAGGGGCTCCATGATGATCGCACCTGAAGAAGAGGAGATCACCCATGGCTATCAACACCGTACAGTTCCAAAAAGGCATGTAGCTTTTCGAGTTTCATCAACAATTCGGCAATGAAGCCCAATG
>QYQA01000045.1 GCA_007280285.1 Methylococcus sp. | reverse complement strand
TTTCTGACCACGGGGAAATTAACCGATCTGCCGGCTAACCCCTTCCTGAATCCGCCCCCGGCATGACCACCTTTCCACACAATTCGGAAGAGAGCCAAAATTACGGCAGACCATTTTGGGGGTCCGCCGTAAGTCATTGATAAAGTGGTAGCAACGGGCGGACTTGAACCGCCGACACCCGCATTATGAATGCGGTGCTCTAACCAACTGAGCTACGTTGCCGTCATGAAGATATGTTATTTTGAATGATACATTGTGTCAATCGACATACATCTTCTCCTAAGGCCAAAACACCCATGGAATGGCTCAATCATTGGACTCATGAGAACAGCCTATGGGGATTATTCCTGAGTGCATTCATCTCATCGACTATCGCCCCCGGCGGGTCAGAGCTTGTCTTGGCCTATTTGGTTCGGACGGCCGCTCATCCCTCATGGCAGCTGATTATGATGGCTAGTGTCGGTAACACCTTAGGCGCACTAACCACGTGGCAATTAGGGTCGTGGACGGCTAGAAGGTTTCCTCTCAATAGCGCCGTTCTAGACAAGCATCCACATGCCGTTCGATGGGTTCGCCGTTTTGGCCCTGTAGCGCTTCTTTTTTCCTGGCTCCCCATCATAGGTGATGGGCTTTGCTACGTAGCTGGTTGGCTGAGACTGCCTTTGTTTTTTAGTTTTGCGGCCATCAGCGTTGGAAAAGTGGGTCGATACTGGGCTATGACGGTCCTGATCGATAGATTATGAATATTCAACGACTGACAGTTTCCACGAAAATTCTGCATCATCATCATGAATAAGACTTCTGACTACACTGCTTCAGCAGGCGAAAAAAACATTCAGGCGATTGAGCAATCGCTCATTCATCATCTGATCTTTATTCAGGGGAAGGATCCTTTAGAAACCTCAAAGCGTGACTGGTTTCATGCTTTGGCCTATGTCGTTCGGGACATGTTGACGGCGCAATGGCTTGAATCGATGAGGAGCTACTACCTCAATGATGCGAAGCGGGTTTATTACCTTTCAATGGAGTTCCTCATGGGGAGGACCTTGAGCAACGCAATAGCCAATCTTGAAGCCTCTCACGAATTTAAGACTGCACTTGAAAATGTCGGGCTTTCCATGGAGGTCATTGCTGAATATGAGGCGGAGGCGGGGCTTGGAAATGGCGGCCTTGGCCGACTCGCTGCCTGTTTTCTTGATTCCCTCGCGAGCCTTGACATGCCTGGATTTGGTTACGGCATTCGCTATGAATACGGTTTATTTAGGCAGAAAATTGAGGCTGGATGGCAGATCGAACACCCGGATAACTGGCTTGCCTTCGGTAACCCTTGGGAGTTTCCGAGAACGGATGTGCTGTATCGGATTCGTTTTGGAGGTTCTGTCCAGCATCACGAACGGGACCAACTGGGGCCTTCTTATGAGTGGATTAATACCCAAGACGTCATGGCCATGGCCTATGACACACCCATTCCAGGTTACGGTGGACGGACGGTCAATAATTTGAGGCTGTGGTCAGCCACCTCGACCGATGAATTTGATCTTCGCTATTTCAATGAGGGTAACTACATTCGGGCAGTCGAACAAAAAACCATGTCAGAGAACATTTCAAAGGTTCTCTATCCGGATGACACCACCCATATGGGTCGTGAACTGAGGTTGAAGCAGGAGTATTTTTTTGTCTCGGCGAGTCTTCAGGACATCATTGCCCATTTCTTGAAGGATCACGGCCAGCTCGAGAATCTCCCGAACGAAGTGGCCATTCAGCTCAATGATACGCATCCTGCCATTGCCATCCCTGAAATGATGCGACTTTTGATGGATGAACATGCCCTTAGCTGGTCAACCGCTTGGGATATTACGCGTCGTTGCTTCAGTTACACCAACCATACCTTGATGCCGGAGGCCTTGGAAACCTGGCCTGTGAGCCTTTTCGGACGGCTACTGCCTCGCCACCTCGCCATCATCTTCGAAATCAATCGCCGGTTTTTATTAGAGATCAGTGAAGCAAGGCCTGGGGACATGGATCTGATTCGACGGATGTCCTTGATTGATGAAGATCATGGCCAGCAGATCAGAATGTCGCATCTTGCTATCGTTGGAAGTCATAAGGTCAATGGTGTCGCAAAACTTCATTCCGACCTGATGCAGGCGACCATCTTCAAAGATTTTGCAGCGCTCTATCCTGATCGTTTTATTAACATTACCAATGGCGTAACCCCACGTCGTTGGATCCACGTCGCTAATAAGGGACTTTCAAATCTCCTCTGTGAGGCGATTGGGAGTGCTTGGATTAAGGATCTTGATCGGCTTTTAGATCTTGAACCTTTCGCTGAGGATGCTGAGTTCCGCGCTCAATTCAGACAGGTTAAGCACCAGGCCAAGTTGGCCTGGATAGGATCTGTTGATTCAGCGACCCCCCCATCTTTTGATTCACAGAGTCTTTTCGATGTTCAAATCAAGCGCATTCATGAATATAAACGACAATTGCTGAATGTGCTTCATGTGATCTGCCGCTATCAAAGGATTCGGGAAGGTAAGGGTGGGCATCAAGTCGCAAGAACCATCATTATCGGCGGGAAAGCCGCTCCAGCCTACCAACGTGCAAAATTAATCATCAAACTGATTCATGACGTCGCAACAACAGTTCGTCAGGATCCTCAGGTCGCGCAACAGCTTCGCCTTTACTTTCTCGAAGATTATGACGTCACGAAGGCCATGATGCTGATACCGGCGACTGATCTTTCAGAGCAGATTTCAACGGCAGGGACTGAGGCCTCTGGTACGAGCAACATGAAAATGGCGATGAATGGTGCGCTGACGATTGGAACACTTGATGGCGCTAACATTGAGATCCGTGATCAGGTTGGCCATGACCAATTTTTCCTGTTTGGGGCTACCGCGAAGGAACTTAAGGACGTTCGTCAACAGGGGTACCATCCCCGGGATATCTGGCTTGAATCCCCTGAACTTCAGAAGGTCTTATCTTTGGTGAGCGATGGACACTTTTCACCAGATGATCGCCACCGTTTCAAGCCTTTAGTCGATGGGCTTCTCGAATACGGGGATCCCTACGCACTGGTAAATGATTTTGCTGACTACGTTCGCGCTCAGGATGCGGTTGACGCCCTGTGGGATGATCAAGAGGAGTGGAGCCGACGGGCTATCCTGAATGTCGCCCGTTCCGGTTACTTTTCAAGTGACAGAGCAATTAAGACTTATGCGGAGTCAGTTTGGGGAATCGAACCCCGTCCATAGAGAACGGGGTTAAACGCTCAACGTGGGTTAGCCTTCGTCCCGGACCGTTGTTTTTAAAAGAGCAAATCGGTAAACCAAAAGAGCGACCGTGATGCCGACCAGCAACCAGGTGTGGCCGATAAGGCCAGCGCTCATCGACGACTTGTTGGCGGTACCCTGAAGAGAGGAAAGATAAGGCTTTGACACCATGAGCATCCAAGCCCAGGCTGGAAGCTGGTAAGCGAAAGCCCCAACGATGGACCACTGCACGCTATTGGCATGCAGGCGTTGAGCGGTTTTATAAAACCAGAAGGCAAAACCCATCGTCAGCAAAATGGACAGAAACATGGCCATAATTTATCTCCTCTTTAGTTCTTGTTTGGGGATCTGTGAGTCTTGCTCAAAGTCATCAAAGCTCAATAATCCCTCTGTTAGGTTTTCTAAGTCTGTCGGTTAGTCTTCTCTGCGGCAGGAAAAAAGACCACCCGAAGGTTAGATAGTCTAAATCACAGGGAGTTTCAATATCTCAGGAAAAAAACCAGCTGACCGCCTTCTTTGATCCTTTTTTCAACGGCCCACTAATCCACGACATCCCATCTCTAAGGCCTGGGATACCCAATAAAACGAATAATTCCACTAAGGCGATTCCCCCAAGGTATGGCCTTAAGTCTTTCTCTGTCGTTCGCCATTCTGCTTGATCTTCGACCATCAGGCTATTCATGACATCAGAGGGCCGATCGATTCGATGATATAGAAGTCCTGTAGTTGCTGAGAGTGCCTTTAAGTGGGATTCATCCAGCCAGGAAAGATAAGGGCCTTCGGTCGGTAAAATTTTGATTTCGACTTTTTCTGAGTAGACCGTGGTTGAAAGGGGGGGTTTTTCGATGTCGGCATTCTCCCAAATGCCGATCAGGCGGTTCTCCCGATCATAGCGCGGCACGGTCACGGGGCTCAGGCCACCAAAACCTAAAATGACCCCCTTGAATCGTTGCCCCCCAAAATCCGGTTGGGGAATCGTCGTTTGGGGAGGGGTTTCCTGGCCATCAGTAAGAAATGCTAGACCGACGCCCGGGGCCATTTTTTGAAGTTCCCGAATCGCATGATAGAGGCCCATCTCGACATGGCTATCCGCAGACCAAGCCATCCGCCAGTCAATATGTTCCAGTGAATCATCAATGACGGTGAAATGGCGACAGATTTCAATCGGTTCGAAGAGAAAGTGAACCGTCTGGGTTGTAAACACCCCAAGGCCTACTTCAGAGCCGCAGGGGAGGGCGTGGAGCCACTCACGTAATGCCTTTTTGGCATAGCTGAGACGGTCTTCGGGAAATCCAATCTCGTGGTAATCCCTGGTGTTCATGCTTTGGGTGATATCGACAACCACCATCGTGCGATAGATTTTGGATGGAAGCCGCCATTCAGGCAGTAAAAGGCACGCTGCGATGAGGAACATGGCGCTGAGGCCATGGATCCAGGCGCCTTGGCTTTGAAATAAATGAAGACTTTTTCTCATGGGCCCCCGCCAGGGATGGCTGGGATTGTTGCAAAGACACTCCCTTTGTTGCCTTGAAAATCATTTTTGGGGCGTTCTTTTGGTGGTGGCGTGATGCGATAGGCCAATTCGAGATTAAACCTCGCATCTGAATCCTGAGGATGAAGTCTCAAGGCTTCCTTAAGATGATCCTTCGAGGCAGCCAGTAAGGTGTTGATTCGAATATATTCATTGAGGCCATGGGTTTTCCACAACGTGAAGGCATCTTCAAGATAAAGCGTCCCTAGGTTATAGCGAATGTCCTCCAATGGGTCGGTCTCTGGTCGTTGGAGGGCCAATCCATAAACCCTAATCGCATCGAGGGGTTGGTGATGCACATGAAAATCAAAGGCTTTGGCAAATCCCAAAAGGGGATGTAGATCAGCTAATCCTTCTTCCCTAAGGTTGGCAGGTGTCTCCATCGAGTGATTGATGGCTAAGAGGCGGCCTAGGTCCCATAGAGCACTCGACAAACCCAGGAGTGACGCTAAGCCCAAGGTGACCACAACCCCTTTTGCTAGCACGACATTGATTAGGCGTTCCATGCGGTGATCTCGAGGCGTTTTGAGATGATCAGTATCAACATCATGATCAGCGCCCATCCAAAGAACCAAGGACTAAGATCTTTCCGAGGCAACTTCTCTTCGTAAGCCAGAGGCAGATGTTCAAGGCGCTCGACTTCCTCGATGGCTTTTTCCATGGCATTGGGGTTTTCTGCTTCAAACGCTCTATAGGTTACTCCCAGAGACTCAAAGTACTGATGAAGGAAATATTCAGGCGTCGTCGATTCATTTGGGTTTTGAGGCTTTTCTGTGAGGGGGGCACTGGTCTGATTTCTAAGATAAATCCAGTAGAGGTTAGTCCCTGTTTCCTCAAAGGTCTGCTTTAAGCGATCCTGGGTTTCTTCATCAATGCGTGCTGCACCATCAGATACAAGGAGAATAATTCTTGATCCCCGCTGTGGCTTCCCTCTAAAGAAATCGAGCGCCATCGCAAGGCCTGAAGCGATATGAGTCACGCCATGTCCTCGACCTCCCGCTGCCGCGATGGCCGCCTGGATGGCCTCTTTATCTGAAGTCAGTGGCAGGACATAGATGGGAGCCGCTGCAAAAGCGACCAGGGCAAAGAGGTCGTGGGCTCTTCTGTTGACGAATTCAGAGAGCAGCTTTCTAGCGATAGCACTCTTCGATTCTTGTGCTTTGGAGCCAAGATAGCGACCAGTGAAATTCTCGTTCATGCTGCTGCTCCGATCCAAAAGGAGAACGATATGTGCGCCGGTTCCCATGCGCTCTATCGTTTTCTCTCGCTGATAGGGGCCAGCCATACCCACGACGATCGAAAAAATGGCCAAAGATCCTGCCAGCCGAATGAAGCGATCTAGCCACGTTGATAAGGCATCAGTGGGAATCAACTCCAGGGAAGAATAAGTGACGGTCGCTTCTCCGCGGCGTATCCAGGGGAGGAGACTGAGGAGTGTTAAAGGAAGGACCAGCGGTGACAAAAAACCGATCATCCTTTCTGGCCTCGTTCCGCCTTGATGAGCCCTTCTAGTAGCCTTTTCAATAGGTGACTTGCTTCAGGGTAATGGTGCTCATCGAAAGCGGGATCAAAAAAAACAGCATCAGAGAGAATGAAAAAATCTCGAAGGGAAGCCTTCTCGCTCGAAAACCTCGATTGATCCTCAAAAAAATGAGGCAGATCCTTCTCAAAAAGGGTATGACCATAGGTTTGATTAAGTGCTCTATGGATGAGGCGGACGGCTGTTTCGAGTCCTTGTCGTTGGTGGCGAAGCGTTAGAGCTTTAGCGCATCGGCGTCGAATGGCTTCAAAGGGTCGGGTCCTTTTAAGATGACGCCAGTGCCTTAGGAGGAGAAGCAGGAGAGCGGCGCCAAAAGCGCCTAACCATTGGATGAGACGATCCAGCGCCGTTTGGGTGTCAATGGGGTGCGGAGGATGAGGCGCCCTGATGTCAAGTTGCTCTAAGAGGGTCTCGGCTGGGATCAGTGGTTCGATCGTGAGGGTCCTGGTCGTCGTGTCGAATTCCTGAGGTGGGTCCCCTTTAAAGCGGAAATGGAGGGACGGAATGATCAGTGCTTCAGGTGTCTTGACGCTTTTGAACACTTGGTACACCACGTGAAGTTGTCGTGGAGTCGTTCCTTCATCAAGAAGGTCTTCAGCCTTGATCTCTCGGATCGATAACGCCTCATCAAGCATGCCGATCCCTGGGAGCGAGGAAATATCAAGCTGACGTCCAAGTGCTTCAGGAAGATCGTAGTCCATGGCCACTATATCCCCGAGATGGACCACGTCACTGACACGGAGAGTGCCCTTCATTGAATGGGGATCGACGGGCGCTTGCGGACACGCTATGAGGATGAAGAGCATAAGAAAACTAAGGGGATACCAACGAGATGGTGTGCCCATCATGCCTCAGGTCTCAGCAACAAGGGCCTTGCTGGCGACTTCATAGACATCGCTGGATAGATCACCCACCGTGACGATGCGTTCTAATGCCGCTCTCATAAAACCCCCACGGATCGGGTCATAGCGTCGCCATCCGGTCATGGCCGCCAGCATTCGTGCGGCGATTTGGGGATTGATGGCATTGAGAGCCAGGACTTTTTTCTCCAAAAACGCATATCCACCGCCATCTATTGCATGAAAATTAACTGGATTCGATTGGCTGAATCCACCAATAAGGCTTCTCACATGATTGGGCATGTTGATATCGAAGGCCTGATGGTGGGTGAGTCTGATGACGTCATCGAGGGTGCCTTGAAGTTTACATGTGGCTTGAACGGTAAACCATTTGCCAATGACCAGATCATCGCCCTGCCATTCTTGATAAAAGGCCTCAAGACAGGCGGATTTTTCAGGATGATGGCTGTTGACGATGGCGGAAAGCGCTGCCATACGGTCGGTCATCGTGCGGGTGTTTTTGAATTGCTGCAGTGCTAGATCATGGGCAAGGTCGTCATCTTTTGCTTGAAGATAATCGAGGCAAACATTTTTGAGTCTTCGGCGACCGGTGGTCTGAGCGTCAAACTGATAGAAGGCATCCTCATGATAGCGTGCGTAAAGATGCCGCCAGTCGTCGTGTAGGGCGATGGATATAGCATTTCTCACGGTTTCTCGGCCGTGGTGTATGGCGACTGGATCCATCACCCTCAGGAAGCTGCCGATGTAGTCAGTACTGGGTAGGGTCAGCAACAGGGCTTCATAGGCAAGATCCTCCCAATCTTTTTGAGTGACCTCCCTGAAGGCTTCAATCAGGATCGTTAAGACCTTAGCGTCCCCCTCTTTGGTGATGGCATTTAATATGGCTTTTGTTGCCAGCTGCTGTGCGGCATCCCAGCGATTAAAGAGATCCTCATCATAAGCCAACAAAAACCCAAGCGTTTCTGGGGTTCGAGATTGAAACAACTTAATAGGTGCTGAGAAATTTCTGAGCGCTGAAACAACGGGCGCTTCTGCCAATCCACTAAACACCAAGGTCGTGACGGTGTCCTTCAGTGAGAAAACGCGCGTTTTTTTTAGGTTGGGTTCGACTTCACCTTGAAGTTGGAGGGGGAGTGGGTCACCCTTTTTTCCAAGCAGTCCCAAGGCCATAGGAATCTCAAGAGGCGGCTTGTGAGACTGCCCTGGGGTGTCGGGTGATGACTGTGTAAACGTGAGCTTGAGTTCACCTAAAACGTCATCAAACGTTTCTTCAAGCGTTACCTCAGGGGTCCCTGCCTGTTCATACCAGCGCCTAAATTGCTGGAGATCGCGCTGATTGGCCTCTTCCATGGCGACCACGAAATCTTCACACGTCACCGCCTCTCCATCATGGCGATCAAAGAAAAGATCGGTTCCCTTTCTGAACCCCTCGGTTCCAAGAAGGGTCGCCAGCATCCGAACGACTTCAGCGCCCTTCTCATACACCGTCAAGGTGTAAAAGTTATTGATCTCGATGAAGGATTCAGGGCGCACCGGGTGCGCCAGAGGCCCTGCATCTTCTTGAAACTGCCGGGTCCGCAACATGTTCACTTCGTCGATCCTTTTGACCGGGCGTGAATGGCGGTCTTTAGAGAACTCCTGGTCCCGATAAACCGTCAAACCTTCTTTAAGACTGAGCTGGAACCAGTCTCTACAGGTGATGCGATTACCTGTCCAATTATGGAAATATTCATGGCCAATGACGCCTTCGATGTACTCATAATCAGAGTCTGTAGCGGTTTCCGGGCGGGCAAGTACATATTTTGTATTAAAAATATTAAGGCCCTTATTCTCCATCGCGCCCATGTTGAAATGACTGACAGCGACGATCATGTAAAGATCAAGATCATACTCACGGCCAAAGCGGCTTTCATCCCAGCGCATGGCGTTGATCAAAGAAGCCATGGCGTGGTGACACTTATCGATATCCGTTGCTTCAGCAAACACTTGCAAGGTGACATGCCGCCCCGAGGCGGTGGTGTAGTCATCCTGAAGGCACGTGAGTTTTCCGGCGACCAAGGCAAACAGATAAGAGGGTTTTCGGAAAGGGTCAACCCAACGCGCGAAATGACGGCCATCGAGGAGATCCCCAGATGCTTCAA
Organism: Methylococcus sp.; assembly: GCA_007280285.1. Lineage (GTDB taxonomy): Bacteria > Pseudomonadota > Gammaproteobacteria > Methylococcales > Methylococcaceae > UBA6136. The sequence goes on along the minus strand of QYQA01000045.1, from coordinate 8,199 downwards.
GGTTGCCATTTGAGAGGAGAACCGGATAACGACTCTTATCTGCCATCAAGGTCGTGGTGAAGACAGCCATGACATCTGGGCGGTCAGGGTAGTAGGTGATTTTTCTAAAGCCTTGGGCTTCGCATTGTGTACAAAAAAGATCGCTCGCGAGATATAAGCCCTCAAGTGCGGTGTTGGCCAAGGGGTTCACCTCGGTCACCACCTCCACATCGAAGGCGACCTTCGGTGCGTTCAAAATCATTAAATGATCAAGGTTCAGGGTGAATTGTTCTGGCATCAATGGAATCCCATTGATCTTGATTGAACGCAGCTTTAGCTGTTCACCATCGAGTTTCAGTCCCTCTTCGCGGCCTTTATAGGCTGGATTCTTAGAAATCCTGAGCGTCGAGGTGACCACGGTTGCTTCATCGTCTAGATTGAAGAGGAGATCAACGGATTCAACCAGAAAGGGCGGCGGGGTATAGTCCTTCCGATAAATGACTCTTGGGGTTTGACGAAGTGTCGACATGGCATTTTTTCAATGAGGGGTCGTGATGGACCGCCAGGAGAAGACCTCTCTCTAGAGGCGGCGGCATAAGCCATAAGGATACCAATCTCCCGTTGAAGTGTGTCCTCATGCGGACGGAATGTATCTTAGGTCTTTGAAGAGGAAAAACCTTTTACTTCACCGTTCAAGGGCTACCAACATCCGACGTGGGCGCGGCATGAAGTGTCTGACGATCGACTTAAAGGGCCTAATCCACTAAAATTAACCACTTTTTAAATTTTTCATGGGGGCCATGCTATGGTCGCAGCCCCTTGTCACCCCAGCAGTTGATAATCACCTTCATGACAGATGACGTTTCCTTGACACTCGGACTCATAGGCTTTTCCTATGGTGACCTTTATCGTCCAGATCGACTCAAGGACCTCTCGAATCATTTTGACGAGGCCTTAAAGCACCATTCCCCCGATCTCTATCGAGAGTTTGAAGCGTATCGCGATAAACACGGTGAAGGGATGAAGCCTGAGGCAATCTCGGACCTTCTGGTCAGGCTAGCACCCGAACTCAGTCACTTTCTGGCTAAACTATTTGGCGTTGAAGCGGCAAGAGAAGCGCAAGTGGCGTCCATTCAAGAAGACTTTCGTACCGTCTTCGCTTTTAAGAATGAAATCGTTCAAAAAACCGTCAGCCGCTATAAGGGGGTGGATCCTGAGGCATTTGATCTTTATGCATTAGAGCGCGATTTCGAGACGTTAGTGACCGCGGTCATTGATGAAGAACGCCTCAAGAAGGATCGGGAAATGGCCATTGCAGGCCTTGCGCTCACCCTGAAGCATGCGGTTGATGGCGGCGATGGGAGCTTGATACCCCCCCTTCGTGGCCGATTGATGGCAGATCTTTCCGCAGCGAAGGCGTTTGAGTCTCACCTTGAAGGTGATGACCTCACCTTGTCGCTTTTCCTTCACGAACTTATTGGGCGTTGGGCTTTTGCCTCTTTAAAAGTCGCGTCATTAAAAGCTAAGGTGTCTTTATGGCTGAGTTTCAAGACACCCGCCAAGACGGATTTCTCTCATCTGGTTCATCACAGCCACCGCGAACTTGATGGTTATGGCGTCTGGAGCGTCCAGGAATCAGAGCATCGCCGCCGTGATGGCTTCACTTTGACCGACCCAAGATTTCCCCAGCGCCGGGTCCTTTATGAAGTCGATCACTGCATTTACTGCCATGACCGTGATACCGATTCCTGCTCCAAAGGGATGCGGAACAAAAAGGATGGCACTTATAAGATCAATCCTTTAGGCGTCACCATAACGGGCTGCCCACTCGAAGAAAAGATCTCTGAAATGCATTTGCTCAAGCGCCAAGGAGACAATTTGGGTGCGCTGGCCCTCATCACGATAGATAACCCCTTGTGCCCTGGGACGGGTCATAGGATCTGTAATGACTGCATGAAGGGTTGTATTTATCAGAAAACCGAACCTGTCAATATCCCTCAGATTGAGACGAATGTCCTGACGGATGTCCTCTTCATGCCCTGGGGTTTTGAAATCTACAGCCTTCTGACCCGCTGGAACCCGCTCAACGTGAAGCGGCCCTACGCTCTCCCTTATAACGGCCGCAACGTTCTAGTCGCCGGGATGGGGCCTGCGGGCTATACCTTGTCCCATTATCTTATCAATGAAGGTTTTGGGGTGGCGGGTATCGATGGTCTTAAAATCGAACCCTTACCCCCAGAGCTCGTGGGCGATGACCACAGACCCCCGGCCCCTATCCGGGATTTCAGGACCCTCTATGAAGCGCTTGATCAGCGCATCATGCTGGGTTTTGGTGGCGTCGCAGAATACGGCATTACCGTCCGCTGGGACAAAAACTTCCTCAAGGTCATTTATCTTAATCTTCTGAGGAGAAACACCTTTAGCATTTATGGTGGTGTCCGTTTTGGCGGAACCCTCACCATCAATGAGGCCTGGGATCTCGGCTTTGATCATATCGCTATCGCATCAGGCGCTGGCAAACCGACGCTGATTGATCTTAAGAACAATTTGATCCGAGGTATTAGGAAGGCCTCTGATTTCCTCATGGGTCTTCAATTGACAGGGGCTGCCAAAGAATCATCTCTTGCCAATATGCAAGTTCGACTCCCTGCAGGGGTCATTGGGGGCGGGCTGACGGCGATTGATACCTGTACAGAGGCTCTGGCTTACTATCCAGTTCAGGTTGAAAAGGTCCTACACCGGTATGAGAAGCTTTGTGCGCTCAAGGGTGAGACCCATATCAGATCGCTCTATGACCCAGAAGAAATTCTGATTCTGGATGAATTCTTAGGCCACGGGCGTTCTATCCAAGCTGAACGAGCGCGGGCAGAAAAGGCGGGCGAAGTGCCTAACTTCTTGCCCCTTCTTAACAGCTGGGGTGGGGTGACGCTCTTTTACCGGAAAGGGATTGAGGACTCACCTGCTTACCGACAAAATGCAGAGGAAATCACCGAAGCCCTTGATGAAGGCATCCGACTGGCCCCCGGGATGAACCCGCTTGAAGCGATGGAGGATGCCTATGGTCATCTTCAGTCGGTGCGTTTTGAACAATTAGAATTACAAGGTGAGCGCTGGCAGAAAAAGAGTGAACTTGAGGTCCCCCTCCGTTCGCTCTTTGTCGCTGCGGGTACCTCGCCGAATACCATCTATGAATCGGAGCATCCCGACAGCTTTGTCATGGATAAGAAGTTCTATCAGCGTTACGAGCCTTCCTCCTTTGAACCCATGCCGACGCTGGTTCAAATGAATGATGAGACAGGTCCCAAGGTTGGAAAGCCTGCCCCCTTCACGTCCTATCAGCGGAATGGGAAATACATCACGTTCTATGGCGATAATCACCCCGTCTATGCGGGCAATGTCGTAAAAGCCATGGCCAGTGCAAAGGATGGCTATCCCTACATCACACGCCTTTATCAGGAAGACGTTAAGACGCTAACTGCTGAAGGTCAGGCCGCACGCGATCAAGCCTTTAAGTCCTTTAAAGAGGGCCTCGATGAGCAGCTCAAGGCGGAAATTGTTGCCATCAATCGAATTACTTCGACCATCATCGAAGTCATCGTTCGGGCTCCTTTGGCGGCCAAGCATTTTTGTCCGGGACAGTTTTACCGCGTTCAGAACTATGAATCACTAGCCCCCATCGTTCAAGGTACCGTGCTTGCCTCAGAAGGGCTCGCTTTAACGGGCGCCTGGGTAGATAAAGAGCAAGGACTCATCTCCTTGATTGCACTTGAAATGGGATCATCCTCTAGGCTTTTGGCCCATTGGAACCCGGGGGATCCTGTGGTCGTCATGGGGGTTACCGGGGCGCCTACCGATATTTATCCCGGACAGACGGTGGCGCTGATTGGTGGCGGACTGGGTAACGCCGTGCTCTTTTCGATTGGTAAGGCCTTCCGTTCTGCTGGGAGTCAGGTGATCTATTTCGCGGGATACCGAAACCGAGAAGATGTCTTCAAGATCGAAGAGATTGAGGCCGCATCGGATGTGATTGTCTGGGCCGTTGATAACATTCCAGGCAATACCGCAATTGAGCCCACTCGACCGCAAGATAAGACCTTTGTTGGTAATATCGTGGAAGCCATGTTGGCGTATGCCACCGGTGACCTTGGTCCTACCCGTGTCCACCTCGATGACGTTGATCATATGGTGGTCATTGGATCCGATAGGATGATGGCGGCGGTCAAGGAAGCTCGATTCCAGCAACTGAAACCCTATATCAAACCCCATCACCACGCGATTGGGTCTATCAACTCGCCGATGCAGTGCATGATGAAGGGGGTTTGCGCTCAGTGTCTTTGTAAGCATATTGATCCAGAGACGGGTGAGGAATATTTTGTTTATTCCTGCTACAACCAGGATCAGGAGCTTGACCGGGTCGATTTCACCAATTTAAGAGCCAGGCTCCGTCAAAATTCGGTTCAGGAGAAGCTTTCAGGCCTTTGGCTTGCACACCTGGTAAACCCTGAATGAAGGCTCTCCTAGGGGGGTTATGAGCTGATCTTGCACCAACATGGACGAAACCCCTGTTTTTTTGGCTAAAAGCATGACATTGGTGCTCAAGTCTTTTAGTATTGAATGTGTTGAAACCTTCCGTTGGAACTGGTCTTCAGCAAAGGGGTTTTCCGACAACTGATTTGGTGGCCTTTTTAAGGCTTCCAATGGACAACTAAAAAGAGATGAAAATGAAAAAGATTTCTACTGTAGCAAGCAGCGCAATTCTGGCCCTCATGATTTCTGGCAACGTTTTTGCAGCTGAAAATGCTGAAGGCGTCAAGGAACATATGGGTCTGACCCTTGAAAAGACCAAAGAAGCACAAGCTGCTGCGGCTGCTGGCAACAAAGAAGAGTGCGTGAAGAGCATTAAGGCTGCAAAGCAGCACTACAAGGAAGTGACTGGTGATGCCGCTGGCAAGCCGCTTCAGGATGCCGTTAAGGTTCTGAAGGTCGGCCAGGAAGAATGTGAAAAGGGCGACACTCAGAAGGCAGCAAGCACCCTCACTGAAGTGGTTAGCGCGATCGACAAGATCAATGCTGCTGTTAAGTAAGCACATAGATGGGGGGGCTTAGCCTCTCATCAAAAAGGCGTCCTTCAGGACGCCTTTTTTTGTATCGAGATGAACCGGTTACTGCTGCAGCCAATAGGCTTTAAGAAAGTCATCAAATGGCATCTCTGGATGGGCTTCAAGCTTTGCTTGACGCACCAAGGACTCCTTCACCGTTTTCTCAAATCGATCGCGCATGGGTTCATCGAGAGGTTCTTTCAGCCAGTACTTCCGATGTTGATTGCTTAGGCTCAATGCGTATTCGCTGATGGTCTGTCCTGTCTCTTTCAGGTGCTTCAGAACGGCTTGAGAAGGCGTTAATGTGGCGTCTGCTGCAAGCGGCAACTGAGCTTCCACTGCCCGCCTAAATGATTTCAAGGGATCTCCTTCGTCCATCAGGTCGGAGATTGTCAGCATTTCACTCAGAATACTGAAAGACCAATCGTTGATAACTTCTAAGCGGCCATGTCGACTTAGGACAAAATGAGGACTTCTGGCGCAGCAGGCCACACTCAGGGAATTGCGGTTGCATTCATTCTTTTCTTTGATGCTCATTGGAGGACTTTGGGTCAGAAAACACCAAAGAACGAACACTTCAAGAAACTGCATCTGGATAAGAGTGACTCCTGCCGGGGCCGTGCCCATGAGATCTACCGCACGCAGTTCAAGATAGCGAACCCCTCGCTTCTTCAGTGCAATCGTCGGCTTCTCTCCGGAGAGCGCCACCTGTTTTGGACGGACAGGGCTGTAGTACTCGTTTTCGATCTGAAGAATATGGCCATTCAATTGCCGATAGCTGCCATCCACCTTGATGCCGATCGCTTCATAGGGAGGGTAAGGCTGATTGATCGCCGCCTCGAGACTTTCTATGTAAGCATCGACCCCATTGAAGGAAATATCCAAGGTCGTCTGGCTATCGTTACGGTACCCGATATCGCTCATCCTCAATGAAGTGGCGTTAGGCCAGTAGAGGGTGTCGGCATCTAAATGGGTAAAGCGATTAGTCAGTGCTTCTCTCCCTGAGAAAAAAGAGCGCGATACCGCAGGACTGTTCCCGAAAAGATAAATTAACAGCCATCCATAACGGTATACATTTCGAACCACCCCAAAATAGGCTTCTGATATGTAATCAATGAGCGGAAGGTTTGAAGTTTCGATCTCATGCAGGATGGGCCATATGGCTTCATTCAGGGAGTAATTGAAGTGAAGACCTGCGATCGTCTGCATGGTCCTGCCGGTGCGATAACTGAGGCCTCGGCGATAGATGTGTTTCATCATGCCGATGTTGGAGGTGCCATAACGCGCGATGGGAATACTTTCATCGCCTTGAAGGCCAATAGGCATCGAGGTGGCCAGCAGTAATTCGTCCCCGAGATGGCTATACACGAAGCGATGAATCTCGCCTAAAAACTTCAGTGCCTCCTCAGCCGTGGGCATTGCGGGTGTAATTAATTCCACCAGGGATTCAGAATAATCCGTGGTGATTAAAGGATGCGTCAACGCTGAGCCGAGAGATTTTGGATGGGGGGTTGTGGCGATCTGACCCTCAGGCCCCAACCGAAGACTCTCCTTTTCAAGCCCTTTAAGCCCGCCTTTCAGAAGGTGAGTGACTCCCTGGCGGTGAAGACGATCGAGTCGTTCACTCAATGCCATGATGGGAAACCGTCAGCATTATTGAAGTTATATAAAAGGTAGGGACGTAAGGAAAAAGTATTTTTAAGCCATTACCAGCTAAAAAGAACCCACTTATTGATATTCATGCCTTTCATGTTGTCATTTTGGCGCACCTCAAGATTGCCATCGCCATCTTGATCGATAAAGACATAGGGAAAGCCTATTGCTGGTGTGACTCTGACCATCACCACTCGATTATCATTTCGATACTCTTCGATGGTTTCATCGCCGCGGCGGATGATGGTGACATCAGGCTCCATCGGCTTACCGCTCTCGACCGGGGCTGGAAGGTCTGGCTGATCCTGGATGGGAATGAGTGCTTCTTCAGCGGCAAAGCCAGGCATTAGCGTAAGCCAGAGGGTCAATGCCGCAAGGAGACGGTTCATGAGAATATCGCAGGGTTCATCAAAAGATATCCCCACAGTGTATCAAATTGTGGCCACAGACCCCATAGAAAGTGAGGATGGACGCCTTTATTCTCAACGAGATCATGTTTTTTTTTGAAGGAAAGTTGACTCATCTGCTTCCTAACCCCTTCAAAATCCGCCCCCCTCATGAGATGCTTTCCACATAGAATGGAGGACTACTCATAAAGGGGTTCATCCACGGGAAGAGATGGCCCCAGTCGATGATGGCTTAAAGGGGCCATTGTTCTCTGGCGGTTTTCGTTTTAATTCGTAAGGATCAGACACATACTTTTCATGGACGATCAGCAACTTCTCCAATACAGCCGGCATCTTCTTTTGCCGGATATTGATATTGAGGGGCAGGAGCGCTTGTTGGCGGCTAGCGCGTTGATCGTGGGTTTAGGGGGGCTCGGCTCCCCGGCTGCGATGTATCTAGCCAGTAGCGGCATCGGTCGTTTGGTCCTTAATGATTTTGATACCGTTGACCCTAGTAATCTCCAGCGACAAATACTGTATGGCTGGAACGATATCGGTCACTTAAAGACCCATTCTGCTGCAAAGATGTTGCGATCACTCAATAAAGGGATGACGTTAGATTTGCGGCCCGAACAGCTGGAAGAGGCGTCTTTATCAGCGGTCGTTGAAGGTGTCGACATCGTCCTTGATTGCTCTGACAATCTAGCGACGAGGCACCGTATTAATCGCGCTTGTTTTCGACACAAAAAACCTCTGGTATCGGGGGCGGTCATTCGATTTGAGGGACAATTTTGCGTATTTCGTCCCGGCATTGGCGAAAGCCCCTGCTACAATTGCCTCTATGAAGAGAGTGAGGAGCTTGAAGACTCTTGCAGCAGATCTGGAGTGATTGCTCCTCTTCCGGGTATTATCGGGAGCCTGCAGGCGCTGGAGACTGTCAAGATGCTGACCATGAAAGACTACGCCATTCCGGATACCCTTTTCTTGTTGGATGCGAAGACATTGGACATTCAACGTTTAAAATTGAAGAGAAATCCAGGTTGTTCAATCTGTGGTGTCGATGTCCAGAACCCCCTTTAAGG
>QYQA01000085.1 GCA_007280285.1 Methylococcus sp. | reverse complement strand
CTGTTGGAGGAAATAGGGCATTTCATCTCCTGTATCCGCGAGGGCCGGGAGCCACTGGTTTCAGGCGTTGCAGGACGGCGGGCCTTGGCGACCGCTATTGAAATTACCCGCCTTCTAACGACACACTGAATATCAAGAATGGAGCCTTGCTGATGATCCCCATGGTCGACTTGAAAACCCAGTACCATCAATTAAAGGATGAGATCGATCTTGGACTGGCCTCGGTCCTTGAAAGCGGTGCCTTCATTTTGGGGCCTCAGGTACATGCTTTTGAAAAAGAAGCAGCCGAATATCTTGGAGTGCCCCACGCGGTGGGTTGTGCTTCTGGAACCGATGCCCTCCATCTAGCGCTTCTGGCGATGGGTATCGGCGAGGGGGATGAGGTCATCACCTCACCCTTTACCTTCATCGCGACCGCCGAAGCCATTCGCTACGTGGGCGCTAGGCCTGTCTTTGTCGATATCGACCCCAAAACCTTCAACCTCGACGTCGATCAAACCCAAAAAGCCATCACCCCGAAAACCAAGGCCATCATGCCGGTCCACCTCTTTGGGCAACCGGCGGATCTTCCAAGGCTTCAAGATCTTTGCTGCACCCATGGGCTGCTGTTGATTGAAGACTGCGCACAATCGTTCGGGGCTTCGGTCAACGGAAGACAAACCGGGAGTTTTGGGGTCGCGGCAGGCTACAGTTTCTTTCCCAGCAAGAATCTTGGCTGTTATGGCGATGGCGGCTTGGTCGTGACCCCCTCGGAGGAGGTTGCGCAGCGGCTTCGAATGTTAAGAAATCATGGCTCTGAGGTCCGCTACTACCATGATGTCATTGGCTACAATAGCCGCCTCGATGAATTTCAGGCCGCTATTCTGCGGGTGAAGCTCCGTCACATCGATGCTTTCAACCAAGCGCGCCGAAGGGTCGCCCATCGTTACTCCCAATCGATGGCGGATCTCCCTCTGGAGACCCCTTATGAAGATGGGATCGGCGTCCATGTGTATCACCAGTACACGCTCCTATCGGACCGTCGTGAGGCGATCATGGCGGCGCTTCAAGAGGCGGCCATTTCATCAGCAATCTACTACCCCGTTCCCCTCCATCACCAGAAGGTCTTCAAAAAGGACTGTGAAGGCCTTTCGCTCCCGGTCACCGAGTCGGTGGCACAGCGCTGCTTTTCGTTGCCGATCTACCCAGAACTCGGGGATGAGGCGATCGATCGGATTGTCGCTGTGATTCGTGCCGTGATGCATGGCTAATCAGCCACCTTTGGTCATGTTATCGGCCGGCGAAGCCTCCGGCGATCGGCATGCGGCGGCCCTGTTTTTGGCCCTGAAAGGGTTGTTGCCCGAGGTTGAGGGCTTCGGGATGGGGTCCTCTGCACTCCATGCAGCGGGGGTCGAAATCGTCTTTGATTCGAGTGGCATTGGCGTGATCGGTCTTGCGGAGATTGCAAGGCATTACGGTGAGATAAGGGGCGCCCTGACGCTGATGAAGAAGGCCGCGGCCAGTCGTCAGCCTGATCTCCTGATTTGCGTGGATTACAAAGAGTTTAATTTTCGTCTTGCCAAGGCCGCCAAGGCGCTAGGGATCAAGGTTCTTTTTTATGTCAGCCCGCAAGTCTGGGCCTGGCGCCCTGGTCGGGTGAAGCGTTATGGGGAGATTATTGACCATATGGCGGTCATCTTCCCCTTCGAGTTACCTTATTATGAAGCCTACAAGGTCCCGGCGACCTATGTGGGACATCCTTTGGCCGGCAAGGTAAAAGCGACCCTGCCGCGCGACGTGGTGCGGGCAAGGCTTGCAGCGGAAGCAGGTTTTGAGCAGGATAAGACACCCCTGATAGGGCTCTTGCCAGGGAGTCGGGCCAACGAAATTAAGCGGTTGCTACCGGTCATTTTGGACGCGGCTGAACGCCTCATGGACACGCATCCAACGGCCCGCTTTCTTTTGTTTCAGGCGGCCTCCTTACCCCCCGATACGATCACCGAGGCGTTGGCGGCTCGGCGGCTTCCGGTCCAGGTGATCCAAGGGCAGGACTATGATCTTCTCCAGTGTGCCGATGCCGTCATCACCGTCTCAGGCACGGCAACGCTAGAGGTCGCCCTCCTGGGTGTGCCGATGGCTATCGTTTATCGACTGGCTCCCTTGAGTTATTGGTTGGGACGGCTGCTGGTGAAGGTGCCCTTCATTGGCTTACCGAATATTCTGGCCGGCAGGCGCTTAGTGCGGGAATTTATCCAGCATGAGGCGACGGCCGATAATCTGGCCCAAGAAATGAGCAGGATCCTTGATCATCCAGCGGTCGCTGACACGATCAAGCAGGGTCTTGCTGAGATTCGTGGCGTCCTGGGTGATCGTGATGGCTCTTTCGAGTTGGCCCTTTTGGCCCGCGACATGCTGCTGTCGAACGCTCAGCGAGACCCCGATTGATCAGCGATAGGGATCTTGATCTTCGGCTCAGGGAGAGTAAAAGGGCAAGAGCCCTGAGACTCATCGTGAGGCCAGAAGGGGTGGAACTGGTTTTGCCTCGACATGTCGGGGAGTCTGAAGCCCGACATTTTCTTGATCGCCACCGGGTGTGGGCTTATCAGAAGCTCGAAGACATCAGAAGGCGTTCCGGTGGCCTTAAGCCATCCTGTCTCCCTCTGACGGGGGGCGCTTTTGTACCTTTTCAAGGCGTTGCCACCGAACTGATCGTCGTTGAAGGGGTGAGACGACCGCTCCATCGGCGTCTTGATGGCGCCTTTGAGATCCATCTTCCAGGAGGAGCCCCTGAACAGGAGGCCGTTGAGATTAGGCATGCGCTTTATCGTTGGGTAGCGGTCTGGATGCGCACGGAGGTGTCGCTGCTGATCGATCGCTTCAGCCCACTCGAGGGACTCCAGCCGCGACAGATTCGGATCAAGGCCATGAAGACCCGCTGGGGAAGCCTCGGGCCTAAAAATGACATGAATCTTAACTGGTTGCTGGCCTTTACCCCGCCAGAGGTCCTTGCCTACGTCGTCATCCATGAAATCTGTCATATCCGGTTCAGAAACCACTCCAAAGACTACTGGGATCTGGTAGCGCTTCATGATCCTGCTTGGCCAGAGAGAAGATCCTGGCTTAAGCAGCATGGCAGTGCCTTATTGGCTCGTTTTGGGTAAGGAGGCGGGTGACCTGACGTGTGGCACAGAAAAATACTCGGGTGGGTGATCCTGCTGATCCTCGTCTTGGCCGTTCAGGGCTTGGCGCAAAAAGGCTTGAAGACGAAGGTTGTCGCACCGTCGATCGCCGGGCTGACCCTTGATGGACGACCCTTTGAAGGTTTGACCGCCCTCCCAAAACCCCTCCTGATCTATTTTTGGGGGAGTTGGTGCGGGATCTGTAAGAGTATGCAGGGCGCTTTGACGGGGATCGGAAAGGAGGCCAGCGTGCTGTCCGTGGCGCTCTCATCAGGGGACCCTCAGACGGTCAGCAGCTATATGCAGGCCCAAGGCTTTGAGCTTCCAACCGTCGTTGACGACGACGGTAAAGTGGCTCAGTCTTATGGCGTTCATGGCGTGCCGGCACTCTTTTTTGTAGACCGCCAAGGCGTGATCCAGCAGGTCACTACCGGCTATACCACGCGGCTTGGGATTCGTTTGCGACTTTGGTGGGCGGGGCGGTCCTGATCAAGACCGCCAGGGGGATGAGATCAGTACCCTTCTTTTTCGATGAGATAGCGCTGAACCCCAGATTCGTAGACCTCCGTAGAGATCTTGACGCCATAGATCACGGTCTGGCAGTGCTCTTCGAGAATGATACTGAGGAGACGGAAGGCGTTACGGGGGGTCAGTTGCCGAACGATAAAGTTCGCTTTGCTTTCACCCTCGTCCTCAAAGATTTCGGCGAGATGAATGGGGGGGCTGCCGGGCTTCCGGCCGACGTTCATCCGCTTCTCGATCAAACGGATCATGTTGTCCGGCGACCAGTTGATGGATGAAATTGTTTTAATGCGGTCGCTTCGGTAATACTTCTTAAGGTCATGAAGCTCATACGGCAGGAACAAGATGATCCCGAGGTGGTCGATTTGGAAGAGCTGATCGTCGAGGATCGGCGTCACCAGTTCGCGCATTTTTTCAGGGTCGCCTTTGATGCTGGTCGGCTCATCAACGCGATCTACCAGCAGATAGACGCCCGCCAACCCGAAATAACGGATGAGTTCCATGAAACTTTTGAACAGCGTGAAGCGGTTCTCGGTATTTCTTGGGATGCCGTGGAACTCAAAGAGGCCGACGCCAATTTCTTGAATGGTCTTGACCATGCCTTCGAGAGAGACTGGGACGCCCCGAATTTGGCGATAAATCTCCCCGGCAATGAACTTGGCTTGTTTTTTTAGGAAGAACGGCAGCTTGCGCTCGTAGCCCGTGATCTCAATCACCCGGCGCAGTGTGGCGATCTTGCTCGAGAGATCGTTGGGGGTGTAGTAAAGCGCCGTTAACAGCAAAAACTTCTCGGCAATCTCCCGGTTGTTTTTGAGGAGATCCTCACGTGGGGTATTGACGATGGTGCGATAAAGTTCCTCGATACCGAGCTTCAGGATGTAATCGAGATGATCATCGAGGGTGATTTTAGACTCCCGAACCAAGGGGATCTCTTTTCTCCCTTTGAGAAAGCGGGTCAGGGCCGATTTGTCAGAGGCATATTCCAAGGGAAGGGTCCTTGGTCGTGCGACTTCGGCTAGGAGCTCATTGAACTCCACATAGGAAATAACCAGAACCTGATCTCGATAATCATTCAGGTAGCGCTCGGTATCGATACGCATGGATGATTTGCCAGCACCCCTGATCGCAAAAATGACGTAGGGGGTGGGCTTGTCGATATGGAGTAGAACGGACCGAAGGGAGGTGTTCTCCACCATGGAGGTCTGAAGATAAGGATCCCTGTCGGCGTCGAAGATGACAAAGGGATTGTGTTCAAACTGCCAGACCTGCAGCCACTCTTTGATTTCCATGAGGCTCTCGATGGTTTTTTTGCGGGGCTTTCTGGGGTGCCTCTATTATTTGAGCGTTTCCCGATGGGCGACCAGAAATGATAAGGACACACTCTCGGCGATTCCTGGGTCGGGCCAATTTCGCTCGCGAACTATATCATATAGAACCATTTTAAAGCGCTCAAAACTCTCCTAAGGGAGCTCGGATGGATAAGGAATTTTTACCTAACCTCGAGGTCCACAGGGTACACCTTAAGAGAGTGTCGTCAGGTACACCTTGTCGGTGTCCGCGTTGATCGTTAACCTTTGTCGTTTTTTAACCTTGAAGCAGCCCTAGAACGCATGAGCAACGCCGAACTTACCCCAGAACAGCCGAAGGCTAACCCCGGTGAAGAGATGCCGGTAGACATTCAGCCGAGCTGGAAGCCGCTGATCTATTTTGCTGGTGGTCTCGGGCTTCTGGTGGTGCTCTGGGAGGTCTTTCTAGAGTTGGGGATCCATATTTTCGAGTTCCTGTTCGAGGTGCTTGAAAAAATCTGGCTGGTCCTTGTTGAGGCCCCTGAGGAGTTCCTCGAGGATAAATTGGCCGACTGGCTCAAAAGCCATTTTGCCCATGAGGCAGAGCGCTATTCCGAGGTGGCGACAGCCCTTGGGCTGACCCCGCTTAAGATTTTCCTCGTCTTCTTTTTTGGAAGGATGGCCTTTAGATTTTTGAAGACCAAGGCCTGGCCGAGGATCAAGGTCTGGACCTTGGTTCGGATGACCGAAGTCCGTCTGGCTTTTAATGAACTGGCTTGGCCTTACCGCATCCTCGGTGGACTTGTCCTTTTAGGGGTCCTCATCATCTTGATATGAGTGACCGAACGCACTCCCGCCCCCATTTTTTCCCGATACTCTAAAGGAGCCTGACAGTGAGTCAATTTGATAAGGTGAGCGTCATCAAGAAAAGCAATGTGTACTTTGATGGGAAATGCATCAGCCATACGGTGCTCTTTGACGATGGCAGCCTTAAAACCATCGGCGTTATCTTGCCTTCGCTGTTAACCTTCAATACGGCCTCACCTGAGGTGATGGAGATCCTCGGAGGGCACTGCAGGGTTCGATTGGAAGGCTTATCCGATTGGCAGGAATACACCGTAGGCGACTCCTTTGAAGTGCCTGGTCACAGTCGTTTTGATATCGAGACGCTGGAACTTCTCGACTACGTCTGTCACTTCACCGCCTGACGGTTAACCCTTTTTTGTTCTTTTGCGGTGGCTTGAGCCTTTTTTAGGCGTCGTTGCGGGATGCGTCTTGGTTTTTGCACGGGGTGACGCTTTTGTGGACGTCTGGCTACTGTGTTTGATGGTTGACTTTAAATCAGGCGCTAAGGGCTCCTGAGGCCCTTCCAGCGCTCTAGGGGCCGCGTCTTGAACCCGGCGATCCTGCTCCTCCCGCCATTGATTGAGGCGGGTGAGTGCGCGATTAAGGTCGGTGGGTGGGAGCGTGCTAGCTAGTTCGTTGCGGAGGGCTTCACTGCCTGGGTGCCCGAGTTCCGCTGCTACGGAAGCCCAGAGATAAGCCTCCTCCGGGCTTTTTTCAACCCCATCGCCGTGACTGTAAAGGTCTGCAAGGATGCGGGCGGCACCTGCATCGCCCTGGTCAGCGGCCTTGAGGAACCATTCCGCCGCTTTTCGGTGGTCGGCCGGAACGCTGAGCCCATAAAAATAGAGGATGGCCAATTTGCTTTCCCCTAGGACGTTTCCTTGAAGCGCGGCCTTCTCAAACCAGTCAAACGCTCGATTATCACTCTGTGCGACACCGAGCCCTTTGAAGTAGAGGTTTCCAAGGTTGACCTGGGCGTTTGAATTGCCGGCCGCTGCGGGCCCTTTAAACTCCTTGTAGGCCTCTTCCCACCGCTGCTCCCGAGCTGCTTGAAGCCCTTTTGAAAGATCCGCATGAGCGCTAGATGGGCTGAGCAGAAGGAACAGCGTGAGGAAGGGAAGGGAGCAAGGAGCTGCTTTCATAACGAGGGGAGATTCATGATGAGGAGCATGTAGCCTCAATGTTCTTTGACGCGTGGGTGGAGCACGCTGTTGCGGGGGGGCTGGGTCTGATCGGGTTTTGGGTAGTCGAGGGTGAAGTGAAGGCCCCGGCTCTCCTTACGGAGTAGGGCGCAACGAATAATTAATTCAGCGACAATCACCA
This sequence comes from Methylococcus sp., assembly GCA_007280285.1. Taxonomy (GTDB): domain Bacteria; phylum Pseudomonadota; class Gammaproteobacteria; order Methylococcales; family Methylococcaceae; genus UBA6136. The sequence goes on along the minus strand of QYQA01000085.1, from coordinate 21,820 downwards.
GGTTACGGAGCTCCAAAAGATCGTTGGTGACCCTGAAATTGCCGTAATAGTCGGCAATTTCCTGTTTCAGAAGTTCCGCTCGCCGCAGCGCTCTTTGAAGGCGCTTGTCCGTCCGGACAATGCCGACGTAATCCCACATGAAGCGTCGAATTTCATCCCAATTGTGGGCGACGACGACTGATTCATCGGAATCGGTGACCTTCGTTTCATCCCACTCTGGAAGGTCCGGCGGGATCGGCCGCTGGTCGAGGGTCTGCAGAATGTGTTCAGCCGCCCGTTTAGCAAAGACGAGGCATTCAAGCAGTGAGTTGCTCGCCATCCGGTTAGCGCCATGGAGACCGGTCGAGGCCGCTTCACCAATCGCAAGAAGTCCAGGCACATCGGTGCAGGCGTGAAGGTCGGTCATGATGCCACCGCAGGTATAGTGGGCCGCAGGGACCACGGGAATCGGGGCTCGGGTCATATCAATGCCAAGTTCGAGGCAGCGGGTATAAATATTGGGGAAATGTCGGGTGATGAAGGCTGCTGGGCGGTGAGAGATGTCGAGGAAAACGCAATCCGCTCCCAACCGTTTCATCTCATGATCGATGGCGCGAGCCACAATATCGCGGGGGGCGAGCTCGCCCCTGGGATCGAATCGGGTCATGAAGGGGGTTCCATCCGGCAGCAGGAGACGGCCCCCTTCGCCCCGGATGGCTTCTGAGATCAAAAAGGAACGGGCATGGGGATGGTAGAGGCAGGTCGGGTGAAACTGGATGAACTCGAGGTTGGCGACGCTGGCGCCAGCCCGCCAGGCCATGGCGATCCCATCACCCGTCGCGATATCGGGGTTGCTGGTGTAAAGATAGACCTTGCTGGCCCCGCCGGAGGCAATGACCACAAACCGGGCCCTCATCGTCACCACCTGATGGGATTTGCCATCGAGCACATAGGCCCCGAGGACGCCCCGCTCGGAGAGGCCGAGTTTGGGTCCTGTAATCAGGTCGATAGCATTGTGGTACTCAAAAAGATGAATATTGGGATGCTGTCGGGCATGCTGTTCCAGCGACGTCTCAATAGCACGTCCCGTGGCATCGGCGGCATGCACCACCCGCCGATGGGTATGTCCGCCTTCGCGGGTCAGGTGCAGTTGATGATCGCCACGACCCGGTTCCATTTCGGTGAAAGGGACCCCCTGATCTAACAGCCAATCGATGCAGGCTTTGCCTTGGGAAACAACGAGCCTCACCGTGTCGGGGTCGCAAAGGCCCGCCCCTGCATCGAGGGTATCTTGAATGTGGGATTCAATGGAGTCCTCGGCGTCGAGGACCGCCGAGATCCCCCCCTGAGCATAGAGGGTGTTGGATTCGAGGAGGGCGGTCTTTGAAATGACGGCCACTTGGGTTCGATCAGCCAGTCGTAGCGCGAGGCTGAGGCCGGCGGCGCCGCTGCCGATCACTAGAACATCAAAGCAGGTGGGTATCGTCAATTTAAACCTTGTTGCTGATAAAGAATAATCATAATCTTCATGATATGGTTCCAGCGCAGCGGACTCCCAAAGGGTTAGGCCAGAACCTTAATCCTACGACCAAAATGACCTTCAACAAAGGGTCTTAAGTCCTTTTCTGTTGAAAGATCGCCAAGGCTCCCCTTTATTGTGGGGAGGGCTGAATTTTGGCTGCAAAAAGAGGTCTCAACTTGAGTTTTTGTTTGTTCGTCGCCGTTATGCGGCATTTAGGGTAATGGCCGCAACAATGAACCGGTCCTAGTCGGCATGGGTTGCCATGAGATGGAGAAGGGTTTGGAGCACACTGTGGCTCAAAGCTAGATTGATGCAAGCGTTAGCCCACGTGCTGCCCAAGAATAACAATAATGACTACATGAACCCTATGCTAACCATGACGACATTGAGCCAACCTCTTCAGGATGCCCCCTCTTATCAGTGGGGCCGATTGAGATTCTTCGGCATGGTTTCGCTGCTGGGTCTCATCACCCTTCTCTGCCCCACGGGCGACCTTCTCGCCCATGAGCGGTGGATTTTGACCCCGGAACAAATCCAGGAATGGGGGGCAAAGCCCGCGCCGAGTCTTTGGACCCAATGGTCGTTTCTGAATGGCGCCATGATCATGGGGTTCGTGATCTTCACTATCGGCTGGATTCGCTTAGGATTTACCGGGGCCAGGGAGTTGTTTCCTGACCTTCAAGCCCGATTGGGTTCTTATGGAGACTTGGTGGCCCCAGTCTTGAGGTTTTGCCTTGCCTGGGCGCTCATTTCCTCGGCCTTTGGGCTTGAGCCACGATATGGTGTCGAGCGCTTAGCCTCCCCGACGTTGTTTGCGCCTGATTTGGAGTTGGCGTCCATTCCCTTGGGCGTTAGCGCACTGAGATGGTTTGAATGTGTTGTCGGGCTGGGTTTTTTGCTCGGCATCTATGTTCGCATCTGTGCCCTGGGTCTTTTATTGCTGACCTTCATTGGGACGATTTTATTTCAGTCATCTATTTATGCTTACGGAGGAGCGCTGGTTGGTGTCGGGCTCTATCTCCTGTTTCAAGGGGCTGGGAGCTACTTTTTACCCCTCCCCAGCCACCCCGCTTTTATCGATATCCAGTCGGCTTTAGCCAAGGTCCCGAGGCAGCGCGCACAGGCCCTGATGAGGGTGCTGACGGGCGTCAATATTTTCTACTTGGCCGTCGTTTTCAAGGTCTTCCAGCCTAATCTTGCGATTGCTATCCTAACGATTCATGAGATTCATCTCATGGGCATGTCGCCAGAGACCACGACCCTGTTGATGACCCTCGTGGAATTCACCTCTGGAATACTGATTATCGCGGGTATCTTACTGCGGCCGCTGTCGCTCTTTTTTCTGTTTTCCTTCTTGTTATTTGCAGCTCTACTTCCCGAGAGCTGGATGGCGCATGCGCTCTTTTACGGCGTTATGCTTTCTTTTTTATTCAACGGTGCGGGACATTTCTCCATGCCAGAAGCGAACGATAAAACAGCCAACATTGTGATATTGGGTGGCACCGTAGCTGCCATTCATGCGGCCATGAAAATAGAACGACTCATCGGTCAATACACGCATGTCAAGTTGACCTTAATTCATAATCAACCCAACGTTTTGTTCTATCCCCTGTTGCCCGAAGTGATTGGGGGCACGATGCAGCCGGGCAATGCGGTGAACCCTATCCGGCGGATTGTCCCTAATACCAAAGTCATTCTGGGTGATGTCCTTGATATCAACTCGACGGATAAAGTGGTTAAAGTCAATAGTCATGATGAGAGGCTACTGTCGATTCCCTATGATCAACTCATTCTTGCGTTATTCCTTGTCCCTAATCTAAACCGATATCCCGGGTTGATGGCACATGCGAGCCCCATCAACTCGGTGGGCGATGCGTTATTCATTCGAAAACAAATCATGGATCGGGTTGAAGCGGCAGAACTTGAGGCGAGCCCTCAAAAGCGTGATCGTCTCCTGACCTTTGCCGTTATTGGATCTGGACAAAGGGCATGTGCCTCTGCAGAAGAAATCACCCAGATGCTTGAAACCGCTAAACCTTCCTACGGGGTGTTGAGAGATCATGGCTGGAATGTTCATCTTTATGAGGACATCAAGGTGCCCTTCAGCGATTTTGAGGCGGATATTAAAGCCCGCCGTGATCGGAGGTTGCTCGACGCGGGTGTTCAGTTATTCCCGGATCTTGAGGTCAGTGCCATTACCCAAGACAATGTGGTGTTTACCAACGGAACAAAGCAGCCGGTTGGTTTCGTGGTCAACAGCTGCTTTATGATGCCTAAAGTCTTCATCGACAGCGGTTTATTGAGTTGGCCGCCGGAGACCCATTCCGATCTGAGGCTTAAGGGTTGGGACACTATTTGGGCGGCCGTCGCTCCGCTTGAGCAGAGAAAAGGTGGGGGGGGAAGGCCGCGCTATCTGACCACGTCTGACTGGATGGATCTTGGAAAGGCCGTAGGCCAAAATGCATGGGCCCTGTCCCAGGGTTACGAATCCCAGGCCTTTGCGTTTAAAAAGCGCTTGGTTCTCGCATTTAATATGGGACGACACTCTTTAGCTAAAATCTATGGCGTTCTTCTCGGGGGTTTGCCGGCCTGGTTCTTGTCGCGAATGACCAATCTTGCGACGATGCCAGGGCTTGAACGTAATCTTCGTATTTTGATTGATTGGACGCTTGATGTTCCTTTTAGAGCAGATATTGCTGTCTTAGCCCCGGAGGTGACGACAAAACTCCAAAAGCAGCATTATGAGGTTGGTGATGAGGTGATCCGTCAGGGTGAACAAGGGGACACCGCTTACATCATCCAGTCAGGGCAGGTAGCGATCATAAAAGGCAGTAAAAAAATTGGCGAATTGGGTCCGGGCGATTTCTTCGGTGAGATGGCCTTGGTGACGAATGCCAAGAGAAATGCCACCGTTCGTTGTCTTTCGCCGTGTGAAATAACCGTCCTCGGCAAAGAGGATTTCCAAGCGCTGTCGGCAGGATCAAGCGTCATGGCGCAGGCGATCAAGCGTCAAATTGAAGAGCGTGTCGCACCCAAAAAAGGAAAATCACCCACTAAAGAGTTGCCGCTGAAGGCTTCATGAAGCGTTGGATTGCACCGATCTTCCGCCCTTAAGGAAGGGGCCATGGCTGGCGTCTTAAGGCTTAAGAGGCCTTAAGGACATGTGGGCCAACAGACCTTGCCTTTTCATTCATTAAAGGCAAAGATTGGGTCCGTAAATAAAAAAATAGTCGCCCCCTGAGGTGAACTACATAACATCGGCAGGGAGCCCCCCTGTCAATAAGAGGAGAGGGTTGGAATGAAACGTATTATGTACATCAGTACGACGACTCGAAAATTAAGTGATGAGGAGGTCGATGAAATTGGGAGAAAATCACGGGTCAATAACTCAAGAGTTGCGGTGACTGGGGTTTTGTTATCGGCCAATGAATTCTTTTTCCAAATTCTTGAGGGTAATGAAGAAGACGTAGCCAGCGTGATGGACCGCATCAAACAAGATCCAAGACACGAGGGTCTTCTCATTCTTAAAGCAGAGAATGGTGTGACGAAGCGTCTTTTTGGTGACTGGTCAATGAATACCGTTCGCTTGGATGGCATGAGTGACATGCTGATGCAGGCGATTAGAATCATGTTGGAGAATATTACGGATTCTCACCGAATTATTGAGCGATATACCCAGCCTGCCGTGCTCCAGTTTATGACCGAGGGGATTAATCCTCTCACCGTCCCCGTGATGAAAACGGAGCAAGTCATCTTATTTGGGGATATTGTGGCCTTTTCATATCTTTCTGGCCTTTATCCTGTCGAAGAGGTAGCTGCGCTGGTGAATCTCTATCTTGATATTGCATCAAGAAATATCGCAAAAAATGGTGGGCAGGTGACCAAGTATGTGGGTGATTGTGTGGTGGCTCATTTTCCACCCGATCGTGCCGATGATGCGGTAAGGTCCTGTGTTGAAACACTAAGAAGTATACAAGATCTCCGAGCCTCAGCCGGTGACTGCAGGTTACAAAAATTCCTTTATTGTGGTTTTGGGATCAGCAAAGGCCTGGTGATTGAAGGTAATATTGGTTCATCCATCAAGATGGATTACACGGTACTTGGCGATATTGTGAATCTTGCTGCACGATTGGAAAGTTTGACCCGTGAAATTGGAAAAGGCATTGCGTTGACAGCGGCCGTCCGAGATGCTTGTAAAGAAAATTGGGATTTTATTCGTGCCGGGGAATTTACTTTGAAAGGTCAAAGCGTTCCACAACCGGTCTATTCGATCACCGATCCTGCGGTTGATGATATGAAGAGTTATGAGGATATTTTACAAGTCGTTGCGTCAGATTGTTGCGAAATCCAATACTGACGGTTGAGCGATTGCGGGTTTTTTAAGCAGACCTCTAAGACGCCTGTTGAAGGGGATCGCAAGTGCTTGAGGCTGATGATCAACAACGACAGGCGTTGGCCGCTAAGCCCCTTGAGCGTCATGTTGATATGGAGTTCCTTGATCCTGGGTCTCAAGTGTTCTAGAAAGATATTGCCCCGATGGGCCGAATTTTATTCCTGGATGGTGATCTTCCAGGCTTTTTGGGGTTTGAAATCCTCTAGGAGATGGATTATCTAAAGCTCAGAAGAAGATCGCTGTTGTCATCATGACGAAAGATAGCTCCATTGAGAATCGGATACGATGGTTCTCCCAAGGGGCTGATGAGATGATTCAAAAACCTTATACATTGAATGATATGATCAAAGCCGAAGCCTTAGTCGAAAGATTCGAAGCTACTTTTTGGGGGGCCAGAGGGACACTTCCGGTGTCTGGTGAGGGCGCTTTGAAATATGGTGGCAATACCTCCTGTGTCGCGGTTGATATTGGCGCTGATCGTCATTTCATCTTTGATGCAGGGACGGGACTTAAAAAGTATTCGAAATACTTAATGGAAAAGACGGGTGGAAAATTTGATGGCTACATCTTTATTTCTCACCCACACTGGGATCACTTGAACTGTTTACCCTTCTTTACGCCGGTCTATATCCCAGGTAATCGCATCAGTCTGATGGGTCCTCCGCAGGATAATCGATCATTTCGTGATCTTTTGGATGGCCAAATGGATGGCACCTATTTTCCCATCACGGTTGATGCCTTTGTGGCGGACGTTCAATACGGGGACATGCGGGAAGGCCAGCATTACTTCGAAGGCGTTTCCTTAAGAGCTTTCCATCTCAAGCATCCCGGCTATTGTCTCGGCTATCGTATCGATCATGCAGGCTCTTCATTGGCTTACATTACCGATAATGAATTAGGTAATATTGACATCGATGATGATTTCATCGAAAGGCTCGCTGAGTTTCTTCATGGCGTTGATTTTCTCATTCATGATGCAACCTATTTCGATCATGAATACGGCGCTAAGGTGAGTTGGGGGCATTCTTGTGTTGCCCAGGTGGTCGCTCTGGCCCATAAGGCGCAGGCCAAAAAACTTTTCTTGTTCCATCATGACCCAGATCATAGTGATGAGGATCTAGAGATAAAGCTCGGCGAGGCGCTCAATGTCATGGCGGAATTGGGAGCCACTTTTGAGTGTTTTATTGCCTCTGAAGGGGATACATGGGACGTTGGACAAGGTCGGCGAATCGTGTGAATCGAGTCCCTTGCCGATAGAGACGGCTCAAAGGCCTTGTGGCTTATGCCCGGTGAGCCTCAACGAGCGCTTTGATGTCTCTTGTGTTGTTGTCGGCGCCTTTCTCTACTGCAGCTCTAACTCGCTTTTCAAAAGGCCTTAAAAAGGGCTCCAGCACCGGAAGCTCAAAAATAAACGTGAGCTGGGTGGCGTTTGATGGATTCATCGGTCTTTCAAAGCCATAAAAACAGCGATATTTCTTGGCGATGTCTTCAAACGCCAGGCTCAGGTTTTCTTCGAATTGAGTGACCACGAAGGTCGATTGGGTTCGGCGGCCATGGTCTGCTCTGATTTGTTGCAGTTGGCTGCCGACCCTCAATGGCCCCTCAAAATTCCTCTTCAGTTCAATCACTTCACTCGACCAGCGTGGGTAGTTATCAAAAAAGTGATGGCCAACAAAATCGAACACCTGTTCTATGGGGACATCGATCAGAATGTTAGATCTTCCAATGACTGGCTTTGAACCTCCAAATATCACGTATTCACTCTCCCTTAAGGTAAAGCCACACGCGTAAAGATTATTCACGCTTGTGGCTCTTACCTTTTGATCTTCAATTTAGAAACCGAAAAGTTTTATAGTCTGCTGCTGACTCCTGACCTTTCGAAGATGCGGTTAAGGATTTTCTTATTTGAGGCTCTGAAGCGAGACCCCGTTATATTTTCCGGTCAGCGTTTTAAGGAAAGCGACCATGTCACTGACCTCACTTTGACTGAGTTCTTTGCCAAGCTGGACGGATGCCATCGTTCTGACTGCTTCTTCAAGGGTTGCGGCGGATCCATCGTGGAAGTAAGGCGGCGTCACTTCGACATTACGCAAATTCGGCACCTTGAAGACATGTCGATCGGCTTCATTGTGGGTGACGTTAAAGCGGCCATTATCGACTTCAGTGAGTGTGGAGCCTCTTTTTGCGAAATAGTCTTGACTGGTTCCAAGTTTCTCAAAAGACATCCCCCCGAGCGTTGGTCCGAAATGACACGACGCGCAGTCCATCTTGAAGAGGTGATAGCCATTCCTTTCTTCGGGTGTCAGGATGTTTTTATTGCCTCTCAGGTACTCGTCGAACCTTGATCCCCCTGTGACCAGAGACTCCTCATACGTGGCAATCGCTTGGGTGATGGTTGATTGGGTTAAGCCCTGATCGGGGTAGAGGGCTGAAAAATCCTTTTGGTAGCTCTCGTCTTGTTTTAAGGTTTCGACCACATGGCTCCATTCCGCGCCCATTTCGCCCGGACTGGCCACAGGGCCTGCGGCCTGTTCGGCCAGATCTTTGGCTCGACCATCCCAGAACTGAGCAAGGTTGTAGGATGCATTGAAGACCGATGGGGAGTTGATGGGTCCTTGATGCCCTCGAATCCCTGTGGCGACTCTCGACTGATCGGTTCCCCCCTTGGACAAATCATGACATGACGCGCAGCTCATGCTTTGATCGCCGGATAGCCTGCGATCAAAAAAGAGGCGCTGCCCAAGAAAGACTTTATTCTGGTCTAGAGAGACATGGAGGGGGAGCGGCTGGATCGGTTCTCCCTTTAAGTTGGGAGCGGAATCGTGACTCCAGGCAAGCTTCTCTCTTTCTTCGCCGATCCAGGACAGAATCGCCGTTTTTTCTTCGTAGTTCAGTCGCCCGGTCCAGTGCATCGATAGATAAAGGTTGGGTGGCATGGAGTCGTTTCGAAGGACACCTTCGAGGCGAGCCAGCATGAGGGGCGTGAACGGGGACTCTCCGCTATACATCGGTTTCGTTATTTCGAGTCTCGCTGAGGCCGTCTTGATGTCCTTCTCCATCAGCTGATCAGCAATCGGAAACTTTGCATAAAAGGGGAGGCGGGTCATCCCAGGGGAATGGCAATCCACACATTTATTTTGAAGAATGTTAGAGGCGGCCTTAAAGCTCAGGGAGGTTCCTTCAGAAAAGGCAATCGGATCATTATGGCTGGTTAACCCCAACATGTTCGAGAGTGGCAGGAATAAAACGAAGGCAAACAATGCCATCAATATCTGTTTTTTGTATTTCATAACCGCACCATTTCTTATTGGCCGAGAACGTTGATTGGGTATGTCTCTAGATCAGCGAATGACTGCTTCATCGAGTCGTTCAGTAAGGTGATTTTCTGATAGTCATCCCATCACGCTTCTGCCGCTAAAGATTCTTCCCTTTAGGAGTCTACTGAGGGCTTTAAGTTCCCGCTCACTCAAGCAATCTAAGGCGGCTTTTGATTTGCTTTTTCAGGGGGAGCTCAAGCCCAGGGTGCCTTAGGTCCATCCTTGAGGTTATGGAAGTAAAGCCGCTTTGCGTCCTCGTTAGTTCCTCATATATCGACCATCGAGCGCTGGTTTTTAAAGAAACTAACCCGGCACCTCTTTGAAATCCTAGCCAAGCAGGGCGCTCGCGCACTACAATGATAGGCTTTACTTCAAGGGTCCTTGGGTTGGGCCGCTTGGGTGTGGTAGAGATGGTGCCGGCATGCCCCTCAATGAAGACTTTGGAGCGGGGGGGATGCTTCGCCGTCCTGCCCCTCGGTTGAACTATTGCCTTTTCACTTTCGGATATCAGCAGCAGGATAGAATCCCGAGATGGGAGAAGAACTAGATGAGGAGCTGGTCCGGCGGGTTCAGCGGGGCGACAAGAAGGCATTTGATGCGCTCGTCATCAAATATCAGTACAAGATCGCCCAGCTAATCAATCGCTACATCAAGGATCACCATGAGGCCATGGATGTCGCTCAGGAGACCTTCATTAAGGCTTATAGGGCCTTGCCGGGGTTTCGTGGGGAGAGTGCCTTCTATACTTGGCTCTACCGGATCGCGATCAATACGGCCAAGAATCATCTCTCGATGAGGAGTCGCAGACCCTCGGATGATGAAATAGAAATCGAAGATGCGGAACAATTTGAGACCGGGACACGTCTTAGGTCCTATGAGACTCCGGAGGGTCTCTTGTTGACGGATGAAATTGCGCGCGCCATTCAGGATGCGCTCGATCATCTTCCCGATGAATTGAGGTCAGCGATCACCCTTCGAGAGTTTGAGGGCCTGAGCTACGATGAAATAGCGCAGGTCATGGCCTGTCCGGTGGGAACCGTTAGGTCCCGGATCTTTAGGGCCCGGGAAGCCATCGATAAGCGACTTGAGCCCTTGCTACGTTAGGACACACGATAATGAATGAAGATCAATCTGAAAAATTAAGCGCGCTGTTGGATGAAGAGCTCGATCTCAATGGCGCTCTGGCTTTATGGGGGGCCGTCAGGAAGGATCCTGAGATGGCCGTTAAACTTCACCGATATGGCGCGGTCAGCCAGTACCTCAAAAGTGGTGCCAGGCTGGTTCCTGATCAAGGATTTAGCGGCCGTATCAGTCAGTCACTGGACAGTGAGCCTGTCGTATTGGCGCCGCGGGTGGTCCGTCACCAGGTTCGTGAAAAGGCCGCCACCTATGCGCTCGCAGCCGCCATTGCGATGTTGGCCGTTCTCGTAGGTCGCTCGGTCAACGTGTATTCGCCGATGAAGGCCTCTGAAATTCTGGCGAGCGTGGATCTCGATACACCGGTGGTGAAGGCCTCGATGGAGCCTGACTTCAGGGATTATCTGACCATGCACAACGAGTCCACGTACCTTTCGGGTGCCCAGGGGATGCTGCCATCGGTGAGACTGGTCAGCAGCGCTGCACATCGCTGATATTGGAGATTCCTCTGACGTGATGGCGATTCAAGGCAAGTTGAGATGGGAACCCGTTTTTTTGGCTCTAGGCCTTGGATTGTCAGTTGGCAGTGTCTTTGCTAACGAGGCGAACCGCCCTGAAATGACTGGGATTGAATGGCTGAAGTCGATGCGACAAGCCGCCAGCAGTCGCACTTATCAAGGGGTCGTGTCGTATGTGAAGGACCAGCAGATGGATAGCTTCAAGCTCTATCATCGTGTCGTTGACGGCCAGGAACGAGAGCGGCTGATCTCAATGAACAGCCCGATTAGGGAGGTGGTGCGGACGGGTGGCACTGTATCGAGGTATTCTGCCGACAGCCAGCAGGTAGTGGTAGAGACCAAACCCTCCGGCCAGTCCGTGTTGATGAATCTGCCGGAGGATCCTGCACTCCTTGAGCGATATTATCGGATCCATCTTCGCGGTCAGGAATACGTTGCGGGTGCTTTGACCCAGGTGGTCGCTCTTGAGCCGCGTGATGAATATCGTTACAGCCGCCTCATCTGGATCGATGCCGACACGCGCTTGCCGCTGAAGCTCGATGTCCTCAATGAGGACGGCCAATCGGTTGAGCAGATGGTTTTCATGACCATCAATACCAAAGATCCGATCGCGCCGACTGATCTTGAACCGACGTCGGGTGCACGTTCCGCGATTACCCAGATTTCTCATCGGGAGACCCAGCCGGTCAAGGGCTTGAAGTGGTCGATCAAGGATGTCCCCTCAGGTTTTCAGATTGTCTCCTATTCAACGCTCAAGAGGCCACCGTCGTCCATGCCGGTTGAGCACATTCTTCTGAGCGATGGCTTTTCTGCGGTCTCGATCTATATCGAAGGAGGCGAGGGACGCAAGGCCACGGGGACTCGCAAAATGGGGGCAATCAATGTGGATTCGGTCGAACTGGATGGCCATCTGGTGACTGTCATGGGAGAGGTTCCCTTGAAGACCGTTTCGATGATTGTTCATGGTGTCACAGAAAAGTAGCGCATTGGCGAAAGTCTCATACGATTTGATGGTGCCACCGGCCTTCAGTCCTTGTGAAGCTGGCATGCCGTCCCTATATCCCTGCTGAAGTTGTTATTAAACCGTCCACAGACCCTGTCACGCATTCGAACGAGTCCCAAGTTCGTGTTGCAAGGGGGGTACCCTTGATTTTTCCTCTTCGGAGTTCCTGATGCGTCAAGCTTATAGGTCGAATTTTTTTGTGATAGCACTGATGATGGTGCTGTCCCCGATCCTTCATGCCCAACTGCCGGATTTCACGGGCCTCGTTGAAGACAACAATGCGGCGGTAGTGAATATCAGCACGACCCAGAAAGTCGCCGCGAGCGATCAAGGTTCAGCGCTGCCCCCAGGGATAGAACTTCCCGAGGGGGTGCCCCTTGATGACCTTCTGAAGCACTACTTCGGAGAAGGTGCCCCTGGAATGCCCCCGATGCCGGGCGCCCCTCAGGCCCCCCCTGGTGGGCCTGAGGGTGGCGATCCTAGTGAATCAAAGTCGCTGGGTTCAGGCTTCATTATTTCTGCAGATGGCTATGTCATCACGAATCATCACGTCATTCGAGACGCCGATGAGGTCGTGGTTCGGCTTCAAGATCGGCGGGAATTGGTCGCCAAGATTGTCGGCTCTGATAAACGCAGTGATATCGCGCTGTTGAAACTGGAGGCCAAGGATCTCCCCGTGGTCAAGCTCGGCTCTTCAGAGGCCCTTAAGGTGGGAGAATGGGTCCTTGCCATCGGTTCACCTTTCGGATTTGATCATTCCGTCACGGCAGGGATTGTCAGCGCCAAGGGGCGCAGTCTCCCCAGCGATAATTATGTTCCCTTCATTCAGACCGATGTGGCCATTAACCCTGGAAATTCCGGTGGGCCCTTGTTCAATCTCCAGGGTCAGGTCGTGGGGGTCAATTCCCAGATCTACAGTCGGACCGGAGGCTTTATGGGTTTGTCCTTTGCCATTCCGGTCGACGTAGCGATGCAGGTCGTCGACCAATTGAAGTCGCAGGGGAAGGTCTCAAGGGGCTGGTTGGGCGTTCAGATTCAAGATGTCACCCACGAGCTGGCGGAATCCTTTGGGATGAAAAAACCGCAGGGTGCGCTGGTCGCCAAGATTCTGCCAAATAGTCCGGCGCTTGAGGCCGGGCTCCAGATTGGCGACATTATCGAGGAATTTAACGGCAAGGAAATCGCAACCTCCTCGGGCCTTCCACCGATGGTGGGGGCGACCAAGATTGGCGAAACCGCTCAGCTTAAAGTATTACGCCAGGGGAAGAGTATCGAGTTGCCGGTCAAGGTGGGGATGCTGCCTGATGAAGAACCCAAGGTCGCGGCAGTGGGGGAAACCACGAAGGGGGATCAGTTGGCTAGGCTCAATGTTGCCGCAGCCAACCCCACCGATACCCAACGCCAACAGCTCCAACTTCCAAAGACAGGCGGGGTGCTGATTTTGGGCGTCAAGCCGGGTCCCGCTTTAGAAGCCGGCATTCAGCCGGGGGATGTGATCCTGAGGGTTCAGGACCAGTCTCTCAAGGATCTGAAACACCTTCAGGAGCTCGTTAAAGGCCTCCCCAAAGGAAAGACGGTTGCCCTTTTAATCCAGCGCCGCGGAGGATCTCAATTCCTCGCGCTTAAGCTCAAGGATTGAGTGACGTGACCGATCAAAAAGATATACGCAATTTTTCCATCATCGCGCACATCGATCATGGCAAGTCGACACTCGCCGATCGCTTCATCCAGACGTGTGGTGGACTGACCGAGCGGGAGATGTCGGCCCAGGTTCTCGATTCGATGGATATCGAACGGGAACGGGGCATTACCATCAAAGCTCAGAGCGTAACCCTCCGTTATAAAGCCAGAGATGGGAAGACCTATCAGCTCAACCTGATTGATACCCCAGGCCATGTCGACTTCTCCTACGAGGTGTCCCGCTCGTTGGCGGCTTGTGAGGGGGCTTTGCTGGTGGTAGATGCAGCGCAAGGCGTTGAGGCGCAGAGCGTTGCCAATTGCTACACCGCCATCGAACAGGGCCTCGAAGTGATTCCGGTTTTGAACAAGATTGATCTTCCCTCGGCGGAGCCTGAAAGGGTTTGCGCCGAAATTGAGGAGATTATCGGTGTTCCTGCTGATGAAGCGCTCAGAATCAGTGCCAAGACCGGTCTTGGCGTTGATGAGCTGCTTGAGCAGTTAGTGGCGAAAGTGCCGCCACCAAAAGGGGATCCGAACGCCCCGTTACAAGCGCTGATCATTGATTCATGGTTTGATAATTACCTCGGCGTAGTCTCGCTGGTGCGCGTGGTCAATGGTTCGATTCAGCGGAAACAGAAGGTGGTGTTGATGTCGACAGGCAAAAGCCATATCGTCGACAAGCTCGGTGTGTTTACCCCGAAGCCGCTGAATCAAGAGATTCTCAACACCGGTGAGGTGGGCTTTGTGATTGCCGGTATCAAGGACATCTTTGGTGCCCCAGTGGGTGATACGATCACCGCAACCGATGATCCTTGTGAGGCCCCATTACCCGGCTTTCAGGAGGTCCAGCCACGGGTTTTTGCAGGTCTTTTTCCCGTAGAATCCGATGAGTATGAGAATTTGAGGGAGGCCCTCAACAAGCTTCATCTCAATGACGCCGCCCTTCAGTATGAGCCTGAAACCTCGCAAGCTTTGGGCTTTGGGTTCCGCTGCGGATTTCTCGGGATGCTCCATATGGAAATCATCCAAGAGCGGCTGGAACGAGAATATGATCTTGATCTCATTACGACGGCCCCGACGGTTGTGTACGAGATTTTAAAATCCGATGGGACCACCATCGAGATCGATAATCCCTCAAAGCTGCCGCCGCCTAATGAAGTGGCGGAAATTCGAGAGCCGATCATCGAGGCGAACATTCTGGTTCCACAGGATTACCTCGGGAACGTGATGACCCTTTGCATCGAGAAGCGCGGGGTGCAGAAGCGGATGCAGTTCATGGGGGGGCAGGTCTCGGTCAGCTTCGAATTACCGTTAAGCGAAGTGGTGTTGGATTTCTTTGACCGACTGAAATCAGTCAGTCGGGGTTTTGCCTCCTTCGATTACGAATTTTTGAGGTTCCAAGATGCGCCGCTGCTCAAGCTCGATATCCTCATCAATGGCGAGCGGGTCGATGCCCTCTCGTTGATTGTGCATCGAGATATCAGTCAGTCAAGGGGACGGGATCTGGTCGAAAAGATGAGGGAACTGATTCCACGTCAAATGTATGAGGTGGCCATTCAGGCCGCCATTGGTGCCAAGATCATTGCTCGTTCCTCGGTAAAGGCGATGCGCAAAAACGTTCTGGCTAAGTGCTATGGCGGTGATATCTCCCGCAAACGCAAGCTGCTTGAAAAGCAGAAAGCCGGTAAGAAGAGGATGAAGCAGGTCGGGAAGATCGATATTCCCCAAGAAGCATTCCTCGCTGTATTGAGAGTCAACAAGGATTCCTGATGGATTACGATTTTTCCTTTTTCCTGGTGGTGGCGACGGGGGTCACTGGATTCATTTCTGGGGTCTATGCCCTGATGACGCGAAACAGGCCCAGGCTACCCGATGCCGAATTACCGGTGATCGTCGAGTACGCTCGATCCTTTTTTCCGGTGGTCCTCATCGTTCTCCTGCTGCGCTCGTTTCTCTTTGAGCCTTTCA
Organism: Methylococcus sp.; assembly: GCA_007280285.1. Lineage (GTDB taxonomy): Bacteria > Pseudomonadota > Gammaproteobacteria > Methylococcales > Methylococcaceae > UBA6136. The sequence goes on along the minus strand of QYQA01000085.1, from coordinate 6,303 downwards.
GAATCCCCTCGGGGTCGATGATGCCGACCCTCTTAGTGGGTGATTTTATCTTGGTCAACAAGTTCACCTATGGGGTCCGCCTTCCGGTTCTCAACACCAAAATCATCGAGAATGGTTCGCCGAAGCGGGGTGATGTCGTGGTGTTCCGATTCCCAAAGGATCCCACCGTTGATTACATCAAGCGGGTCATTGGTCTTCCCGGCGACCGCATCGGGTATTTCAATAAGCAAGTCTATGTGAATGGCACCCCGATGAAAAAGGTCAGCCTTGGACGCTACATCGGGGGCAGTCAGGGTGAATCGATGGACGGTGAGGGACTTTTCAATGAAGAGCTTGAGGCGGTGCATCACGATATCCTGGTTCGAGAAGGGGATCCTTCGGCGAGAGAAGGGGAGTTCGTGGTGCCGGAAGGTCAGTATTTTGTGATGGGCGACAACCGTGATAACAGCAATGACAGTCGTTTCTGGGGGGCGGTCCCAGAACAGAACCTCGTTGGGCGGGCCTTCTTTATCTGGATGAGCTGGGATGCCCAGAAACCGGGTATTGCCTTTAGTCGCATCGGAACGGTTCTTGAATAATCCTCCGGCTGTAGGGGCTGTGATCCCTTGATCCAAGATCCTGACAAGCTGGCCCGAAAAATCGGGCTTCAGTTCAAGCAAGCAGGCTTGATTCGGCAGGCGCTCACGCATCGAAGCGCCCATGCTGAGAACAACGAACGCCTCGAGTTCTTAGGTGACGCAGTGTTGGGGTTCGTGATTGCAGAGCGGCTCTACCAGAAGTTTCCCGATGCCGATGAGGGGGTTCTCAGCCGCCTTCGAGCGACCTTGGTCAATCAGACCTCGCTCGCGCTGATTGCCCGTCAGCTGGAACTGGGGGATTATCTGATTCTGGGGTCGGGGGAACTCAAGAGCGGTGGCTATCGGCGCGACTCGATCTTGTCAGATGCCATGGAGGCCCTGATCGGCGCCCTCTTGATTGATCAGGGGATGGATGCCGCAAGACGTTGGATTTTAGAGCTCTTTAACGACCAGATTGAGCGCTTGTCGTTAAAGGACTGGATGAAAGACCCTAAGACCCGACTGCAAGAATCGATGCAGGCCCGGGGTCTTGAATTGCCTCTTTATACTTTAAAATCAGTCGTCGGCCAGCCTCACGACCAAAGTTTCGTGGTGGAGTGTCGGGTGTCGCTGACCGAGGAATCCTCTGAGGGGCGAGGATCTTCAAGAAAACGCGCCGAGCAAGAGTCGGCTGAAAAAATGCTCGGTAAACTGGCCGAAGCCTTTGGTCTCAAGGGCTGAGGGCTTGAAGATGCCCCGTACCTCCAGTGGACTCGCTGAGCCGTTACACTGTTGCCACGTTTTTTTCGTTTGAACCTTTTTTATTGATGAGGTCTCTCCTATGACCCTAAAGATGATCGTTCCTGCACTTTTGGCGATAAGCCTCTGGTCGGTAGGCTCTCTGGGCCATACCGCCGATAGTGCGCTTCGCCTCCCGAATCATGTCCAATCGACAGCGATCAGTCAGGCAGTGAAGCTGGGTCCTGTGGCCGCTGAGGATCGTTTCACGCTGGCGGTGGTCTTGAGACTCAAGGACCCGATCGGTCTTGAGCAGCAGGTGGGCCGCCTCTCAAATCCAAAAGACCCCGCCTATGGTCGGTATGTGACCCCGGCGACCTTCGCCGACCAATTTGCCCCTAGCGCTGACGAAGTGGCTCAGGTGGTGCAATTTTTCAAAGATCAGAGATTCGACGTTCAAGACGTGGCCGCGAACCGTCTCTTGTTGGTGGTGTCAGCGCCGGCTTCAGAGATTCAAAAAGCCTTTGATCTTCGCCTTGATCGTTACCAAGGCGCCACCGGAACCTTCATCGCCAATGACCGGGCGCCGCGGGTTCCTGCCGCGTTGAATCCTTTGATTCTGACTATTCAGGGCTTGGATGATGTGCATCACCGGGTACCGAGATCAACGCTCGGCAGCGTTCCTTCAGCGCCAGGTCTTGGACCTAAGGAGATGGCGTCCTTTCATGGTCTTGAGACCCTTACGACCCCCTCCAATCAGACTCTGGGGTTATTGGAGACGGCCGACGTTGCGTTCGATGACATCGATCGTTACCAATCCGCCTTTGGTCTCCCCAAGACCCCCGTTGAATCGCGCCGGTTGGGTGATTTCAAGACCTCAGACGCCGCTCAGCGTTTCATGGCGACCGCGGATGTCGAATTGGCTCTAGGCACCGCGCCAGGGCTCGGCCGGATTCTTCTCTATGAGGCTCAGAACACCGATGTCGGGATGCTGTTAGGGATGAACCGAGCCGCCGCGGAGGATCTGGCCCAGGTGGTGGTCAGCTCTGAGGGTATTCCTGAGGCGGATCTTCTAAATGATTGTGGGGGCTGTAGCCAGTTTCTTGAGGCGGAGAGTCAGATCCTTATGGAAATGGCGGCCCAGGGTCAGTCCTTTGTCGCGGCCGCCGGTAACGTGGGTGCCGGGGATCCATCACAGAACAGCTCTGTTGCCTCGGTGGATGATCCGGCCGCCCAGCCTTATGTGACGTCGGTTGGCGGGACGCAGGGTCGTCCTTCGGGTTCAGAGGTGGTCTTGAATGATGGCCATGGCCTTGCTTCCGGTGGCGGTGTCAGTGCCTTTTGGCCGTTACCCCTCGAGCAAGCAGGGATCCTGACGGCCCTCTCTCAAAGTCAAAGAAATGTCCCTGACCTTGCGCTTCATGCCGATCCCGAAGCCGGCTATGCGATCGTGGCCCAAGGTGCTTGGAAAAAAGTCGGGGGCACCGGCTCTGCTGCGATCCTTTGGGGTGCTATCACAGCCCGGCTGAATGCAGAACGAGAGGCCCACCAGTTACCGCCTTTGGGGCATGAGAACCCGGCCCTTTGGCAGTTGAACCAAGAAAAGGGACCAGCTGCTGGATTCAAAGATATTACCCTCGGCGGCAATGGTCGGTATATCGCAGGTTTAGGCTATGACAATGTCTCAGGATGGGGAGCGCCAAAGGGTGATCTCCTGGCGTTGGCTCTGTCAGGAAATACCTTGGCGGTAAAGCCGCATCAGGCGGGGCCCAAGGTCATACCAACGGATCGTTTAGTGATCACGGCCACGCCTTCCATCACGGTGGTCGAGCAAAAAGTCACCCTCAGCACTATCGGCGGCGCTGGAACCGGAGCCGTCACCTACCAAATTACCCAACAAACACCCAATCTCGAGGTTGCGACGTTAACCCCGAATCTTTTTAAATGTGTGATCCGAAATAAGACCTACCTCGTCGGCCGATTTTCAGCGGGAACCTGCACCGTGGTTGCGATCAAGGCCGCAGATGGCACCTATCCCGAGCAGACATCGGACCCCATCAATATCACCATCAATAAAGCCGACCAGTTGAGATTAGGGATCGGTACAGATCCTAATCCGGTGCCCGTTGGGGCGACGACGTTCCTCTCTACGCTCGGTGGATCAGGTATCGGACAACTGAAACTGAAGGTGGTCAAACGGACAGGCTTTGCCTATTGTGAAATCTATATCGGCATCCTCTGGTCGAGGGGGGGCGCAGGGAGCTGTTCGGTACAGGCCGATAAGGATGGGGATAACGCCTACAACCCGACGACCTCTAAGATCTTACAGATCATCACCAATTAGCCTTGAGCGGTCGACTCGATGAAGTGAGCCGAGTGTTACCGCCCCCACTGAGATTCCCACCCCCGATGGGTGGTTTTCTGGCTTTTTCCCATGGAGAGACGACCCCATCATGAAATCCGGATTTGTTGCCATTGTCGGTCGTCCGAACGTCGGGAAGTCGACCTTGGTCAATCACTTGATTGGCCAAAAGATCTGTATCACCTCAAGACGTCCTCAAACAACGCGGCACCGGATCTTCGGAATCAAGACGACGGAGGCAGGCCAGGCAGTCTTTGTCGATACGCCCGGTATTCATGCCAGTGAAAAACGGGCCATGAACCGTTATCTCAATAAGGCCGCGGGCGCTGCCTTGGGTGATGTGAACGTGGTGGTCTGGGTGATCGATCGACCGGCGTTCCTTTCTGAGGACGAATTGGTTTTGCAGCGCATTCAGCGCACCGGAGCCCCGGTGATTCTTGCCATCAACAAGATTGATCGATTGGAAGACAAGGACCTGCTGCTGCCCTTCCTTCAAGCAGCCGGTGAACTTCATGATTTTGCGGCGATGATTCCCCTGTCTGCCCTTCGAGGCGCTAACCTTCAGGAACTCGACCGGATGATTATGTCCTTGTTGCCGGAAGGGGAGCTCATTTTTCCAGAGGATCAGGTGACCGATCGCTCGATGCGCTTCATGGCAGCTGAAATCATCCGCGAAAAGCTCATTCGCTCGCTCGGTCAGGAAGTCCCCCACGCCTTGACGGTTGAAATCGAGGAATATCAGCTCGAAGGCGATCTGACCCGGATCCGGGCACTCATCCTGGTCGAGCGCTCGGGTCAAAAAGCCATCGTGATCGGAAAAAAAGGGGATGGTCTCAAGAAGGTGGGTGAACGCGCCCGAATGGATCTTGAAAAGCTCCTCGAAGGGAAAGTGTTTCTCCAGCTCTGGGTCAAAGTCAAAGAAGGTTGGTCGGATGATGAGCGGGCACTAAAAAGTCTTGGGTATGCGGACTGATGAGCCGTGGTAGGACCCAGGCAGCCCGGATTACTTGATAAAGGACTGGTGCTGCATACCCGCGCCTACCGGGAAACCAGTCTCATGGTGGATGTCTTTACCCAAGAGCACGGGCGTTTTCGGCTGATTGCAAAAGGGGCCCGCCGAGGCCGCGGTCCCTTGATCCAGGTGTTAAGGCCCTTTGCCCCGATCCGTTTGTCCTTTACCGGCCGAGGAGAGCTTAAGACGCTGACGGCGGCTGAATCCCTAGGGTCCATGCGCCCTCTGTCGGGGAAAGCCCTTTTTTGTGGGTTTTATATTGCTGAACTTCTGATTCGCTTGTTACCGACTGAAGATGCCCATCCCGATCTTTTCGAGCGAACCATCGCCTTGTTTCAGGCGTTCGCAGAGAGTGCTGCCCTCGATCAGCTCCTAAGACACTATGAGATCGCTCTCCTTGAGGAGCTTGGCTATGGCCTGAGACTAAATGAGGATCGAGGGGGGCTCGCCATCGATCCTCAGGGCGATTACCTTTTTGATCTTGAAAAAGGGGCGCTCAAGGTTCAAGCGGCGACGCCGTTGAGTGTCAGTGGGGCCACCCTGTTGGGTCTTGAACAGGGCACTTTAGCAGGCGATAGAGAACGCCTTGAGGCCAAGCGGCTGATGCGAAAGATGGTGGATCACCTTCTGGAAGGGCGGCCACTTCGGAGTCGAGAATTGTTTCAATCATTGAAGGTCCGATCGCTGGACTAGTCCCTTTTTTAAGCGGTTCCGCCAGCTTTTAACGGCAGAAAAGAGTGTGACATCCGCCCCGGCCGAAAGGCCCTGAGATTCCAACGGCGCCTGGATTTGGCCATGTGCCATCTCCAATCCGCATCAGCGGGTTCCGGCTGCGGAAGAAGTGCATGGATAGGCGCCGACCCCCGCGGGCCTTTTCGTTATGTATCCGGCCGGTTTCATCCTTTAACTTTTGAGGGGGTCGGGGCTTCTCTGGTTAAGAACTTTTCTGGACTATCAGGGAGGCTAGTCCCTGATGGACGGTGTGTAAGGATGCCCCCTTTGCGCCGACCCGGGGGGCCCAAAAAGCCACTGGGCCACGGGGGTTTGGGAAATGCCGCTCTCCGTCAAGGCATGGATGTCCCCCCCCTATGGGTCGCACCATGACCGAGACATCCATGCGGCCAAGGCATGTCCTGACCTTCTCTTTAACCGAAGGGGCGGGGTGAGAGAGCGTCTCCCAAGGCTCGTCAAGAGGGAGACCCCCTAGGGTAAGGCGCTTTGGCGCCTTCGCCGAAGAATTTCTGTGAAGCGAGAACCGAAACCCAGAGGTCCCCTCTTTACGGGAAGGTCATGTCGCCTGGGATCTTGGCGATCCAAGGGTGTCATGACAAGGCCGGATCCCAATTAATCCTTTTAACGATGGGTATTGGGTTAGACTGTCGACTCGGCGATTTTTTTTTGGAGAGGTTTCTCCTCCTTGGGATTGTCTGAAGGTGATTGTCTCGAGGTGACCCATGAACCCATCTCTGCCCATTTTATTGGGTGTCAATATCGATCATATCGCGACCGTTCGGGAAGCTCGGGGGACTCGGTTCCCGGAAGTGATTCAGGCCGCGTTGGTGGCAGAGCAGGCGGGTGCCGACGGCATTACCGCCCATCTCCGAGAGGATCGCCGCCATATTCAGGATCGTGAT
>QYQA01000013.1 GCA_007280285.1 Methylococcus sp. | reverse complement strand
GAAACCTTTCTTTACCTGACCCTTCTCGGGGCTTTAGCCGGCACTTTGGCAGGACTATTGGGCATTGGGGGTGGCATCATCATTGTCCCTACTCTCCTTTGGGTTTACGACTCTGGTGAGGCCCTACCTAAAGACCAAATAATGCATTTTGCTCTTGCAACATCACTAGCGACCATCTGCTTTACATCAATAAGCTCTATTATCGCGCACAACAGGCAAGGAGCCGTTATTTGGTCTTCTGTTTTCAGACTTAGTCCGGGAATTATTATTGGTACCCTCATCGGAACTTTTCTAGCTGGGCTCATGACCAGCGTCGCTCTCGCTCTGTTCTTTGGGATATTTCTTTTGATCGTCTCAATGCAAATGGCAATATCAAGGCGGCCCTCTGCTCACAGAGGACTCCCAGGCTGGTTGGGTACGAGCTTCATTGGATTATTTATTGGGGTCATTTCCGCGCTGGTTGGGGTGGGTGGCGGAACCCTTACAGTACCCTTCCTAACTTGGTCTAACGCCCCTCTCCGAGCCGCTATAGGAAGCTCTTCTGCCGTTGGATTTTTTATTGCGATTGCCGGATCTATTGGCTACGCATGGGTTGGTCAGAACGCGATGGTCCCTTTTAGTTCTGGATATATCTATTGGCCCGCAGTCGTTGGCATTGTGCCGACCAGCCTAATTTTCGCCCCATTGGGAGCAAGGCTGGCACATACTATTCCAGTTCACTTCCTAAAGATTTTATTTTCTATATTTCTGGCAATTATTGGAATAAAAATAATCATCAAGACATGCCCTAGCATGGACATAGACGGTTTCATAATGGCAGCACGGCAAGTTTATGATCTGCTGGAGAATGAAATATCTAAACGCATTGTCGATCTTAGGCTTTAGCCTCGACATTTCATTGTCATCGGCGAGCCGAGAAGATGCGCTCCTCTCCCTTAAAGGCTGGAGCCATCAATCTGCTGCAACCCGCTCACCCATCGCCTTCACGCCTGAAAACAGCCAAGGTCTACGATGGTCAGACCCAAGGGCCCGCCAGAGAAGGGGCATCGGCTGGTCGTATACTTTTTGAGAATCTACAAGATCGCTTGAAACATCCATACATCCTTGAATGGCTATTTTGATGCGCCTCTAAGGGGGGAGGGTCGTTGGGACGCAGGAAAATTCAACATCGCAGTCAAAATTTTGCTGGCTTTTCTGATCAAAACAGACATCACTTTCGCCACAAAAGCCACCATCCAAAAGAATCATTTCCTTGGTGACGGCTCCATGCCTTGGGAGAGCTTTAGCTTTAAACGGCGACGATGGCGCCCTAACAACCGCCTGATTCGAGCACCCGCCCGCCAAAATACAGCCCGTCAGAAGAAGAGCCGAGCCAATCCAAAGCCCCCTAGTCATCCTGGGAGAGCGCAGCCAATTTCTTTTCCAAGGCTCTCAATCGGGTCCATATTTCATGCAACCTTGGCATGATGGCCATATTCTTGAGGTATTGCTGGAGCGGCTGAACCGGGCCACCGGCGTACATGCCTGGTTCCTTGATACTGTTATTGAGTCCGGCCCGGTGCAACAAAACAGTGTCATCCGGCACGGTCACATGATCAAGGGTTCCGGTTTGACCGGACGCAATGACTCGGCGACCGAAACGGGTAGACCCCGAAAGCCCCGTATGCGCGCAAAGGATGCTGTCTTCACCGATTTCCACGTTATGCCCCAAGTGGCACATCGCATCGATCACTGCCCCCGCCTTCACCCAGGTTGTGCCATAGGTGCCGCGATCAATATTGGTATTAGCCCCGATGACCACCCGATCACCAATACTCACCGAACCTGTATGCGGGATGCGGTAGTTCCGTCGACGTTCGTCCTGGGCAAAACCAAAGCCCTCGGATCCAATCACGCAGCCCGCCTTGAGAATCACATCAGATCCAATATCACACCCATAACCGACAACGCAGCCAGGATGAAGGACAGTCCCCTCACCAATCGTTGCATCGTGCTCCACCACCACATTGGCCATCAGAACCACACGATCACCCAGCTCGACATTCCGACCGATCACCACGCCAGGCCCGACCAACACCTCCTCGGGAATCCGCACGCTGCCATGAATCACCGCGGATGGGTGGATTCTTGGCCATTCAGTGTCACGCACATTTCGATCGGCGTAGGTCTGTTTGAGAATGGCCATCGCCAGACGAACATTTGGAGCGATGAGGACCGCAAGACCTTCCAACCCAGAGAGGCTCTCGGCAAGGCCTTTCGAGGTCACAATACCTGCAGGTTTCTGCTCCCTAACCCGGTCCAGGTATTTGACATGATCAACAAACACCAGATCGCCAGGTCGGCACTCCTCAATGGGAGATAGCCGAAGAAAGAGGGCGTCAGGGCCCTGCCTTTCAACGATCAGGCCCTCAGGGGAAAATCTTTCAATCAGCTTTGAAGCAACAACATTCATGACGTCAATCACACAGCGTAAGGTAGTACCATAATATAGGAAGGCCGTGACTTCTGTTTCATGGTCGCTGCGATCGAGGATGCGTGTAAGATGATATCGCTACTCCTTATAGACGTTCCCCTGACCCATCCACTGGATAACGACCTTGGCAGCTGAACCTCAGGCACAGACGGACCCGGAAATTCCGGAAGACGTCGTTGCGCACTCTCCCCGCTACGCCGACTTTGCAGCCGCCTTGGTATCCAAGGGAAAGATGCGCGAGTCAGAGGTCATCAGGGCGCATCGGCTGGCCTTACAGACGGATGACCCGAGAATCCCCGCCCTACTCGTCAAGCTTGGCATTATCTCCGAAAGGGATACCGCTGAAATCCTTGCCGATGTCAGCGGAGTGGTTCTCGTTACTCCAGAGGACTACCCCGAAACCTCGCCTCTTCCCGAAACTATTTCGATTCGTTTTCTCAAAGAAAACCACATCATCGGATTATCCGCCTCGGATGAAGAGGTCGTGATTGCCGTCACCGACCCTTTTGATCAGGAAGTGCTAGATGCCATGGCGCTTGCCTGCCATAAACGCGTATGCCCCCGAGTGGGTCTTGGCACCGACATCGATCGCGCCCTTGAAACTCAACTGGGACCTGGAAAATCCCTCATGGGAGAAATCGTCGACCGGTTTGGTAGCGACGAGGATGTCAACGAAGCCGATGTCGAACACCTCAAGGATCTTGCTTCAGAAGCGCCGGTCATTCGAATGGTCAACCTCATCATGCAGCGCGCGGTAGAGATGCGCGCCTCGGACATCCATGTTGAACCGTTCGAACAATCCCTGAAGGTTCGTTTCAGGATCGATGGGGTACTGAGGGAAGTGGAGTCACCGCCGGTTCGGTCGACCGCCGCCGTGGTGTCCCGCATCAAAATTATGGCCAAGCTCAATATTGCCGAGCGGCGACTCCCCCAGGACGGTCGTATCAAGCTCCAGGTTCAGGGCAAAGAACTCGATCTTCGCGTCTCGACCGTACCCACCATGTATGGCGAAAGCGTCGTGATCCGTCTCCTCCATAAGGAAAGCATCAAATTTGACTTCAATAGCCTCGGCTTTGAGGGCGACTCACTGGAGCGCTTTCTTGGAGTTTTGGAGCAGCCGCACGGCATCATCCTCATCACCGGTCCAACCGGCAGCGGAAAAAGCACTTCGCTCTATACCGCTTTACACAAGATCAATACCCCCGACCGAAAGATCATTACCGTCGAGGACCCGGTCGAATATCAGCTTGACGGGGTCAACCAAATCCAGACCAAGCCACAGATCGGACTGACCTTTGCTTCGGCCCTCAGGTCAATCGTGCGTCAGGACCCTGATGTCATCATGATTGGTGAAATGCGCGACATCGAGACGGCCCGAATCGCCGTCCAGTCAGCGTTGACCGGGCATCTTGTCCTTTCAACGCTGCACACGAACGACGCCGCGGGCGGCGTGACCCGACTCTTGGACATGGGCCTTGAAGACTACCTCATCAGCTCCACCGTCAACGGCATCCTTGGGCAGCGACTGGTTCGAAAACTCTGCCCCCACTGCCGCGAATCTTATGAACCCCTCCCGGAAGTCGCCGCCGAACTCAAGCTGTGGAATTTCTCGAAGGAGCGTGACATCCTCCTCTATCGACCCAAAGGCTGCGAAGCTTGCGATGGAACGGGTTACAGGGGCCGACTTGCCATTACCGAACTTCTGGTCATGACCGATGACATTCGGCGCCTCGTCATGACCAATGCGCCCGCCCGAAAAATCGAAGAACAAGCCCTCTTGGAAGGCATGCAAACCATGTATGACGATGGCATCCACAAGGCGGTCGCCGGAATGACGACGGTTGAGGAAGTCCTCCGCGTCACCTCAGACGCTTAAGGTTAAAAGGAAACCTCAGATGACGCTCTATCATTTCAAGGCGGTGACCCGGGATGGCGAAACCATCGAGGAGGAGCGGGAGTCCCCGAATGAGATGGCGCTGATGATGAAACTCCAGGAGGAGGGCCTCCTGCCGATTAAGATCCAGGTAGCCGGCACCGGGCTTTCAAGCCTTTTAAGATTGGGACGCCGCGGCAACAAGATTTCCCACAAGCAAGTAACCCTATTCACCCGGGAGCTCCTCACCCTCCTTGAAGCAGGACTCCCTCTCGATCGAGCGTTGACCGTATTGCTCGAGCTGACCGCTGAAGAAGCCGATTTCAATGCCATGATTGGCAAGATTCTCGATAAGATCAAAGGCGGCGCACAGCTCTCAGACGCTCTCGAAGCGCAAGGACCGATCTTCACCCGGTTTTACCTCAATCTGATTCGCGCCGGAGAGGCTGGAGGCGCTCTTGAGGTCGTTCTCGACCGATTGAGTCAATATCTCGATAGCTCCAAAGAGCTCAAAGATACAGTGTCCACCGCGATGATCTATCCCATCATTCTGGTCATCATGGCCTTAGGCTCCCTGCTGCTGATGCTGACCTTTGTGGTCCCACAATTCACCGAAATGTTTGACAGCGCGGGCAAGGAACTCCCGCTGCCGACGCAGATTGTGGTGGGCTCAGCCGATGCCATTCGCTCCTATTGGTGGGCGGCCATTCCGATTTTTGTAGGGGTCAGTAGCTGGGTTCGCTATCAAAAATCAGACCCCATTCGGCGCCTGATCTGGGACGGCTGGATGCTTAAACTGCCCCTCTTTGGCGATCTCATGCTGAAATTTCAGGTCGCTAGTTTCAGTAGGACCCTCGGAACCTTGCTCAGCAACGGCGTCCCCCTGCTGGCAGCCCTCTCGATCGTCAAGGACACCCTCGAAAATCGACTGGTCGCTCAAAAATTGGAGTTAGCGGTCTCGAGCCTCAAGGAAGGTGGCGGACTGACCGCCCCCCTGATGGAGGCCAAGATCTTTCCCTCCTTGGCCATGCAAATGATCAAACTCGGTGAAGAGTCCGCCCAGCTTCCAGAAATGCTGGATCGCGTAGCAACCACTTATGACAAGGAAATCAAGATCTCCATTCAACGCCTCCTGGCGCTTTTGGAGCCCATCCTGATCGTGGGGCTTGGCTTGATGATTGGGGGTATTATTATTTCGATTCTGATGGCCATCCTCAGTGTCAACGATCTCGCCTTCTAACACGCCATCTATCCGAATCTATTCGCCTATTCGAGGTTAAAATGGGAGAATGGCCTCACTGAAGACGGGGAGGCTCCATCGCTCCCAACCTGATCGATAGCACCGATTTTTCATTAAGAAGACATCGCATGAATCTAGAAAACATTAAGATCCACCACCCATCCCTAAGGACCGTCCGCGGCTTTACCCTGATCGAACTGCTGGTGGTTCTCGCCATCATCGGCTTACTCGCCGGTCTTGTGGGCCCTCAAGTCATCAAGCACCTCGGGGAATCGAAGACCAAGACCGCGAAGCTTCAGATCGAGGAGCTGGCTTCTGCCCTCGACATGTATCGACTGGATGCCGGCCGCTATCCGAGCTCAGAAGAGGGCCTTGGGGCACTGATCGAGCAACCCTCTACGGCTAAATTCTGGAACGGACCTTACCTGCGTAAAAAGAAAATGCCCGTAGATCCTTGGAACAACCCCTATCACTATGTGATACCGGGCGAACATGGCAAATTCGATATTTTCACACTGGGCGCCGACAACACGGAGAGCGGCGACGGGGAAGATCGGGACGTCAATAGCTGGGAGTGATTCCCTCTGACCCTTTGACCTCAAGGCCAGCATCTGGCCGCCTTTTGGCGGCGGCCAATCTGAACGCGCCGCCGCAAGGGTTACCTAAGAGCTTAAGCTCTCGAACAGGCCAAAGCCCCATCGTTAAGGGCTTCACCCTGATCGAGATGCTTATCGTGCTGGCCATCGCCGGTATCGTCATGGGGACCTTAGTCCCCAGTTTCGGTCCAGCCATCGCGAGAGCCCAACTCTACTCGGCATCGCGCGACGTCGCCTCAGCGCTTCGGCACACCCGAGGCCAAGCCATGATTCGAGGCGAAGACGCTCTATTCGAACTGAATACCGTCAATCACTCCTATCGCGTCTCAGGGAGACCCAAACTGTATCGATTACCCCCCGGCATCGAACTCGGACTTTTCACGACCTCTACCGAAACCCTGGATGAGGGGACCGGTCGCATTCGTTTCTTCCCGGATGGATCGGCAACGGGTGGCAGGGTGAGCCTGATCACTGCCAAGCAAACTCGGGTCGTCGATATCAACTGGTTAACCGGCGAAATCACGATCGGGGAGGAGGATTTAGGTGACCATTGAGAAACGCGGGAGACAATCCGGCTTTTCATTACTTGAAATCCTCGTCGCCTTTGGCGTTTTATCCCTCTGCCTCGGGGTTCTGCTGCGTATTTTTGCCGGTGGCGGCCAAATTGCAAGGACCGCCGATGAGTATTACCGTGCGATCCTGACCGCAGAGTCCATGCTGAATGGCCTTGGCACCGAGATTCCGTTAAAACCCGGGATCACCGAAGGAGAGCTCGAAGGCGACTACCACTGGAGCTTCAACGTCACCCCTTACAGCGTCGATCAGAACCTCTTGGGTGATCAGCAATTGGGATTCATGCCTTACTGGGTCGAACTCACGGTGGAGTGGGGGGGCGAGGAAGACCCCCGGGCCTTCAACCTCTCAACGCTTCGACTCATTCAGGACAAGCCACCTTGAAGCGGCGGCCAACACCTTTTGAGCAGGGCTTCACCCTGATCGAAATCCTGATTGGAACAGCCCTTCTTGGGATGATGATGCTGATCCTCACTGGCAGCCTCAGGATTGGCGCTGAAAGCTGGGAGGCCGGCGAAGATCGCATGGCGAAAGCGAGCCGACTTTTTGTCGTCGAAGGCTTTCTCTCCCGCCACATTGCGAGCCTGCTCCCCATTTCAGGCATCAACGGCCGCGGCGAAATGGAGCCGGCATTGGTTGGAACCGAAACCTCGCTATCCTATATCGCCCCACTCCCCGACCAGCTTGAAGGTGGGGGACTTTACCGGTTTAACCTGTCGTTGGTTGGCGATGATGACAACCGGTCGCTGAAGGTCCTCATTGTTCCTTATCAATCTAATCCGCAAGGCGATAAGGCGGCCTCTGAACCCTTTGATGACCTCGCGATCATCGACCATCTCAAGGTCTTTAAACTGTCCTATTTTGGCACCAATCCAGCGTCAGGGAATACGGTTGGAGCGGCAGATCAAGCCGGGACATGGACAAATAAATGGCAAGAGTACCAACTACCCACACTCATCCGGGTCCAAATCGAACGGGAAGGCGAGGAACCCTGGCCCACGCTCCTTATTGCCCCCAAAGCTCAGATGTTAAGGTAACCAGAGGATGAGACACCTTGACGTTCGGGAACGCGGCATGGCCCTGGTCATGGTCCTCTGGGTGATTAGCCTCATGACCATTATGGCCGGTAGCTTTGCCCTCTCGACACAACGGGAGGCGGGCATTATGAGTCACGCCCATGAACGAGCTAAAGCCTTGGCCATGGCAGACGCCGGCATCAACTATGCCATGCTGATGCTCAGCATCCCCGACCCCAAAAAGCGTTGGCAGTCCGATGGCAGGCCATACCTCTGGCAAGCTAACGACTCCAAGGTTCGTTTGAGAATTATTGATGAAGGCGGCAAAATTGACGTAAATGTCGCCCAGGAGCAAACCTTGAAGGCTGCCTTGAAGCTGGCCCTGCAGAATGAGGACCAGGCGACTCAGTTGACGGATGCGATCATAGACTGGCGGGATGCTGATGACATCAAACGGAATGTGGGCGCCGAAGCTGAAGATTACAAGGCAAAAGGCATGAAAGCCTTGCCACAAAATCGCAACTTTATGGTCATGGATGAGCTGCGGGGAGTTATGGGTGTATCACCGGACCTTTATCGTAAATTGGAAAACTGGTTTACGCTATACTCTGGAAGTGACGGCCTCAACCCTCAGAAGGCCTCCAAAGAGGTGCTGACGGCATTGCTCGGCGGCGATCAGGGCGCGGTGGCGAATTTTATGCAACAACGTCAGCTCGGGGGCCCGGCCCCACTCCCTCCGATCCCAGGCCTCAACACCAATGGATCGAGCGATATGGCCTACAGCGTGATTGCAGAATCAGAAATAGATGATCATAAGGTATTTGGCGTTCTAGCCACCATAAGGAGAGGCCCAGGCGCCAACGGTTCGCCGTTCACGATGCTCCGCTGGAAACCCTATCATGTCCCTGAGAAAAGTCATTCCCAGCAAGCACATTGAGGCATAAGGCCGCCTTTTTGATTCGGTTGCTTCCATCATCACCATGATCAAATTCGATACCCCCATCGACTCACAGATCCAGCAGCTCTGGCAATGGTGGCGCGACGAGATGTTGACGATGGTGCCCACCGCCGTCCAGAAACTCTTTGGCGGCGCCCGTGAATTTCTGATCATCGAAGCCGAGAAAGGCCATCTTGATCTGTCTCACCAAACCCCAACGGGCGAATCGCATCTCGTAACCCTGGGATCCGATCAGTTCACCCCATCAGCTCGAGATAACCTCTTAGAGAAACACCCTGAACTGACCGGATGCCGTGAGGTCCTTCGCCTATCAAAAAATCAAGGACTTCATAAGGCGATCAAGCTGCCACTGGTTGCGGAGGAAAACCTCCAACGTGTGGTCGAATTCGAAATGGACCGGATAACGCCGTTCCAGAAAGATCAGGTCTATTTCTCCGCTCGCGTTACAAACCGCATGCGTTCCACCCGACAGATTCTGGTCGATCTGGTGATTGTTCCAAAAATCGTCCTTGATGAGCGACTGTCTGAACTGGCCAAAGCCGGATGGCAACCCGAAGTCGTCTACCTTGAGGGGAAAGGTAAGCCCGGCGAATACAACCTGCTGCCAGAACAGTTCAAGCCAAAGGGTAATCCCCTCCCAAACTATATGAACATCGCCCTGGCCAGCATCATGCTATCGATCCTCATCCTGTTGATGGTCCTGCCTATCTGGTCGGCGCGCGGCGAATCCCTTCGACTCCAGGCTGAGGTCAAGAAAACGACCAAAATCGCCAAAGAGGTTGAAGCCATGCGCGAACAATCCGATAAGATGCTTCATCAAGCCCGCTTCCTTCAAGAAAAGAAACGCAAGGAACCGGTGCTGGTCGATACCATGGAGGAATTAAGCCGGGTCATCCCAGATGATACTTGGCTCAATGGACTTCAGCTGGCCAATAACAAGATGATCCTTCAGGGCCAATCACCCTCAGCGTCGACGTTGATCAAGCAATTAGAGACCTCCTCCTATTTTAAGGACGTTAGTTTCTCATCACCCGTCACCAAAGACGCCTCCAATGGGCTCGAACGTTTTCAGATTGGCTTTGACGTCGTCAATGGGAGGTTTTCTGAAGAACCTCATTGAGCGGCTCAATCAGCCGATGGCCTTCAATCAGTCGAAGCTGAGCGCGATCGCCATTCTCTTGGGACTCATCGGACTCTTGGTCCTGATAGTGGTCTATCCGCTGTGGAGTCTCCAGCAAGAATACCAAGACAGTGTCGAGAGTTATCGCTTCAAACTTGAACATCTGAAACAAGTGGCCAGTGAAAAGGACCACCTCGCCCAGCGCGTCGAGGGTATCCGGGCACTGGCGCAGAAAAACGAGGCTTTCCTGCCCACTAACACAGCGGCTCTTGCCACCGCCGAACTGCAGACACTCATCAAACAGGCGGTCAGCGAAGCCGGTGGGGAGCTCTCAAGCACCCAGGTGATCCCTGAAAGAGCCGAAGAAAATGCGGTCAGGGTGGGCGTGAAGGTTCGTATTTCAGCGACCACACCCATGCTCCGGCAGATGCTCCACCATTTTGAATCCGGAAAACCTTATTTGTTCATTGATAACCTGAATATTCGGCCGATTCGGATTCCTCGTAATCCCAACGATAAAAACCAACGGATTGAGGACCGGCTGAGTGTGGATTTCGATGTCATCGGTTACATGCAGGCGCCCTAGGACATGAACCCCAGCCTAAGGCCCTACACACTCACCCTCTTTTTGATGGCCCTCACGCTGTTGCTAAGCCTGGCGCTTGGGGGCGAGTGGCTCTATCTCAAG